>CAMKDG010000006.1 GCA_946411205.1 uncultured Desulfotomaculum sp.
CTTTTATATCCATTAAGGAGACAGGCTATCTGAACATAAGTGAAAAATTAAGAAATATGAAGAGTTTAAAATTATCTTATACATTAAGGGAGGGATAGGTTGAAAGATAGGGTCGGGTGTAATGATCCAGAGGATCGTAAAAAGAGCGTAGCATCTTCCCCTGCCAGAATATTTGGCAGCTAGGGGGGTAACTACGTTTAGCAATTTTGTGTCTTGAGCGAGGATGCTTGCGGCACACGGAGAAAGGAAAGGATCTTAAATATGAACAAACGAATTATTATGTTGATTTTGACACTCACGATAGCGCTGTCTATTGTTTCAATGGGGATTACTGCGACAGCCTTCGAAGTGGTTGGTGACCCGATTGTCGAAGGCTCGGCTGCTATCGACATCCTCATCAACGCAGGCGAAAGCTCATCGGCATTGGCGAGCGATTTATCCGACGCGCTGTACACAAAGCTCAAAGAGCGTCTTGCGGCGGTGGGGATGGGAGATGTCAATGTGCGCATCAGCACCCCAAAGGTCGGCCTCAACACGAATGACACCAAGGACTGGTACGTCTATGACCATTACGACAAGGCATGGTACGCAGATGAACCCGCTTGGAAAGCTTCCTCCGGGTATGGCGATAATACCAACCTGCGCCCTTATTTTCCGCATACTAATGCTACCGGCACTGTATATACCGGAACAGATCCTGCAAACAAGTATGTCCAAAATAGAATTCCAAAGATGACTATACAGCAGTGGGTGGAAGGCCCAAAGCCGACGAATTATGACAAAATTTCTAATACGGAGGTCACTCTTGGAGCGTTTGAGCAGCACATATACAACCACATTGACTCAGGCGTCGCAGTAATGGACTTTGTCGGTTATGACACCTATTCCTATGCAGACTTCATGTTCTATCCGTGTCCGTCCAAAGAGGCTAAACAGGTGACATTTGACGTTGACTCTTCCAATGTTAACGCCCACTCGCTAAACGGCGCCGGGTTTTTGATTAACGCAGGCATAGACAGTGACAAAAACCTTGTGGGCTACTACTTATATTACTCTTTTGGCAGCACTAGCACCCCAACCTCGGTCTCCCTGTATCAGATTAACTCCAATGTGAAGGCAGCAGAGATCCATAACGCCACGGTCGACACTACTGGAAGCGACCAGACAAAAAAAGGCATTACCAGCAGAAGCACTTTATTAAAGCAACAGTCTATCCAAAACAAGGACTGGAATTCTAAAATGAGCATCAGATTGACCATTACGCCAACCTCGGTGCTTGTGGAACAAAAGCCGAAACTCGGCACAGACGATTATAGGGAAGTTCTCCTTGTAACCAAAGCCTCAGATAATCGGTTTACCGATAGCGGATATAACGGCTTCGGCCCGCTGGTTCACTATAAACAGACCAGCCATACCTGCGTCCGCGCATCCCAGTTTACCTACTCCAATATTAAAATGGCGTATATCAATCAGTCAGATGACATTTTTGACGTGCTGTCCCAGGCCAACTATCTGCAAAACGCTGAACGGTATTTCGTTGACCTGACCGACGACGGTGCAAACCGTTCACTAGACGAGGGTGGAGCCGAGGCTGCTGCGTATATGCAGGCGAAGGAGATTCGCTACATAACCAACCACGAAAATGAACTGCTCAACGACGGCGGCTCGGGCTCGGGCCCGCTCGGCAATAACGGAGAGACGGTTTATAACGACAACAATACCGGCGAGAGTGATATTGACAAATTGGCGGATAAAATCGCCGAATATATTAAACAGCAGCACGGTCAGCCGCTTGAATCTTATTCCGATTCACTTCCGCTGTCAGTTCCCGTGGCGCTCCTGTCACGAACACATACGTCAGTATTGTCAAGCGCGATCTTATAAGCGGCCAGCTTCTCATATACGGCTACGATGAGGAGTCTAAGCCGTCCGACGGTGCAACCATCAAACAATACAACTATAGGGTCACGTATCCTGACGGTCGAGAGGAATTTGTTACCAACTCTACAGCAAATCAACCTATCCTTACCATGGAGAACAACGCCACCGATTGGCCCGCCGGTGAATATTCGGTGACGCTGACAGTAACCGATTCGGGGAATAAAACATCTGCCCCCGTTACGGTGAAATTCGTCGTAACGGAGGGGGATACCATCGCGCCCGCAGTTCCGTCCGCCACAATCTCCACCAACGGCAAGCTCTCATTTACGACGAGCGATTTGGACGGCTATGGCGTGGCGGGGTATGAGCTTGTGTTCAAGCCCGTACCCGGCGGTATAGGATTCACGTATGACGGCCAGGATTATCCGGCAGACAGTGAGGAGCTAACGCTGAGTGTCCCTACTCCCGGAATAACCGCCGCTTCTGCAGCCGCTGCGCAAACCATCTCGAATATTACGCTGCCGGTGGGTGAGTATACGATGGAGCTTATTGTATACGACGTGGCGGGCAACAACACAACGGTTAAACTCCCCACCATTGACTACGTGAACGAAAAGCTCATTGGACTTGCGCCAACTGAATCATATGGTGCTATAGGATCATCTGACGGAAACGGAACGATTGACATAATCGAAGACATGATGACTGGGGGACCGACCTCCTATGTCTCTCCCAACACGTCTGCGTTGACCGACAAGACCAGGCCGGAGCCCGATCCGGGCACCACGCAGGTCAGCATAACGATTCCTGAGCGTCCGGATGAGCCGGCCAACGTCAAGGGTGTTATCACGAGCGGCACGGCAGGCAAACTCACGAATGTTGCAGATACCATGGAGTATAAAGATACAGAAGATACAGGCGCTTATACGCCTGTGCCGGACGGCAGCAAGGAGGTTGCTATCCCGGCTACAGAAGATGACAACTACTCCGTGCGGTACAAGGCTGTGCCGGCTCAGAGATTTGCAGGCAAAGTAAAAACAGTGTCTTTTGGCGGCTCCGATGGCGGCACACCTTCAAATCTCCCGCCTACTGTTTCTGATTACACGGTGAAAACAGATTCTGGACAGTCGGTTACTGGTGCAGTATACGGACATGACGAAGACGGTGATACACTAACCTATAAAATAGGTAGCGATCCGAAAAACGGCGAAGTAAAGCTAGAGGAGGACGGCAGCTGGACCTATACGCCAAATGAAGGCTCCAGTGGCACAGACAGCTTCACCGTGATAGTAAGCGATGGACAGGGCGGTACAGCCATCTCAACTATCACTATCAGTGTAGCACCTGAATCAGACTCGAATTTCCCGCCCACTGTTCCTAACTACACGGTGAAAACAGATTCTGGACAGTCGGTTACTGGTGCAGTATACGGATATGACGCG
Source organism: uncultured Desulfotomaculum sp. (assembly GCA_946411205.1). Lineage (GTDB taxonomy): Bacteria > Bacillota > Desulfotomaculia > Desulfotomaculales > Desulfotomaculaceae > Desulfotomaculum. Next base: position 3,324 of record CAMKDG010000006.1, read on the forward strand.
GATGGTGATACATTAACCTATGAAATAGGCAGCAAACCGAAAAATGGCGAAGTGACAGTAGATAAGCAAGACGGCAGTTGGACCTATACGCCAAATGAAGGCTCCAGCAGCGGCACAGACAGCTTCACCGTGATAGTAAGTGATGGCAAGGGCGGTACAGATATCTCAACTATCACCATCATTGTAGCACCTGAATCAGACTCGAATTTCCCACCCACTGTTCCTAACTATACGGTGAAAACAGAATACGAACAGTCGGTTACTGGCGCAGTATACGGACATGACGCGGACGGTGATGAACTAACCTATAAGATAGATGAGATAAACGGAAATCCGAAAAACGGCACAGTAACAGTAGATTCGAACGGCAGCTGGACCTATACACCCGAAGAGGGCTTTAGCGGCAAAGACAGCTTCACCGTGATAGTAAAAGATGAACATGGCAGTACAGCCAACTCAATTATCACCATCATTGTAGCAGCAGCTACACCAGGACCGGATCCAGAGCCAGGTGTAACGTGTAAAATAGAAATGAAAGCAAGCCCCAATACCATTGTGGCGGACGGAAATTCAACGTCTACTTTGACTGCCAGAGTGACAGATCTTGACAATAACCCGGTGGCAGGAGTGACAGTTGAATTTGCAGCGGAGATGGGAACCTTCCCCGGCGGAAGCGCTGCCGTAACAGATAGTAACGGTGACGCTTCTGTGGTATTCAAGTCAGATAAAATAGAAGATACAATTGTACGCACCATTGATGTTACAGCAACTGTACAGGACAAGGACAAAGGACTTTACGGCGAGGATAAAATTACTGTCACCTTTGAGCCATCGTCTATTACAGGAATAGTAACAGACAGTAAGGGCAATCCCATAAAAGGAGCTAAGGTTGTAGTAACTAACGGTGATATTGGTTTTAGCGCTGAATATGTAACAGGCCCTGACGGGAAATATAAAATATTCATTCCCAAAGGTGATTTGAACTATGACATTGAAATCACCAAGTCAATAACACTGAACGGAACACCTCAGGAGATAACCTTTAAACAAAAAGCTCGGGCTGATGAAATCACTGGAGACAAAGAAGAAGAATTTCCTGCAGAAAAAACCTTTACAGGCCTTATCCTGACCAAGGATAAGGACGGAAAGGATCAAATAGCAGGCAAAGGAGATGCGCAAGGCAAAATTGTTATAAGACAATTATCATCCGGCGGCCCTGCTAAAGAAGGTGAGGTAGATCCCAAAACAGGCATATTCTCCATAGAAGGATTAGAAAAGGGTAAAACATATGAATTTGTAATCTTAGAAGAAATAGATGGTAAAGAGCTTATCATGGGCAAAATGGAGGTAACCCTGGGTGCAGATGGGGAAATTAACATTCACGAGGTGTTGATAGACCCATACGGTACAATCACCGATAAAAATACGGGAAAGGTATTAGGCGGTGTTCGTGTTGAACTGTTCTATGCGGATACGCCTAGAAATAGAGCAAAAGGAATAACTCCGAAGACATCGGTATCCCTGCCTGCAATACCCGGTTTTGCGCCCAATAATAATGCAAACGCTCAAGATAGTGTTGCTACCCTTGTATTTAATAACCATCCTAGTGTAAAGGACCATGGGAATTATGCCTGGATGGTATATCCTGAGGCCGATTATTATATTGTGGCCACCAAGGAAGGATATGAGATATACACAAGTCCGATTATTTCAGTAGAGAGTGATGTAGTAAAACATGATTTTGCAATGACACCCAAGCAAAATGGCGGTGGTGGTGGTGGCGGCAGTAGCATGGTGACCACTCCAACACAGCCCGAGGAGGAACTAACTCCGGATAAAACTCCATCGGATGTAGCAGTTGAGTTATCCAGTAACCAAAGAGCCTATTTAGAAGGAAAAGAAGTAGAGATAGAGATTAAATATGCTGACAAAAAAGGAAACACCAAGGATGTAGAGTTGGTAGTAACAATCCCCAGCGGGGCAGTGGTGAAAAACCCCAATGGAGGAATTGTGGAGGGCAATACAATAAGATGGAAGCTGGAAGATCTTAAAGGCGGAGAGCTGGGAATTAAAAAACTCATTTTGGAGCTGCCTGAAATACTTTCCAGTGAAGAAATCCTAAAGCTGAAAGCAGAACTAAGGGTTAACGGCATAACGCTGGATAAAGCCTCTACATTAAGTATCACGGTTTTCTCCAATAGATTTGGCAATGGATATCATTTGAAATATATCTATGGCTATCCGGATGGAGAATTTAAACCGGACAGAAGTATAACCAGGGCGGAAATTGCGGTTATATTTGCCCGTCTGCTGCAATTGGAAGGTTTAATTAAAAACGAACAAATGTATAACGATGTTGAGCTGAATAACTGGCATGCCAGAGGCGTGGAAGCAGCCACCAAGAAAGGTTTGTTTAAAGGCTATGAAGGCAGAAACTTTAGACCGGATCAGCCTATTACCAGAGGAGAGTTGGCAACAGTTATAGGCAGGTTCCTGGAGCTTCCCAATAGTCCGCCAATCCAGATATCCTTCAAAGATACGAACAATCACTGGGCTCTTAATTATATGGCAGAGTTGTATCGAAACAATATTATATCCGGATACGAAGATGGCACATTTAAACCGGAGTTGCAGTTAAAAAGGTCCGAGGCGGTAACCATAATTGATAGAATGTTAAACAGAGGACCATTAAAAGGTATCGGGCCATCTTTCCCGGATGTGGATAAAACTCATTGGGCAAGCGGACATGTTGAGGAAAGTTCTGTAAGCCATGAGTATTATAGAAACTCGGATAGCAGTGAAACTTATGTTAAAACACTTGAGGAAAAGCTAGAAATCTAAAAACAGGTCAAAATTGAACGGGTCTCTGTATAAAAAGACCTGCTAACTCAAGTCAAGTAGAAAATCAAAAAAGAAATTAAATACTAAAAGACATAGCAAAGCAGGCCGGCAGTGAAAGTGTCGGCCTGTTTTAATGAAAACAGTTAGGAATAGATCGCGGTAACTCTGGCGTAATAAATGCGTAGGAATTTATTGAGAGCAGCAATCTTGGCCGATTTCTTGACTTTACCTTCAGATTCCTTTTTGAGCATAAACCTGTAAACCGCATCATCACGGGTAGGTTTATTAATTTTAATATTTCATAACCAGTTCTTCGCAATGATGAAGAGCCTCGTTTAGAAATATGCCGACTGGTTATATTGATTTTGCCTGACTGGTAAGGAGGCGCGTCAATACCGGCAAAGGCAACAAGAGAGCTTCCACTGTGAAAGCGTCGGATATCACCAATTTCAGCGATGATTCTAGGCGCAAGTGTGTCACCCACTCCAGACATAGCTCGCACAGTCGCATACTCCTTGAGGCTCTTGGCAAGTTCCTGCATCCGTGCTAGATAACGGCGAGCGTGCTTTCAGTATTCTGAAGGGCGTGTACAGTCTCCAGTACGAGCATTTTAGTCGATGGTGTGCGAGAGGATAAAGTCGGGATAGCCTCAATGCATTCTGATATGCTCCCCTTGTGGTAGACAGTTGAAATAAAAAAACTGTGGACTGAAACCCTCTTGGTAGACACTAAGTATAGTTAAAATATACAATGTGTTTATCAAGGGGGTTTTTGTCTTATGAGAAAGAAATTTAGTAAAGAATTTAAGATCCAAGTAGTAAAGCAAGTCCAAGAGGAAGGCAAAACAGCATCAAAAATAGCTCACGAATTAGAATTATCTCCAAATATGGTTGGGCGCTGGGTAAAGGAATATGAAGTTCATGGAGAAAATGCTTTTTCTGGGTATGATAGGCCAATTCAAGATAAGGATTATGAAATTAGTAAGCTGCAAAATAAAATAAAAGAACTTGAACAGGAGCGAGATATCTTAAAAAAGTTTCAAGCCTTCCTCAAGGAAAGAAAAGAATAAAATTTGAGTTTATTAAATGTCACGCTGAAAGATATAATGTTAAGCTAATGTGTAGGATTCTAGGAGTATCTAGATCTGGTTATTATAGATTCATAAGTGCACCGAAAAGTGAGAGAAACATTGAGAATGATGCGCTCAAAGAGAAAATTACTGAGATTCATCAACAATATAGGAGAAAATACGGTTATCGGAGGATTAAGGCGGAACTGGGGTCCCTGGGGATAAAAGTAAATCACAAGCGGGTTTATCGGTTAATGAGGGAAATGGGTTTAGCCGCTGAATATCCACGAAAAAAGCAGGGTAACTATCGAAAGATTTCTGAGACATTGATTAGTGAAAATATATTGGAGCAAAACTTTAAAACAGATAACAAGAACAAAATATGGGTAGGGGATATTACCTACATTAAAACTAGGGAAGGCTTCCTCTACCTTATGGTTTATTTAGACGTGTTTACTCGTAAGGTTGTAGGTTGGTCAATGAATAAGCGAATGACAGAAGAATTAGCAATAGAGGCTCTTCAGACAGCCATCTGGGCAGAAAATCCGCCTTCAGGTTTAGTTGTCCATACAGATCGGGGATCTCAGTTTATCGGTAAAAACTACAGGGACTTATTGAAAAAATATGGCTATGTTTCGAGCATGAGTAGACCAGGTAATCCTTATGATAACGCTTTAGAGTCCTTCCATAAATCTTTAAAAACAGAGCTTATGGAGGAAAAAGGTAAACAATTTGTTAGCAGGGAGATAGCTAAAAAAGTAATATTTGAGTACATGGAATTACACTACAATAGGAAAAGAAAGCATCCTGCCCTGGGTTACATGTCCCCAAGGCAGTTTAAGTTACAAAACTGTTCAATTTAACTATACCCCATGTCTACTAAAGTAGGTTCAGCCCAATGACCAGAGGAAAGCGCTCATGTGCGCGGTAATAAGACAAAAGAGCCACTGTAGTAGACTCCAGTAACATTTTGACACTTCATTTGATGCCATATACAATGTCATTAAGGGTGATGGTCATTGAGTAAAAGGATAAACTTGTTGAGAAGCTAAAAAGCGCAAAAGAGGCAAGCTTCGAAGATATTCACCTACTACTAACACAGCTCGGTTTTAACCACGAAGTAACGGTAGTCACTACACTTATACAAAAGCACCTTACGTAATAGGTATTGTTAAACGCAACGGAAAACCAGTTAAACGGGTGTACCTGAAAATTTAAGGGACTTATTGGATAAGCTGGGCTTTAAGGCTTACCTAAAATCATTGTGGGAGTTGATGAAATGAGTAAGGATTTGGATTATTATTTGGAACTAACTTATTCTTTCACTGTGCGTCCGGATATTGCTGATGGCGGTTTTATTGTTGAGTTTCCCAATCTTCGTTATTGCGTGGGTACTGGTGACACTATTCAGGAAGCAATAGAAGATGCTATGGTTGCAAAGAGTGAATGGATCAAGGCAGCTTTTGAAAACGGTATTAATATCCCGGAGCCTGGGACTGGCGATGAGTACAATGGCCGCATCACCTTAAGAATTCCGAAAAACCTTCATAGAATGGTGGCAGAAGCTGCAAAGCAGGAGGGAGTTAGCTCTAATCAGTACCTCTCCCACTTAATAAGCATGGGAATTGGGAAAAAACATTATAAATAAACATACCACACTATTGGAAAAAATTGGATTATGCCAAGTCTTTAGATACTGACGGAAGCTGGTTTATCAAAAAAGCCGGGGAAACCCGGTTTTTAAGTCTGTAATCAAGATAATTACAATATCAAGGGACTGATATTTTTATAGGGTAAGTTACTTCCCCAATTATTATCCAGCTTGTTGCTAAAGGGTATAGTACTTTTGGCTATTGAACATAATAAGCGTTATTCTTTATAAGAAAGCAGGAATAAGGGTGGCCATTATTGGGACAGGTTCCAGCGGATTTGACTGTACCGTTGGATGTGAAGAGATACCGTGGGGTGGATAGTATTTTTCTTTGCGGCCTGGTTGCTGGCATTATTACTAGTACCAATAAAAGAGTGGAGAAAATTGTGGCCTGCTGGCATCGTTGGCCTAATTCTTTTATATCTCATAGATACATCATTAATCAAGCTGGGAGCTGTCAGTTACAGAACAGATCATACATTATTATATACATTAGTTGGCTTGCCTACATTTTATTGGACCAGTGCCTTTCCTGCTGCCATCATATTGGTTTATCATTATCCCTCGAAAAATTGGCAAAGGGTTCTTTATATTCTTTTTACAGCAGGGCTTTTTCTAGGGCTTGAAATAGTCATGGGCTGGTTAGGATACTTTTATCCTAGGCAATGGTCATCAGTAATCGCTTATTGTTTAGATGTTAGTGGTTTCTTGGTGGTAATATGGCTGTCACGATGGTTTTTGGCATTTGAGATGACCATTAAAAATCGGTAGATAGAATCCTCCTGTTTTTATGTAGGTTAGTGAGTATCTTTTCCTCAGAAGAAAAGGGCTGCATAAGGTGAAACTACTCAGATTATTCTTGAAACTACATAGAAAAAATGATAAAATTACTAAGTTGAATTGACAAGCTTAGACAGTTTTCAATCAGTTGCGTACCAAGTGGAGGTCGGCATTATAATTCCAAAATACATGTTAATTTTATTGTGGGGGGAGAGGGTTAAGATGAGAAAGAAATTGTCATTATTCTTAGTAATGGCCCTATCGGCGGTTATGTTATTAAGCGGATGTGGGTCAGGTAACAGTCCAGAAAAGACAAAAGAACCGGCAAAAGAGGCAGCAGCCACCAAGGGTGGAACCTTTAAGATTGGTCTAGAATGTGGTTATGCACCATTTAACTGGACTCAAATGGATGGATCCAATGGTGGCGTTAAAATTGATGGTAATGCAGAATATGCAGGTGGCTACGATGTAGAGATCGCTAAAAAGATTGCTGAAGGTTTAGGAAAAGAATTAGTGATTGTTAAGACCGAATGGGATGGTCTGGTACCGGCATTGACTTCAGGCAAAATAGATGCCATTGTCGCAGGTATGTCACCTACAGCAGAACGTAAGCAGACCATTGACTTCTCAGACAACTACTATAGATCAAACTTAATTATGGTTGTTAAAAAAGGTGGAAAGTATGAGGGAGCTACTGCTATCCAAGATTTCAAAGGAGCGAAAATAACAGCTCAATTAAATACATTCCACTATTCAGTGATTAAACAAATTGAAGGTGTAGTCCAGCAACCGGCTATGGATAATTTCCCAGTGATGAGAGTTGCTCTTGAATCAGGGATTATTGATGGGTATGTTTCAGAACGCCCGGAAGGTGTTAGTGCAACAGCCGCTAATGATAAATTTGCCATGGTAGAATTTAAAGAGGGCTTTAAAACCTCCGATGATGATACCGCGATTGCCGTTGGTTTGGCCAAAGGGAGTCCATTAACTGAACAAATTAATAAAATTTTGGCAGGCATCTCAGAGGAAGAACGTACTAGTATTATGGATACTGCTATTAAGAATCAACCTGCAGCTAAATAATAGTTATGTAAAACCGGGTGCGTTTAAGCACCCGGTTTTATAACGATATTAAAGGAGGACTAAGATGAGCTTTGAGTGGATAATCAAAATTATTTTAGACAACGGACCAATGTTCATTCGTGGCGCAGGTATTACCCTTTTAATTTCCATTACTGGTACTATCTTAGGTTCCCTGATTGGTTTAATCGTAGGTGTTATACGTACAATGCCAATGCCTGAACGGGGATCCAAAAGAGTGTCTTTGAAAGTTATCAATGCTATTCTTTCTGCTTATATAGAATTCTTCCGTGGAACACCTATGATTGTACAAGCAATGGTTATTTTTTACGGGTCTGCTTTAGCCTTTGGCTGGGATATGGACCGATTAGTTGCAGCTATCTTTATCGTATCGATTAACACAGGGGCTTATATGTCGGAAATTGTTCGTGGTGGTATTATTTCCATCGATAAAGGACAATTTGAAGCAGCTCATGCTATTGGTATGAATCACATTCAGACAATGTTAAACGTTGTGTTACCCCAAGTAGTTCGGAATATTTTACCCGCAACAGGTAATGAATTTGTCATCAATATCAAGGACACTTCAGTACTTAACGTAATCTCTGTTACAGAATTATATTTCCAGACAAAATCGGTAGCTGGCAATAACTTTAGGTATTTTGAATCTTTTTTTGTGGCCTGTATTATTTATTTTATAATGACCTTTACAGTAACAAGAATTTTACGTTTAATCGAAAAGAAATTAGATGGTCCAGAAAATTACATCTTGTGTGGTAATCAAATGCAAGTAGAAAGACCGGAAGATATGTTGCGAAAAACAAAACAGTGATGAAAATAATAAACGAAGGATGAGTACTATGGAAAAAGTGATTGATATACAGCATCTAAGTAAATCCTTTGGTAATCATGAAGTGTTAAAGGACATTGATTTCTCCGTTAATAAAGGTGAGGTAGTCTGCATTATTGGTTCATCTGGATCAGGTAAATCAACACTTCTTCGTTGCATTAACCTGTTAGAAATACCAAGTGGTGGTCAAATCATTTATAAGGGAGAAAATATTTTAGACGATCAGCATGATATTTATGCCTACCGTACCAAGCTAGGTATGGTATTCCAACAATTCAACTTATTTAATAACCATAATGTTTTAGGCAATTGCGTTGTCGGACAAATGAAAGTATTAAACCGTTCCAAAGCAGATGCTGAAAAAGTGGCTATGAGGTATTTACAAGTTGTTGGGATGGATCAATATATTCATGCCAAGCCAAAACAATTATCGGGTGGTCAAAAACAGCGCGTGGCCATTGCCAGGGCCCTTTCGATGGAACCGGATGTAATGTTGTTTGATGAACCAACCTCAGCCCTTGATCCAGAGATGGTAGGAGAGGTTCTCGCAGTAATGAAAGAACTTGCCGAATCCGGTCTTACGATGTTAATCGTAACGCATGAGATGGGATTTGCTAAAGATGTAGCGGACCGTGTGGTATTTATGGATAAAGGGGTTATTGCCGAGGAAGGGAGCCCGGAGCAAATATTTAATAATCCAACCCAAGAACGTACCAGGGAATTTTTAAAACGTACCTTATCAATGTAATAAACGGATTTGGGTGAGTCAGGGAGGGTACCCTGACTCTTTTTTGTACATCGCCCCTGAAGCAGCCAAGACAAGGGTGTTAACGCCTTAACTGGACGCCCTCAGTTGTAATAATGTTGATTCTAGCCATTTTACGTATGTAAGGTCAGATTGACTTTCCAGATATTCTTTGTATAATCCATTACTTGGCCCTACTTCAAAGGGAAGTTCATTTTTAGCCTCTATAAAAAACTCTACAATATTATCTTCAGGATAAAAGAATGATTCACTCCACTTGACCGATGCGCCATTTTCCCCCTCATAGATCGGTTTTTCAAATGTTTTATTATATGTTTTAAAGTTCGTCAAATCGCAAACAACATGGATCATGTCCTGCTGTTCAGAAATGTAGGTCATTTCAGCCATCATACCGTTCTCTAGTCCGGTGGAATACTCCGGTATATCTTGGTTAAAGGTTACTGTTGGCTGCTTTTCGGTAAAAGCTATAAATGTTTTATCATACCGATTAATTATGTCCCAAAATTCTCTTGCCTGCAAAATACGTCATCCTTTCTTAACTTTTACCTATTTTAGATAAATCTACCTTATGAATTATACGGAAATTACGCTTGTTTGGGAATAGGAAGATTTAGCATGGTAAGCAATATCAAATGAAGCTTACGGTAGAATTTCAATTTCATTTTGCAAGGCTAGCATTTTTGAATCTAACGCTGCAACAATATCAGCCGTTTCTTTCAGTCGATGTTGGATGGTGGAGGGTATGCCTTTATTATATTTATAATAAATTTTATGTTCTAAGCTGGCCCAAAAATCCATGGCAATGGTTCGAATCTGAACTTCTACGGCAAGATGTTTTGCTCCACTGGATAAGTAAATCGGAATTTCAATAATGGCGTGGAGGCTCTGATACCCATTGGGTTTGGGGTTTTTTACATAATCTCTTATTTCCAGTACGCGGACATCATCTTGTGAACAAATTAGATCTAAAATCTTATAGATATCTGTTGTAAAGGAACAAATAACTCGTACACCGGCAATATCTCGTATATGCAATCGAGCATTATCATAAGAAATGTCAAGACTTTTATTTTTTAATTTCTCTACTATACTGTCCGGCTTTTTTAATCGAGTTTTAATATGTTCGATAGGATTGTAATCATGCATAATCTGAAATTCCTCATTTAAAATAGTAAGCTTTGTTCGCACTTCATCTAAGGCAAATTTATAAGCAATTAAAAATTTAGTCCAATCTTTCATTATCTGATTACTATAGGTTTCGCGCATTACAGAACTCCTTTATCGTAGATTACCTGATCCTGGTTATAAAATCGGAGACAACAATCGAGTAAAGGACTCTTTTGCTTTCTGGAATCGTGAACGTTGTTCATATTCATCTAAAGATAATTCACAACAATCTTCGAGATCCTTTTCATAAATTTGCAGCATCCGAGTACCAACATCTTTATTGTATAGAAAAGCGTTTGTCTCAAAATTTAATTTGAAGCTGCGAATATCGAAATTGGCTGTCCCCACAGAGGTGGCTAGTCCGTCCACGACAATGGTCTTGGCATGGAGAAAGCCTTTTCCATACAAGAAGCATCTAACACCTAATGGCAATAAGTCTCCTAAATAGGAGTAAGTGGCCCAATACACCATCTTGTGATCGGGAACCCGTGGAATCATGATGCGAACATCTATACCCGATAATGCAGCCAATCGTAAGGCATTTAGTAAACTCTCATCTGGAATGAAATAGGGCGTCTGGATCCAGACGCATTTTTTTGCCTTGTAAATCATTTTTATGTAGGCATCTTTAATTTGTTCTCTCTCATTATCAGGTCCGCTGGAAACGATTTGAATGCCGATTTGACCAATTGGAGCTTCATTGGATTGCTCCATAGGAAAATACCGCGGGGCGGCCTGTAGTGAATCAGACGAAGCCAAATTCCAATCCAGAAAAAATTGAGCCTGAAGCTGCAGAACGGCACTGCCGCAAATACGTAAATGAGTATCTCGCCAATAGCCAATACGCTGATCTAACCCCAGGTACTCATTGCTAATATTAAACCCGCCCAGAAAACCAATCTGTCCATCGATAATGACTAACTTACGATGGTTACGATAGTTTACCCGAATATTTAAATAAGGGATTTTTGATGGGAAGAAAGCGGCTGCTTTTCCTCCTGCCTCATTAAAAGGACGGAAAAATTGATTAGATAGGTTAGCACTGCCAACATCGTCATATAAAAGACGAATTTCGACACCTTCTTTGGCCTTGCTAATCAAAGCATCCCTCAATCGTCTCCCAATATCATCATCAATGAAGATGTAATACATAAGGTGGATGTGATCTCTGGCTTCTTCAATTGTTTTAAACAACGCCTCAAACTTTTCTTTTCCGTCTGTAAAAACATCCACACTATTATCCTGTGTATACAATGCCATTCCACTGCTCAAGTTCATCATAATCATATCCTGGTAAGCCGCTGCCTCTGGGTCACAGAAAGGGTATTGATTTTGCATAAACTGGTCCCATTGGCTACCCAGGATGCTGAGTACGATGGATTGTTCTTCTTCTTTGAGTTTATATAGCTTTCTTCGGCTCATATTTTGACCAAAAATTAAATATAGGAGAAACCCAAACACTGGCAAAAACAGCAAGACCATCAGCCAAGCCCAAGTTTCTGCAATATTTCTTTTCTCCATAAAAATGACGATGATGGCCAGAAAAATATTGAGGATTGTGATGATCGTATATATATTTTGGAGGAGGCTTGTTGTAATCTCGTGCATGATATTGCCGTCACCTCTTTGGAATTATCTGTAAATAAGGGTTGCTAGAGCCAGTATCCTTTACTGACGAAGGGTAACCGACTGGTAACCCTTTGACTTTAATCCCTGAAGAAGTTATTGGTAGAGCTGCATAACTTTGGTCCTACACCCATTCTGCCTTCATGCAGGAGACTTCCTTTGATAGGGTTAACACTATCAAAAAATAAATAGCTGTTTTGTTTATGCAGATAGCACAAATATTGTTAAAATAATTTACCTTGAGGGATAATGTCACATTTCTCTGTGCTTTCGTTAGTAGGGTTGTTTGATATGGAATGGCTTGCTGATCTATTTATTGTTCTTAATTGTGGTTATTTTTATAATAGGCCGGCACTCGGCAATGGAAATTTGGAGATGAAGAATGACAAAAAACCGTTTGAACATAATAAAGTATTGCTACGAATTTATTACTATCGGATAAATGGGGGATAACAATGGTAAAATATCCAGCTTTATTTGTACTAATTTTTCTAACCCTGTTCTGCCAGATTCCCGTTTATGCTGTGGAAAAAGAAAAAATCTCGATAGATAAGCCGGAGCAGGGGGTTTATGCGGAGGATATTTATCGACAATTTCCTGATATGGATCGATCTTATGAGGGACCGTTGCCCTGGGAGGACGACCCCCTGTTTCAAGCTGCCTTAACCCAAAATAATACCCCGATCAAAATGGCAGCTTATAAGGCTACCCTGCACGACCCGTTACCTGGTGAAGGATACAATGTCGGTCTGGCAGCAAGCCAACTATCAGGTAAGGTAGTGCAGCCCGGTGAGATTTTCTCCCAGAATGGTGCCATCGGTCCCTATACCTCTTACCGGGGTTACCAGGCTGGGCCGACTTATTCTGGGAGTCATGTAACCACTACCATCGGTGGGGGGGTTTGTAAGATTGCCTCGCTCCTTTACAATGTAGCTACCTTTAGCAATTTAAAGATTATTTTGCGTAGCCCACACTCCATGACTGTTCCTTATGTGCCGCCGGGGCAGGATGCCACAGTGTTTTATGGTATAAAGGACATACGGTTTTTAAATAACACCAGTGGCCCGGTGTTGATTTGGTCTCAGAAGGTTGATAAAACCGTCTACATGGCCTTTTATGGACAGCAAAGACCACCCAAAGTTACCTGGCACCACGTGGTTACGAAACGATTAAATTACTGGATCGTGGAACGATTAAACCCTGCTTTATTACCGGGGGAAGAAAAAATAATGATGCCCGGTCAAGAGGGGCTGATTGTACGATCTTGGGTTACAGTAGAATATCCAGATGGCACCGTTACCTCCCAGAAGCGGGGCACCAGTTGGTATAGTGCAGGCCCGTGCATTATTGAGCACGGACCCCACATAAAAAATTAGTGTTTGCCGTTAAGTGATAAATCCCCTTTGGCAATATCCTCCGCTATCTTCTGTAAGGCTGTCACAGGTTTAATGATATACTTGTTCGTAATCTGCCAGGAAAAGAGGATCAGTAACAAATAGCCCACTGCACAGGCATAAATGACAGTCATATTTTCCTTAACAGTGACAGCGGAAGCAGTTTCGTACATTTTGGTTGCTTGATCAAAGTTACTGACCATCTTAACCAACTTGACATTAACAGCCTCTGCCTGGTCTATGGAAGTGGTAGTATTGCCATTAATTCCCTGAATATCAGACTTAATGCCTTGCCAATTGGTTTCCGCTTCTACCAAAAGTTTTATAATTTCTGTATTTTTTGTTTTTGTTACCTCTACCTTAGTTCCCCCAACTTCTAATGAGCCACCTGCTTTTAAAGCAGCAAGGGATTCTTCAAAAATCCCCATGGCCTTCTTTAAGTCCTCTTGGTGTTGGGAATTTGCTGATAAAACAAAACCAAACACATCCTTGGCCATGCGTTGACTGAGCATGCGCTGCCGTCCTGCAACGTTAACCCGCACAGCATCCTCCTGTTGAGCACGGTTCATCGCTATAATGAGATTGATTTGCAAAACAGTGGTGGCTAACACGAGTATAAGTGGGATTAATACCTTCCATTTTAAGCTTATATTTTTCATAGCACCCTCCACATTATAGCGTAAATTTTTTCACCATACCCTGCAGATCATCGGATACGCCGGCCAATACTTCAATATTACTGTTAACTTCCTCAAGGGTTGCGGTCTGTTCTTCTACCGCTGCGGCAATGTTTTGTACCCCACTGGATATTTCCTGAGTAGCTAAGGCCATGTCCTCAACCTGAGAGCTAACTTCGTTTACGGCATCATGGATTTGTACAAAGGATGTAGATGTGACCTGTACAATTTCACTTCCTTTAACCGCTTCCTGGCTGGTGCTATCCATCTTTGATACAATTTCCAAAATTTCTATTTGAACCCCGTTAATTAAGTTGCTAATTTCCTTGGTGGACTGGGCTGATTCCTCTGCCAGCTTGCGTACTTCGTCCGCCACTACGGCAAATCCCCGGCCATGTTCCCCAGCCCGGGCAGCCTCAATGGCAGCATTTAAGGCTAATAGGTTAGTTTGGTCGGCAATATTGCCGATAACGGATAGAATTTGGTTTATCCTGGTAGAAGTGGCATTTAGACGATGCGCTGCTGCCACAGCATCCTGAGAGGCGGTGGCAATGGAGTTCATTTGAGCGGTCATTTGCTGCATATTTTGGGCTCCGTGATCAGCCAAATCCGCAGACTCCCTAGCCTTGGCGGCAACGTTTTGGGCTCGTTCGGCAACGCTGTCTGAACTTGCTGCTATTTGCATAATGGTAGCGGCCGTGGAGGAAGATGCCTCTGATACCTGGCTGGTACTTTGGGACATGGTATTGGCTAAATCATTTGTTTGGTTAGATTTTTCTGCTAGTTGACTAATTAACTCGCGCAGATTTTGCCGCATGGTCATGAATGACCCAGCAAGTTTTCCTATTTCATCAGTGTAATTAAATTGATTGCCAGGAAGCATTGCGTTAGCCCTCCTCAAAATTTCTAATATGCTAAATTATAGCAAAATTTTCTTACCATTTAATCCATAATACATTACAAATTAGTTACATAAAAGTAGTTTTTTATTGGTCTGCTACTGAATTTAATAGTTTATACTTTCTTACCTTGACATAAAAAAAAGACAAGTGTTATGCTGCTTAAAAGTTGGCATGTTACGGAGATGATAATCAGTGTCCATACTTATGGAAATCAAGGATTTTGTTCAGGAATATGCCGAAACAATCTCCGATGTGTTGGAACTGGATGTGACAATTGTTGATGAACAAGGCATACGTATTGCCGGCACCGGTCCCCATAAAGGAAGTTTACGTCAAGAGGTGCCGCATGGTTCCTTTTTTCGATCTGTACTAGCCAGTGGTAAACCGGGTGTTATTGAAGATATGAGGACGACTTTTTCTTGTAATACTTGTGCCTTGGTTGGCCATTGTAAGGAATTAGCAACCATGGGATTTCCTCTTTTTGCCCGGTCCCAGCCCATTGGTATCATCGGCATTAGTGCCTTTACTGAGGAGCAACGTCGGAAACTGATTCATACCTCGCCAAAACTATGGAATTTTCTGAAGCATATGAGTAATCTTTTAGAAAGTAAGCTGCTTTTACTAAAACAAAATCAATATCTTCAGGACAGAGTAAAAGAAGTTTCGGCCAAGGAAGCAAATGCTTTTAGTAAAATATTGGGAGATGACCCTCATTTTAGAGAGGTTTTAGAGAAAGCAAAACAGGTAGCTTCAAGTGCATCAACGGTGCTTATTCGTGGCGAAAGTGGTACCGGTAAAGAAATGCTGGCCCGGGCCATTCATAGTGAAAGTTGTCGCTGTAGAGAACCTTTTGTTGCCATAAATTGTGCTGCCATACCGGAAGCATTATTAGAAAGCGAGCTCTTTGGTTATGAGGCAGGTTCTTTTACTGGCGCAAATCCCAAAGGAAAGCCAGGAAAGATTGAACTAGCCCAAGGAGGAACTGTCTTTCTAGATGAAGTGGGTGATATGTCTCTAGCTTTGCAGCCCAAAATATTGCGTGTTTTGCAAGAGCGAGCTATTGATAGGGTAGGAGGCAAGAAATCAATTCAAGTGGATGTACGGATAATCGCTGCTACCAATCGTAACCTGGAAGCAAAGATGTCCTCAGGGGAATTTCGGGAAGATCTATACTATCGTTTAAATGTTATCCCCCTTTTTTTACCACCTTTACGCAGACATGCCACCGATATACCTGTATATGTTCAGCATTTTATCATGAAATATAACCGTATCCTTTGTAAGGAAATACGGGGGACTGATGCGGCTTTGCAGAACTGGCTGACAAGGTACCCTTGGCCAGGAAACATCCGCCAGTTGGAAAATGTTATTGAATATATGATTAATATGAGCAATAGCGGTTATTTAAGTATCCAGGACCTTCCCGAACAGTTTCAAGAGAATAAAACTCCAGTTGCTTCTGATCAGCTACCGTTAGCCACCTTATTAGCAAATTATGAAGGGAAGCTTCTGCGGGAAAAAGTAAAGCAGGGTGCTTCTACTGTAGAAAAAAGTCAGCTAGCTTCAGAGTTAGGAATTAGTTTGGCAACTTTATATCGTAAGTTAGAGAAATATAATCTGGGTTAATAAAAATCATACCCATATTTCTCAATAAGAAGAATTTGTTTATCATTAATGAGAAAATGGCAAAGGCCTGAGCCCAGGCCATTTTTTTTACTCTGTAAGACTTTTCTTACTTCTGAGAAAAAATAGTAGGTACCTTTTTAATAAAATGCCTTCTCCATGGGCCATCAAGGTTGGTATAGTTCTTGCGTCATTATTTATCAGAAAAACCATGGGGGAGGATATATTGTGAAGAACAATGCTATTTTTGAAATATTGGATGCAGAACTGGTACTCGCTCTTGGCTGCACGGAACCCAGTGCAGTGGCGTATGCTGCCTCCTTGGCCCGTGAACAGGTTGCTAGTAGTTTTATTGATCAGATAGAAGTATCTGCCAGCATTAATATCATAAAAAATGTTGCAGCGGTTACAATTCCTGGCACGGACGGATGCGGCATGGATTTAGCTGCTGCTTTGGGAGCGGTGAGTAAACATTCCTCAAAAAAGCTGGAGGTTTTGTCTGAATTGACAGCGGCAGATCACGAGCAGGCGAGAAAACTTATTCGCCAAGGGCGTGTAACGGTAGAGATTGCAGATACTCCTTATAAGGTTTATATTGCCGCGACTGTTAGAACAGATAAAGGTGAGGCCACGGTTATTTTGGCTGGCCATCATACCCATGTGGCCAGCTTGGTGGTTAACGGGGAAGTTTTAATAGATAATTTCCCCGCAGAGGGTAGTGACTATATTACCCGTTTGGAGCAGGAACTTACCCCAGACATAATTTGGGACTTTTGCCGAGAGACAGAACTAAGTAAACTTGAGGTGATTAAACAGCTAATCAAGGTCAATACACGGCTTGGTCAAGAGGGCTTAAAGCATCCTTATGGGCTGGCAGTTGGCCGAAGCATTCTCAATGGTATAAAAGATGGTTTTTACGTAAATGATCTATGTTCTTATGCGATGGCTTTGACGGCTGCAGGTTCAGATGCTCGGATGGCAGGATGTACTTTACCGGCTTATGCCAATTCGGGTAGCGGCAATCAGGGGATTCAATCCTCGCTGCCTATCGTAGCCATTGCTCAAAAATTGCATAAAGACGAAGAATCAACGATTCGTGCCGTTGCTTTGAGTTGTTTGATTACTATTTATATTAAAGCTTCCTTTGGACGTCTATCCGCCCTATGTGGTGCAACTGTCGCTGCTACTGGTTCAAGCTGTGGTATTGTGTATCTGCTTGGAGGTAACTTGGCACAAGTCAAATTTACCATTCAGAATATGTTGGGCAATGTGACAGGTATGCTATGCGACGGGGCTAAATCGGGCTGTGCCTTGAAGATTGCCACCTGTACGTCTGCTGCAGTACAATCAGCACTCTTAGCATTACAAAACGTCACCATCCGGGCTACCGATGGCATTATTGAGGAGAAGGCAGAGCATACGGTAGATAATCTGGGTAAACTCTCCAGACTTAGTTCTACTTCAGCGGATAGGGCAATTTTGGAGATTATACTGAATAAAAATATGTAAAGAGATTTCAATTTTAGAAATGAGCTGTTTCTTAACCAGCTATGTCGAATAAAAAACAGATTACTACTATATGATAAAAATTATTAGCGATTCCTTTGCAACCTCCTTTACTTAATTAAATTACTTCTTTATAATTAAGCAAATTTTCTAAGGAGTTGCTTAAAACATGTCATCTAAAGAAGATGTAAATAAAATAAATACTTTGCCTACTTATGAGGATTTTGAAGAGGAACCGGAAGGTAGAATTTTAGGTCCTTTTTCTCGAATTGCTAAAGGCGGTATTATAATTGGTGAGGATTCAGAGGTCTTTGTGCCTGAAATTTGGGTGAGAAGACTGGGAATAGAGCACGGTGATTGGCTGGCGGCTGATCCTTTGGGAATTCTTGATGAGAGTATGTTGTATGAATTTACCGTTATAGAGCGTAGAAACAAAAAAACCCCTTGTAAACGAGTGGCGGTGATAGCAGCTTTGTTATATCATGCCGGAGAATGGATGGTCTACAACCCGGAAGAGGAAACCACCATTACTCTAAATTCCCGGGAAGTGACAGCCTTAAGGCTTCGGGAAGGGCGGCTTGTAGAAGTCGCTTATATGCAGGGCGAAATCGACAAAGCCCGGATTGCTTGGGTATTCGATGAAGAAACGCTGGATCAGGTGACTGGCAACAAAGCAAAACAGCGAATTCAAAAAGCAAAACCACTCCTCGATGTTGCCGATCCTCTTTTAGAAGGACGCAAAATCTTAGTAGTTGGGGCTGACTTATATAAAGATTCCTTTCAACGCATGTTTGAACGAAGAGGAGCAACGTTTTCCTGGGAATCTGGGTTTCAGGGCGGTACTGGACGTAACATCGAGTCTAAAGTTCGAAATGCAGATGTGGTAGTAATTGTCACAGAAATGATGTCTCATCGTTTACCCGATGTAGAAGCGATGTGTAAACGTCACCGGAAGCCCTTTGTCTATGCGCCTTCCAAGGGCTCTACTGGGGCTATCCGAGAGGTACAACAAAAACTGCATGCAATTTATCATAGAAAGGGAAAATAAAGCATTATTCCCAAGTGATATCTTAAATATTTTTCTCTGTAAAAGCAATTATTTCATTAGTTCAAAGAAAAGAAATCTGCAAAAGCGCAGCAAGGGGGCTTATCCCTGGTTGCGCTTTTGTGATTTGCACAAAGGCAAACTAAGCCTCCACCGGTGTTGAAAATTTGGGGGGCTTAGTTTTTCTAATCAAAGGTGGACGATTCGTTACCCATGCAATAATAACAATTTCTTTACCATCTACAAGTGCTTTGTGACTACCGATATTAGCATGATACTTATAAGTGTAAACAAAAGTTTAAATATGCTTACATAGCAGGAATTTTAAAAGTAATAAACGAACAATTGACAGAATATAAATAACATTTTCAAAGGAGAAAGATAGCTTGTTTAACAGTTCAATCTTATTGGAAAAAATCTTTAACAATGCGCATACGGCAATGGCTATTCTTGATAGAAACTTTAATTTTATAAAAGTTAACGAATTATATGCTAAGGTGGATAATCGTTCAGTAGATGACTTTCCGGGTTATAACCACTTTACATATTATCCTAATGATGATGCTAAAGCTATCTTCGAGCAGGTTGTACAGACGAAACAAACGTATCAAATTTTTAACAGTCCCTTTATCTACTTTCACAATCCCGAAAGGGGTCTTAGCTACTGGAATTGGACATTGGAACCGATTATCAATGATCAGAATGAAGTGGAACTATTAATTCTAACGCTTGCTGATAGTACGGAGAAGCGGCGAAAGGAGCTTCAATTAGAGCAACTTTTTGAACTATCGCATGATTTGCTCTGTATAGTAGACTATAATTTTGTGATAAAACATATTAATCAGGCTTTTAAAACAACTTTAGGATATGAAAAAAATGAAGTGATTGGCACTAAGATCTTACGTTACATGCATTCAGAAGATCTTAAATCTTTACAAAAGGACTCTGTTCAATTATTGCAAAATACACCCAATATTAAATTTGTTATTCGTTGCTGTAATAAAAAGGGGCTCTATAAATGGATTGAATGGACGAACGTTTTAATCCCAGACCAAGAGGTACTTTATTATGTTGGCCGGGATATTACCATCAGAAAACAGATGGAAGGAAGAATTGAGAAATCAAACAAGCGAATAAACAGAATCCTGGAAAGCATCAGTGATAGCTTTTATACCTTGGATAATGATTGGAATTTTACTTATCTTAACAAAGTTGCACGAGAAGATTATCCTGAAGTTGCAGTCGGCCAAAATATATGGGAAGTGTTCCCCAAACTAGTTGGGACTAAATATTATGAACAATACCACCAAGCAAAAAGTACCGGAAAACCAGGCAGATTTGAAAGTTTCGCACCCTATGCCGAGAAATGGTTAAAAGTAAGCATGTACCCCTCCCAGGATGGTTTAGCTGTTTATCTTATGGATATAACGGATAGAAAAAGAGCTGAAGAAAAAAAGGAACTTGAACACCAACGCCTGATTCTATTAATCAACGGCATGCCGCAATTAGTTTACATACTGGCACCGGATTACTCCATACGGTTAGCGAATAGTAAGTTTAAAGAAGTATTTGGTAATACAGAAAACAGACCTTGTTATGAAATATTCTTTGCCCGGGAGGAACCTTGCGAGGAATGCCCCACGACCAAGGTATTTAATAATCAAGTTTCAAATTATTGGGAAGCTACCTTTAGTAATGGTATGAACTATGGAATTTATGAAAATCCTTTTTTTGATCTTGATGGTACACCTTTGGTTGTAAAAATAGCCGTAGACGTAACGGAAAGAAAAAACACCCAACAAGAAATCGCACGTTTAGATAGGTTAAATATGATTGGTAAAATGGCTGCCGGTATTGGGCATGAGGTAAGGAACCCAATGACAACAGTACGCGGTTTTCTTCAGATGCTTAGTAGAAAGCCAAAATTTGCTGAGGAGAAGGATTATTTTGACCTAATGATCAGTGAACTAGACCGGGCTAATTCAATTATTACGGATTTCTTATCTTTAGCCAAATGCAAGCCTTGTGAATTGGCTAAGCATAACTTAAACTGCATCATCAATGAACTCTTTCCATTACTGCAGGCCGATGCTTTGAATATGGATAAGAATATTTTAGTGGAACTAGATAGCGTTCCGGATAATTTTCTTAACAAAAAAGAAATACGACAATTAATCCTTAATCTAATAAGAAATGGCTTAGAGGCAACGTCTCCGGGAGGCTCCATTTTAATCAAAACCTATACCCTTGAGCAGAAAATTGTCTTAGCAATTAGCGACGAAGGGCATGGGATTGATGCTTCTATACTAAATAATCTAGGTACTCCGTTCCTAACTACGAAGGAAAATGGTACAGGATTAGGATTAGCTACTTGTTACAGTATTGCGGAACGGAATAATGCCAAAATTGATGTTGATACTAGTTCAGCAGGAACAACGTTTTATGTAAAATTTAAATTAACAAATAGCTCCTACTTTACTGTCCCTTGACAATAATAAGGGGCTGTTCTTTATAATTAGAAGATTTTCGCTTTAATCTAAAAGTTTAAACAATGAGCGAAAGTATAGAAAAATAATGAACATTGACTTATACTTTATATGTCTTAATAAAGCCTTAGAGGGTGACTTATGTGGAGTGGGATATTTTTAACATCATCGCCATCATTGCCTTTGCCTTTAGTGGTGCCATTGTGGCTTTGGAGGAAAAGTACGATATTTTTGGCGTATATGTCTTGGGATTAGCGGCCTCCTTTGGCGGTGGTATCATTCGTAATGTTCTTATCGGGGTCCCGGTAATTCCTTTATGGGAACAAGGAATGTTACTGAAAACGGCTTTAATCTCCATTACCATTATTTACATTCTACCGAAGAGATGGCTTAAATCCTGGAACCGTTGGAATGACTTTTTTGATGCCATCGGTTTAGCCGCCTTTACCATTCAAGGGGCACTCTATGGCATCGCCTTAAAACTTCCTCCGGGTGGAATTCTCCTATGCTCGGTGGTTACTGGCATTGGCGGTGGAATATTGAGGGATGTCCTGGCCCGGCGTAGACCGATGGTTTTGCACCAAGAGATTTATGCTGTATGGGCCATGTTTGCAGGGTTAATGCTGGGTTTTGGTTTTATTCAAAATGATAATCCGGTACAGTTGTATCTACTGTTCTTAGCTACTACCCTGTTACGCATTTTTTCTATTATCTATAAATGGCATCTTAGAATAAGGAACATGGAAAACACCATTCGCATACCCATTGTGCAAGAAAATTCGAAACAAGTTGATGGTTAGATAAAATATGACAAGCGGACATCTCCTGTAAGAGGTCCGCTTGTCATATTTAGCTTTCCATAGCTTGTTTCTTTGGTTTTCTCTCTTTAATCGCAGGCCATTTAAAAACCATGGCCAATTTACTATAAATCCATTTGGATTCTTTGGTTAATAGTGGACCAAGGATAGCCAGCAGCAGTACATAGAGTGCTGCAAAGGGTTGTAGCAGGGGCAGTAAGCCGCCTGCCTTGGCCAGATTGGCTAGAATAATGGAGAATTCACCCCGTGATGTAATGGTTAAACCTATATTCGTAGAGCCGTAATAGGAGTACCCTGCTTTACGACCGGCTACGACACCGGCGATAAAATTGCCCAATATGGTCACCAGAACCGCAAGCAGGGCAGGCCAGATAGCGCCACCCAGTGAAGTGGGGTCTATACTCAAACCAAAGCTAAAGAAAAAGAGAGCACCAAAAAAATCCCGGAAGGGGACTACAATATGCTCGAGGCGTTCTAAATGATCTGTCTCGGCCAGCACCAATCCCACCAGCAAAGCACCGATTGCTTCCGCCACATGAATGGTTTCAGAAAAACCTGCTACTACGGTAAGCAGGGCAAAGACAATCAACATAAAAATTTCATCCGAAGGAACATCCAACAGCCGATTAATCCTGGGCGCTAGCTTTCGCCCAATAAGAATAAAGCCCAGCATAAACCCAAGGGAGATACCTGCGGCTTTCAGGGCCCCTAAGGGAGAACTGGAACCCGTTAGTATCAAACCAGAGAGCACGGAAAGATAAACGGCCACGAATACATCCTGGTAAAGCATCAAGCCCAGAATCATCTCTGTCTCTGCTCTGACAGTTCTTTTTAAATCAACCAAAACTTTGGCTACAATAGCACTGGAAGAGATAGAAATGATACCGGCCACCACTAAGGCTTCCCGCAGTGGCCAACCCCACAAAAAAGGCAGGGCCATACCCAAGGAAAAGTTGATCAGCATATAGGTGCTACCACCCAAAAAGATGGATTTACCTGCCTTTAATAAACGACCAACGGAAAATTCCAGTCCCAGGTAGAACAGCAGGAAAAGGATACCCAAACGTCCCATGAACTGTATTAGGGGTGCGCTTTGAATAAAGCGAAAATCAAGCACGCCCCAAACCGGTGCATGAGGGCCAACAACCATGCCGGCCAGGATTAGAAAGGGTACGATGGAAATTCGCAAGCGGGCTGCCAGAAGGCCGGCCGCCGCCACGACCACCAAGGCTAAGCCAATTTCAAATAATATATGACCCTCCATGGTTACAAACTCCCATGCAGGATGAGCTCTTTACAACTCTTAACCTGTTTCCGATCACCAATAACTACCAGCGTTGCTCCTTCTGGTATCACCTGATCTGGCCCCGGGTTAACAATTCTTTTGTCCTTCTTAATGATAGCAATGATCATTGCTCCGGTTTTTTTGCGAATGTGCAACTCACCAATGTTTTTGCCAATGGCTTTAGCTCCGCTCTCAACCTTATACCATTCAAATACCATGTCATCAAAGGCTACATCTACAGACTCCAGTGCTTTTGGCATATAGGCCATACCGCCGATAATACCACTAACACGGCGAGCCTCGGTATCATCTAATGTCACCATCGAGATACTTTCCTCTGGATCGTCATTATCAAAGTGGTGAATTTCCCGACGGCCATCATCATGTACGATAATGACGAGTTTATCCCCACTGCGGGCATTAACTTGAAATTTTCTGCCAATACCCGGAAGATCTATTTCCTTAATTAAGGACATTTTGCCAACTCCTTGCTTGTCTTTTGTTGGTTATTTTAACATATTTTCCTTATTAGGCCAATGTGCCACGTCAATGGAGCAGGAGCAATTTCAACCTTTTTTTTGATTGTTGAAAACATTTATATTTCCGGTTTTTAAGGACAAAATAATCCCTGTGAGGTGATAAACGTGCTGTGGCGGATTTTTTTGATTATCTTTTTTTTAGCTGTTCCTAAATTGGGCTGGGCAGCAGAGAGTTTTGGGAGAATCGTTATAGATCCTGGACATGGTGGGTACGATCCCGGCGCTATACGAAAAGGGGTTGCAGAAAAAGATATAAATTTAGAGATTGCTAAGGAAATAAAAAAAATACTGATGGAGAAAAAAGTTGCCGTCCTGTTAACCAGAGAAGGGGATTATAATCATGCCGTGGTAGGACTTCATGGTAAAGAGGCCAAAAGATATGATTTTGAACGAAGAATTGAAATGGCCAAAAGTTTTAATGCTGATGCTATGATCAGTATTCATGTTAATGTAAGCCGTCGGAAAAGCTCTGGTCCCGAAACTTTTTATCTCCCCAAAGATCTCCGTAGTAAGCTGTTAGCGGAAAATATTCAAAAGGAATTACATCAAATACCAGGAATTAATCAGCGACAGATAAAAAACGGCAGATATTATCTTTTAACCCATACAGAGATTCCCTGTGTTATTGTAGAAACTGGTTTTATCAATAATCCGGAAGAACGGCAACAACTCTTAAAACCCCAATACCGACAAAAGATTTCAGAAGCCATTACGCGGGGAATTATGGATTATCTTCAAGACAAAAATCTACAGAAGAAGGTGAGCTAATTTGATTCGAAAATATAACTTACGTCTTGTATTTGGGGTGGTCTTTCTCTTTGGCTGTGTATCTTTGGCGTTTATCCATAATTTATCTGCCTCCGGAGAGGAATTACAAGAAAAAAATCCACCGATTTTGGCTATTGTGATTGATGATTTTGGTGGAGCAGACATTCATGGTGTGGCGGAATTCATGAACATGAACGTACCCATTACCGTGGCGGTTATGCCCAACTTGCTTCATTCAATAGAGCACAGTAACGAAGCCCACCAAAGAGGGCATGAAGTAATTTTGCATCAACCGATGGAACCTGTAAAAGGAAAGAAATCTTGGCTAGGGCCCGGAGCCATCACATACGATATGAATGATGAGCAAATCAAAACTACCTTTGTGAAAAATTTGGAATCTGTCCCTCATGCCAACGGTTTTAATAATCATACTGGTTCCAAAATAACCAGCAGCCGAGAAAAAATAACGTTTATGTTGGAAGTGGCTAAGGAAAAGGACTTGTATGTATTGGATAGCATTACGACACCAAATTCCCAGGTAATTCCTGCCGCTAAAGCTTTGCATATTCCTTGGGCAAAGCGAGATGTTTTTTTAGATGATATTAAAAGTGTGGAATATATTACCAAGCAAATGAAAAAAGGCTGCCAGGTTGCTAAAAAGCAGGGTTATGCAGTGGTTATTGGACATGTCGGTCACGGGGGAGAAGTAACTGCCCGAGCCGTTAAGGAGGCCATCCCTCTTATTCAGCAAGAAGGAATTAAGATCGTGCCCCTCTCGGAAATTGTTAGGTTAAACAATGAAAAAGGGAAGATTTAACCATAGCCTTTTATAATGTGGTTGATGTCGGGGGAATTTGACTTGAAGCAAGATGGTCCAAGTACAGAAAGCATCTTAAAACAGATCTCAAGGGAGGCGGCAAGCTCTTCTCTTAACCTTTACTCTCTTCTCAAAGAATTGGCTGATAATATCAACGAGGTGTTATGGTTAAAGTCTCACGATAGATTTCTTTATGTTAGTCCCGCCTATGAAACAATTTGGGGACGTAGTTGCCAGAGCTTATATCAGTCACCGGAATCTTTTTTAGAGTCTATTCATCCCGAGGATCGAGAAAGAATTATTCAGGCATGGCAGGAGCGGGCTGTTAAAAAGATTGGCTATATCAGGGAAGAATATCGCATTATAAGATCGGATGGCACCCTTCGTTGGATTTTATCCAAAACCTTTCCTGTCCACGATGAAAAAGGACAAGTCCAATTTTCAGCAGGTATAGCAGAGGATATTACCGAACGAAAACGAGTAGAAGAGACATTATGGTACAGGAGCTTGCACGATGCTTTGACCGATCTTTACAATCGTGCTTACTTTCAGGAAGAAATGCAGCGATTGGATAATATGCGCGATAATCCGGTGGGGTTGCTGATCATTGATATGGATGGTTTAAAAACGGTTAATGATAGTTTGGGTCATCTAATGGGAGATAAACTAATTCAAGATGTTGCCCAATTACTTCGATCCTGTTTTAGAAAAAATGATGTGGTAGCCCGGATCGGGGGAGATGAATTTGCTGTACTGTTACCGAGAACCTCCGAGGAAGCAGTACTTGCCTCTAGTAGGAGAATTCAGGCTAAAGTGGTAGAGTATAACGCTCAAAATGAAATTAACATGGGTTTATCCATTGGCCAGGCCATCCGTCTGGATGCATCAAAAACCATGCTGGATTTATTTAAGGAAGCGGACGATAAAATGTATGCAAATAAGCCTGATGGCCGCCGCTAAAAAAGGAAATATAGTGCCACTGGTCCACTCCAAAGGGGACCAGTGGCACTATATTTCCTTTTCATCCTGCCATAGCAAAATACCGTGGTGTATGCTACTCTATTTTTGGTAATTTTAAAACCTGTAGGGAAGCGTTACAATAATACTATGTTTTAAATCAATAGGGGGAAGTGGCATGGATAAAATTAATATTGGCGAGAAATTAAATCTTTTTCATGAGTATTGGAGTCCCAAAATCTTAGGTGAAGTTAATGAATCCTATGTGAAGGTTGCTAAATTCAAGGGTGAATTTTTATGGCATACTCATGAAAATGAAGATGAAATGTTTTTTGTTTTAAAAGGACGATTGATGATTAGATTTAGGGATCAGGACATTATTTTAAATGAAGGGGAATTTCTGATTATTCCACAAGGAATTGAACATATGCCTGTGGCTGAAGAAGAGGTACATGTGATGCTAATTGAAGCCAAAACAACATTAAATACTGGAGAGGTACGAAATGAAAGAACCTTAGAGAAACTTGAAAAAATTTAGTACAGATCCTTCTCGAAATTGAATTACACAGACAAGTAAACAAGCTACGTTCTTCTAAGGTATGGTTGAGGAGGTTTTCCATTTTACATGAATCGATTGGTCATCGTCAAAGGTGCAGGGGATATTGCTACCGGCATTGCCCATCGTTTGTATTGCAGTGGTTTTCGAGTAGTAACCACAGAACTTTTCCAGCCAACGGTGATTCGCCGCACGGTCGCCTTTGCCGAGGCTGTTTATACTGGACAGGTAATGGTGGAAGAGATTACGGCTGTGAAGACTTCGCCAGATAGCGTCCTACAGGTGGTGGAAGAGAGGAAGATTCCGGTGGTAGTGGACCCAACCGGTGCAGTGATCAAACAGCTTCGTCCCTGGGCCGTGGTGGATGCCATCTTGGCTAAACGAAACATCGGTACTCAAATAAACGATGCATCTGTTGTGATCGGGGTAGGCCCAGGATTTGTGGCCGGGGTGGATGTCCATGCTGTGGTAGAGAGTATGCGAGGCCATTATTTGGGACGGGTCCTTTATAACGGGCAAGCACTTCAGAACACGGGTGTTCCGGGTGATATTGGGGGCTATACCAAAGAAAGAATTTTGCGGGCTCCCTGTGCGGGGGTATTTCAGGCAGAGCGATCCATAGGAACCATCGTTTCGGCCGGAGAAACGGTGGCTTGGGTTAATGATCAACCGGTTGTAGCAACTATTTCCGGTGTACTAAGGGGGCTGTTGCAAGAGGGGCTGATGGTAGAAGCCGGTATGAAAATAGGGGATATCGATCCCCGCTGTCAGCCGGAACATTGTTTTACTATTTCGGATAAAGCTAGATCCATTGGTGGCGGAGTATTGGAAGCCTTACTTTACCATGCTGCCAGGGAACATCAATGACAGGGGTGAGAGGATGAAGCTTTTTAAAGCTCTTTTGGCCGCGGCGGAGCGGGGTGAGGCTGTACAAATGATGACGCTGGTGGACGCACCAGCAGAGAGCAGGGCTAGTTTGGGGCAAATGCTGGTGCTTTACCCCGATGGTAGAACAGAGGGGCTACTGGTGGATACTCATTTTACTGAAAAAGTGTTGGAGCAAAGTAAGGCCTGTCAGTGGGAGCAGCCGAAGGTGCTGCCTATTTCTTACAACCAGCAGGAATATCGGATATTTTGGCATTGCCTGACCCGTAAAATGCGAGCAATTATTTTAGGTGGAGGGCACATTAGCCAACCCCTAGTGTCATTTTTAGCCCAACTGGATTATGAAGTTACAGTTATCGATGACCGTCCGGAATTTGCCAACCGACAGCGTTTCCCTATGGCCAAACACATTATCTGTGAAGATTTTATCAAAGCCTTGGAGCAAACCGCCTTTGATGACAATACAGCGGTTATCATTGTTACCCGAGGTCACCGTTACGACTTGGATTGTCTTAGAAGTATTGCCGGTCAAAGGGCAGGTTATTTAGGGATGATTGGCAGCTTGCGGCGGGTAAAGGCTGTACTGCAATTATTAAAAGAAGAGGGAGTCTCTACAGAATGGCTGAATGCACTCAAAACTCCCATTGGTTTAGATCTGGGTGCCCAGAGTCCGGCGGAAATCGCCCTGAGCATTGCGGCAGAAATAGTGGCTCATTTTAAGGGTGGCCGGTACTTACCGTTATGTTCACTGGGAGGGCGGAGAAATGGATAAAATAATCTTGCAGCGGATCTGTGAACTACAACAGATGGAAGAGGGGATTCCCTTTGCCTTGTTGACCATCCTTTCCACCAAAGGTTCCACCCCCCGTAAGGCCGGAGCAACGATGCTGATGGAACGTACGGGCAGAACCTTTGGCACCATCGGTGGTGGTTGTGGCGAGGCCGAGGTAAAGCAGCGGGCGTTAATGGCTATGGATGATCAGACTTGTTGCATTCATAGGGTGAATATGGTGAACGATGTGGCTGCCGAAGAAGGGATGGTCTGTGGTGGCATCATGGAAGTGTTCATTCAAGTATTTCCCGGGTCGTCATGCCAAGGATGAACACACCCTTGATCTGGAAAGAAATCCTCCAGGAGCTACCCTCCCCCACCGTGGTAACCCTCATCGGTGGGGGAGGCAAGACCGCTCTGCTGTACTATCTGGTGAATCACTTGAATTCTTTAGGCATCCGGGCGGTGGCAGCGACGACAACCAAGCTATCCGCTTTGCGTAGGGATAGTGGATTTGCCGAGATTCACAGTATTACAGAGGGGTGCGAGTTGCTGAGGAATCGGATTGAGGGGCAGGCAACTGTTACGCTGGTGTATGGGAAGGATCACAACCCCGATAAAATGATGGGCATTCCAAGGGAATGGGTGGATCAATTAGCCCAACAGTTTCCCCAAACCATCTTTTTGGTGGAGGGAGATGGTTCAGCCGGTCGCTCCCTCAAGGGCCATCTGCCCCATGAACCGGTGATTCCCGCTAGTACTAGGTTGGTGATTCCGGTGATCGGTATTGATATCCTGGGAACCCCTTTGCATAGCCACTTTGTGCACCGCCCCGAGCGAGTGATACAAATGATCGGTGCCCCGGCGGAAACCGTTATCACTACGGAGATGGTACTACAATTATTGTTTCATTCCGAGGGTTATCTGAGCCAATGCCCGCCGAACAGCCAAGTATTGCCCTTTATCAATAAGGTAGAAGACTCGCTAGGTGTTAGACAAGCTCAGCAATTGGCCGAAGGTATTTTGTCCAGGCAACACGCTCAAATTCAAAACGTTGTCATCGGTAGCTTAGCACGGCAAGAATTTTTTGGTACCAGGAGGTTATGATCATCAAAAAAGTAAGGGTAGAAGATGCAGTAGGGATGGTGCTGGGACACGAACTAACCAAGATTGTGCCGGGAAGCTATAAAGGGCCGGCCTTTCGCAAAGGGCATATCATTCGAGAGCAAGATATCCCTCATCTAAAGGACCTAGGCAAAGAACACATCTACCTTATTGAAATGGGAGCAGGACAGCTGCACGAAAATGATGCCGCTGCTCGTATCGCCCAGGCTGTGTGTGGCACCAATGTAGAAACGGCTGCGCCATCCGAAGGACGCGTCAATCTGACCGCTACCTCCACCGGTTTGTTAAAGATTAACCGACAGGCAGTGGCAGAATTAAATGAAATAGAGAAGATAGCTTTCTCCACCAAACACTCTGATCGGTTGGTGAAACCCGGCGACTTGGTAGCTGCTGTAAAAATTATACCCTTGGTCATTGAGGGCAGAGCGATAACGGAGGCGGAAGAAACGGCAGCTAAGCACGGTGAAGTTCTTCAAGTACTTCCCTTGTCCCCGCTGAAGGTAGGCATCGTGATCACTGGCAACGAAGTGTATTATGGCAGAATACAGGATAAGTATGCCCCGGTTATTGCCGATAAAGTCCGCTATTACGGCGCAGCACCGGGTGATGTCCTGTACCAGCCGGATGATCCAGAGGCCATTAGCCAGTCCATCCTAGAACACGTCAAACAGGGAGCCGATATTGTGATTGCTGCGGGAGGCATGTCAGTGGACCCGGATGATGTAACCCCGGAAGCTATCCGTGCTACCGGAGCGGCTGTTATTACCTACGGCACCCCAGTGCTACCCGGAGCCATGTTTATGCTGGCCTATTTAGGCGATACGGCTATTATCGGAATGCCCGCTTGCGGGATGTATGCCAAAACCACCGTGTTCGATTTGGTTTTCCCACATATTCTGGCTGGAGAGCGACTAACCAGAAAAGATATTGCAGCCATGGGCTACGGAGGATTATGCAGCAATTGTTCAGCCTGCAGTTATCCTCACTGCCCCTTTGGTAAATAGTATGGTTTCTGCGGTACTGCTGGCAGCGGGGCAGGCCAGGCGCATGGGAAAGCCAAAGCAGCTGCTGCCAATGGGCGATAAGCCGATGGTTTGGCAGGTGGCAGCAACGGCCTGTGGGGCCGATTTGTTAGAAGTGGTGGTGATTACCGGGGCTGCGGGGGAAGCGGTGGGACAGGCGTTAGCAGGTCTGCCTTTACGGATTGTCCACAATGATCACTGGCAAACCGGTCAGGCCAGCGGGATTCGGCTGGCAGTTACGGCATTAGATGCCAGGGCTAAAGCGGTGCTGTTTTTGTTGGCCGACCAGCCACTGGTGGATGTAGCACTGCTTACTAAACTGGTTCAAAGGTATCGGGAGACTGGCGCCAGCCTGGTAGTTCCGCGCTGGCAAAACCAGCGTGGTAATCCAGTTTTATTTGATCTTACCCGCTGGCGGAGTGAGTTATTGCAATTGACAGGAGATCAAGGGGCCAGAGGAATTCTGGCGGCCAACCCGCAGTGTATCGAATTTTTCGATTTGCCCAGCCCGGAGGTTTTGGGGGATGTGGATACGCCGGAAGAATATTGTCAGATGCAGAAGTTGTGGCAACGGCTGCGTGGAAATAGCCAGTAATCAAGCGAAACAAAGTGAATGATAGTTTCTTCGAAAAAGTTATTGACTATCACCTTGGGTAGTAGCTTATGATCCTTTTGAGGTGAGAAACATGTTGATTAAAGAAACAAGCAAGATAACAAATGTAACGAAAAAGGCAATCGAATATTATATAGAACAGGGTTTACTTGCTCCTGCCATTTTAGACAACGGATATCGGGATTTTAGTGAAAAGGATGTAGCATGCTTAAACAAAATTTCTATTCTTCGAAAAGTAGGACTTAGTACAGAGGAAATTAAAACAGTTTTTGCAGATGAAACTGGCAGTACACTACAAAAGCTTTCAGTTCAGAAAGAGCTGACCCTGCAAAGAGAGCAGGTACGGAAAACCATACTTGACCAACTTTCCGGTGGCAAAAGCTATTCCGATGTAGTAGCAGAACTAGAAGTAATTGAACAAGGAACAATCATTACGGATAGATTATTAGAGGCATTTCCGGGGTATTATGGCAGATTTATTTGTTTGCATTTTGCGCGTTTTCTGAATGAGCCGATTAAAACCAATGAACAGTTAGTGGCATATCAAGAAATTCTGGAATTTTTGGATACTATGCCGTCTTTACACTTTGCTCAAGATTTGCAAGACTACTTGATTGAATATACCCAGCAGATTAGTAGCCAAAATATTATTGCAATGATTGAAACTACAAAGCAATCCATCGAAGATCCAGAGAAATTCTTATCAGAGCACAAGGAGATACTGGAACAATATGTAGCATTCAAACAGTCGGATGAATATAAAAATTCTCCCATCTTTACGATGCAAAACGTACTTAAAGAATTTAATCGTGCCAGTGGCTACTATGATGTTTTCATTCCTGCAATGAAAAAGCTCAGTGCTTCTTATGCTGAATATTATAGGCAAATGGAACTTGCCAATGATAAACTACTTGAGCAGTATCCCGAAATTGCAAAATTGAATTGCTAAAGCGAATGAGCCTAGTGCTTATCATGCTACTTTTTTCTTCTTTAAACATCGAAGCGGGAATAAGAGCTATAGCAGTCCAAGCAAAACTTTTTATCGTTCTGCAGCCTAATCCAGTTTGCTCCGGTAGTCTCTCCGCAGCACTCGCACACATAGGAAGCAAAAATTCGCGCCGGCTCCGGCAGCCGGATTTTGGTTTCCTTGATATCAAACAAATCCTTCGGTTCACAGGACTGATAATAGGCCAAGGATTCCTCTCGTGTCATGCCAGCCGGTTTCTTCTTCAAAACCAACCGAACGGATTTTCCCGTATTTCGGTGATAGAAGGAGAAGGCCTGCTTGCCGCGCAGGTGAAACAGCAAATTTCCCTTGCCAATGCTGCAACCAAGGATTACCTGAATGGCATCGACGCCGCAAGCATCGTTCTCAGCAATGCAGACGATCTGTTCGTCGTCGGAAATACAGGTATCGTGCTGGTTGTCGCCCGGAGCCAATTGTAACAGCTCCATGATATACAGCGCAGCCTTATAGCCGATGGTCAGGCCGCCGCACTCATGTCCGTGAAATGCCACACAATTTTCCCAGATCGTTTTTCCCATGATAAAAAACCTCCTCTAATCACCAGCAACATGGCACGGTAACTCAAAAGTCGATTACAGTGTTAGCAGCATTTTTATATGAGGGATACCGTCCTCCAAGAATTCGTCTGAGATTTGTTGAAAGCCCAGTTGTTCATAAAACCCTTTCGCATAGGTTTGGGCTTCTAGATAAACCTTGTCAGCGCCCAGCTCTTCCTTCGCCACCCGGATCCCCTCTACCATGATTTTTTTGCCTAAACCGCTTCCCCGCTTGACTGTTAGAACCCTTCCGATAGAAACCTTGTCACAGCGTTGATTTGGGTCTACTACCCTAAGATAAGCCTGAATATGGTCGTTTTCTTTATAAAAGAGATGATAGGAAAAAAGGTCTTTGCCGTCCAATTCTTGGTAGGGACAGTTCTGTTCGACTACAAACACCGCTACCCTCACCTGTAACAAGTCGTATAACTCGCGAGTTGTCAAATCCTCAAAACGCTTAACAATCAGTTCCATAATAGTCTCCCTATCTTTAATACTAATTGCCTACTAGCTATAGCCTGGCTACATTATATACTGCGTCTAAGCCCAAAACAATCAAAGCCTGGTGGCAAGATGTCAAGCCTCTGGATTCTCAAAAAGGTACATTGAACAAGCTCAGGGTATTATGTAAAAATTGTAATGATTGCAGGACAAAACGGAAGAGGTGGCTATCACATATATTTACCTTTCAATTTTGTTTTAGGACCAATATTTACAGCTGTTTTTTGGCATGATAGTTGCGAATATAAATATTCATAATGTCAAAGGAGAGGTGCTCTATGGATAAGATTCAATGGGAAGCTAATAGGATGGTGGGAAAACAGCAAGTATCTACCGATTTTTTAAGTGAAAAAGAAATACAAAAGGCCAAACAGTTTCATCAAAGTTTCCCCGAGTACAGTATTACCCCACTACGTAGCCTGCATAACTTGGCTAAATTTTTAGGGGTAGCCGGTATTTACGTCAAGGATGAATCCTATCGCTTTGGCTTAAACGCTTTTAAAGTACTGGGTGGTTCCTTTGCCATGGGTAAATATCTGGCTCAAAAGCTGGGTAAAGATATCGGTTCGTTGGATTACCATACATTGACTTCCGATGAAACCCGCCGCAGCTTAGGTGAAATTACCTTCGCCACCACTACCGATGGCAATCACGGTCGCGGCGTGGCCTGGACCGCTAATCGCCTGAAGCAAAAGTCGGTGGTGTATATGCCTAAGGGCTCTTCCCAGACTCGCCTGGAAAATATTCGTGCCGAGGGTGCTGAGGCCGCCATCGTTGAAATGAATTATGATGATGCGGTACGAATGACGGCTGAAAATGCCCAAAAGTACGGTTGGATTATTGTTCAAGACACAGCCTGGGAGGGCTACGAGGAAATTCCCACATGGATTATGCAAGGCTATGGAACCATGGCCGCCGAGTCATTGGATCAATTGCGGCAATTTCAGGTGGAAAAACCCACCCATATCTTTGTTCAGGCCGGTGTAGGTTCCCTGGCGGGTGCCGTACAGGGCTATTTTGCAGCGGTCTTTGGGGAGGAGCGTCCCAAAACTATCATCGTGGAAGCAGACAAGGCAGATTGCCTTTATAAATCGGCCCTGGCCAACGACGGCAAACCCAGAGTGGTAGGCGGTGACATGGAGACGATTATGGCCGGTCTGGCTTGTGGGGAGCCCAATACCATTGGTTGGCGTGTCTTGAGAGATTACAGCGATATGTTTTTCTCCTGCCCCGACTGGCTAGCAGCCAAGGGCATGCGTGTATTGGGTAACCCTCTCGGTGAGGATTTGCGGGTAATCTCCGGTGAGTCCGGTGCTGTAACTGCTGGGTTAGTGTTTGAACTGATGAAATGCAAAGATCTGGAAGAAGCGAAAGCCCAATTGGGTCTGACGAAAGATTCTCAGATTCTCTTGTTTAGCACCGAAGGAGATACCGACCCGGATCATTACCGTAGCATTGTCTGGGATGGTAAGAATCCTAGTTATAAATAGAGCAACCCATTCAAATTGATTTTACAAGATTGTACAAGACGTAAGATATCAAGCCAGCAAAACTCCAATCCAGAGGTGGTAGAAAAATGCTTACAGAACAAAGAAAGCAAAAACTAATCGAACTATGCCAGGAACTATTGCGCCAGCAAAGCTACTCCGGCGAAGAAGGCAAAGTTGTCAAGAGCATCTCCGAAGCGTTTCAAAAAATGGGCTTTGATGACTACTTTGTGGACAGCTACGGCAACGTCATTGGCCACATTAAAGGAAACAAACCCGGCAAAACCATTTTGTTCGACGGCCATATAGACACTGTTCCGGTACCAGATGATTCTAAGTGGACGCAGGCACCCTTTGGCGGTGAACTGGTTGATGGCAAAATCTATGGTCGTGGTGCCTCGGACATGAAGGGGGCGGTTAGTGCCATGATTGCTGCGGCAGCCTATTTTGCTGAAGACAGTCAGCGGGACTTTGCCGGAGACATTTATGTGGCCGGGGTGGTGCACGAAGAAATCTTTGAAGGTATTGCTGCTAGAAAAATCAGTGAAGCAGTACAACCGGACTATGTGGTTATCGGTGAAGCTTCGGAGCTTAACCTCAAACGTGGCCAAAGGGGCCGGGCGGAAATTGTGGTAGAAACCTTTGGCAAGCCTGCCCACTCGGCCAACCCCGAAAAGGGTATTAATGCAGTGTTAAAAATGTCCAAGTTAATTGACCGTATCCAGGGGCTGGACACCCCGGAACAAGAGGTATTGGGCAAAGGAATTTTGGTACTGACCGATATTAAGTCCTCTCCCTATCCCGGAACCTCGGTGGTTCCCGATCACTGCCGGGCAACCTACGACAGAAGATTGCTTGTGGGTGAAACTCCTGCATCGGTACTGGACCCCATTAAGGCACTCATTGCCGAAATGGCAAAGCAAGATCCCGAATTTAAAGCCCGTGCTTCCTTTGCTGTGGGCACAGAAAAATGCTATACCGGTGAGATTATCGAAGGAGAGCGCTTTTTCCCCGGTTGGCTTTACGACGAACAGGATGAATTGGTGCAAGCCGCCCTCAAAGGTTTAAGAGAAGTGGGCTTAAACCCGGAAGTGACCCATTATTCCTTCTGCACCAACGGCAGTCACTATGCCGGGGAAAAGGGCATTAAGACCATTGGGTTTGGTCCCTCCAGGGAAAATCTGGCCCACACCATTGATGAATACATCGAAGTGGATCAACTCTGCAAAGGTGCCGAAGGGTACTATGCCATTATCAAGTCAGTACTTAAAAAAAGGTAAGGAGAACCTAATGAGAACTATCCTAAAAAACGGCTTACTTATCGACGGAACCGGTGAAAAAAGATTCCACGGCAGTGTGGCCATTGAGGGAGAACGAATTGTTGCCATTGGGGATATTCCAGAGCAGGACAATGATGAAGTAATTGATGTAAGCGGTTTGGTGGTAGCGCCGGGGTTCATTGATACGCACAGCCACTCGGATCTTAAGGTGTTGGTGGACCCCTATATCGAGCCCAAAATCCGTCAAGGGGTAACCACCGAGGTACTGGGACAGGATGGGATCTCCATGGCACCGCTGCCAGAACAATATATCAGCCCCTGGCGTAAGAATTTAGCGGGTTTGGATGGCGACAGTGACGACATTGACTGGCATTATAAGACAACAGACGGTTATTTAAAGCTAATGGAGCGGCAAGGAGTGGGACTCAATCAGAGCTATCTGGTGCCCCACGGCAATGTTCGGATGGAAGTATTGGGGTTAGGTAACCATCAACCCACAGCTGCAGAAATCAAAAAAATGTGCGACGTTACCCGGCGGGAAATGGAGGCCGGAGCCTTTGGCTTATCCACCGGGCTGATCTACATGCCTTGCGCCTATTCAGGAACTTCTGAAATTATTGAATTGTGCAAAGTGGTAGCGGAATTTGACGGTGTGTTTGTGGTACACCAACGCAGTGAAGCGGATACTATTCTGCCATCCATGGCCGAAGTCATTGAAGTTGGCCGCCGTTCCGGTGTCAAGATACACTTCTCCCACTTTAAGGTTTGTGGTCGTAAAAACTGGCGTTTCATTGAACCGATGTTGGAACTTTTAGATCAAGCAGCAGCAGAGGGCATCCGGATCTCCTATGACCAGTACCCCTATGTGGCAGGCAGTACCATGCTGGGCGTTATTTTACCTCCCTGGGCTCACGACGGAGGTACCGATATGTTACTCAAGCGCTTGCAAGATCCGGTGCAAAGGGAAAAGATGATTTATGACATAGAGCATGGTATCCCCGGTTGGGATGATTTTGTGGAATTTGCCGGCTTAGATCAAATATTTGTCACTAGCGTCAAAACAGCAAAAAATCAGGATCTGATTGGTAAGAGCCTAGTCGAAATTGGTCAGATCCGCGGCAAAGACCCCTATCAAGCCACCTTTGATTTACTGTATGAAGAAGAAAATGCTGTGGGTATGGTGGATTTCTATGGTAAAGAAGAACACGTCATTACTTTTCTAACCCGCCCGGAGCAAAATGTTTGCACCGACGGATTGCTGGCGGGTAAGCCCCATCCCCGGGTGTATGGTTCCTTCCCTCGGGTGCTTGGACGTTATGTACGGGAATTAAAAGCCTTAACCCTGGAAGATGCTATTTTCAAAATGACCTCACGACCAGCGGAAGTCTTTGGCTTTGTAGACCGAGGTACACTAAAAACCGGGTATTATGCCGATATTGTCGTGTTTAACCCGGATACCATTATTGATAAGGGAACCTTTGTGGACCCTATTCAATATCCCGAGGGGATTGAACACGTGTTTATTAACGGGGAAGCCGTTATCAAACAAGGTGTGTATCACACCTTGTTAGCCGGTAAAGTGCTGAGAAAACCTGTGAAGTAAAGGAGTGGCGAGATGCTGCTGGTTGGTAATGGAAAGGTAATCACAAGGGATGCCGCTAAGCCCTACTTGCCGGAGGGCTGCGTGGCCATACAGGACAATGTAATTGCTGAAGTAGGAACGACGGAGGAACTGAGAAAAAAATACCCCAGGGCAGACTATATAGATGCTGCAGGTAAAGTTATTATGCCGGGTATGATCAATACCCACATGCATCTATACAGTACTTTTGCCCGGGGGATGGCCCTGAAGGATGCCCCCCCCGGTAACTTCCTCCAAATACTGGAACGGTTGTGGTGGCGGTTGGACAAAGTCCTTACCCTGGAAGACATCTATTACAGTGCAATGCTGCCCTTGGTGGATTGCATTAAGAATGGTACCACCACCATCTTTGATCACCATGCCAGTCCTGGGGCAGTAAAGGAAAGCCTATTTACCATTGCTAAAGCTACCAAGGAAATGGGTGTCCGTAGTTGCCTGTGTTATGAGGTATCCGATCGGGATGGTGATGAGGTTATGGAACAGGGTATCCAAGAAAATATGGACTTCATCCGGCATGCTAAGGATGCCGCTGATGAGATGGTCAAGGGCATGTTTGGGCTGCATGCCTCCCTAACCCTCAGTGATGCTACCCTAGCCAAATGCTGTGAGGCGAATGCCGGTTCCGGTGTTGGCTATCATGTGCACACCGCCGAAGGCTTGGCTGATGTCATCGATGCCCAGGAGAAATATGGTCAGCGAGTGGTAGAACGTCTTGCCAGTTTTGGCATTCTAGGACCCAAAACCATCACAGCCCACTGTGTTCACATCAATGAAGAAGAAATGGCTTTATTAAAACAAAGCAGTAGCCGGGTGGTACACAACCCGGAGTCCAATATGGGGAACGCCGTGGGAGCTGCCCCGGTGATGGAAATGATGCAACGGGGTGTGTTCGTTGGTTTAGGTACCGATGGTTACACCAGTGATATGTTTGAATCCTTTAAAGTGGCCAATATCCTGCACAAACATACCCAACAGGACCCCAGTGCAGCCTGGGTAGAGGTTCCCAACATGCTATTTAAGAACAATCCGCTGATTGGCCAAGAATACTTTGATAAACCATTGGGTTGTCTGAAGCCTGGTGCCTATGCCGATGTCATTGTCGTAGATTATACCCCTCCCACACCTATGACCACCGATAACCTCAATAGCCACATCTTATTTGGTATGTCGGGTCGGGCGGTGGACACCACCATCATTAATGGACGGGTGGTTATGCACAATCGCCGGTTACAGGGCATAGACGAAGAGCAAATTTATGCTCAGGCAAGAGAATTAGCGCATAAAGTTTGGGAGAGATTTTAGAAAGTACATCAATTTATCCAACGAAAGCGAGTGGTAACAAATGGCAGATCATGTTGTAGCACCAGTTGATGAAATGTTACCAAAAGGAAAACTATTTGTTTTTGGTTTGCAGCATGTCATGGCTATGTATGCTGGAGCAGTGGCGGTGCCTATCATCATTGCCAACTCTCTGGGATTATCAAAGGAAGAATTAATTTATCTAATTAATGCCGATTTGTTGGTGGGTGGAATTGCAACCATTATCCAGTCGCTGGGTGTCTGGAAGTTGGGAATTAGAAGCCCCATTATGCAAGGGGTGTCCTTTGCTGCTGTGACACCCATGGTGATGGTAGGGGCTCAACATGGATTGCGGGGCATCTTTGGTGCTACCATTGCTGCTGGTCTGATCGGATTTCTGATTAGTCCTTACTTTAGTAGGCTTATACGCTTTTTCCCACCAGTGGTAACAGGTACCATTATTACCCTCATAGGAGTCTCTCTGATGCCGGTGGCTGTGCGCTGGGCTGGCGGTGGTGTAGTAACAGCACCTGATTTTGGTAGTTTGAAATATATTGGCTTGGCCCTGGTGGTGCTGTTGTTTGTTATTCTGATGTTTCGATTTTTTACTGGTTTCTACCAAAGTATTGCGGTACTTTTGGGTTTGATTTTTGGCACAATTGTTGCCATACCCTTAGGAATGACAAATTTTTCCCAGGTAGGTACTGCTTCCTGGGTGCAAATTATCATCCCCTTCCATTTTGGCCTGCCCATTTTTGATATAACGTCTATTTTGGCGATGACCTTGGCCATGCTCGTTATTATGACAGAAACCACTGGCGATATGGTAGCCGTGGGTGAAATTGTTGGCCAGAAAGTGGACAGGGAAGGCTTAACCAGAGGTTTACGGGCGGACTGCTTTTCCACCATGCTGGGTGGTGTGATGAACACCTTTCCCCATTCGGCCTTTGCCCAAAACGTTGGATTGTTAGCCCTTACCGGCATTAAAAGCCGTTTTGTGGTGGTGGCGGCAGGGATTATTCTGGCTGTACTGGGGCTGTTCCCGAAAGCTGCTGCTGTGGTGGCGGCTATTCCTCAACCGGTGTTGGGGGGTGCAGGGATTGCCTTGTTTGGTATGGTGGCGGCCAGCGGTATCCGGACATTAAGTAAAGTAACCTTCGATGGTACCAATAACTCCATGATTGTGGCCGTGAGCCTGGGGCTAGGCCTAATTCCTTTGGCTGTTCCCACTTTTTATCATCATATGCCCCAGTGGGCACAGCTCATATTGCACAGTGGTATTACCGCCGGTAGCTTAGTTGCCATTGCATTGAATTACTTCTTTAATGAAACCGGGAAAAAATGGGATGAAGAAGCAGAGGAAGCTGAAACCGCTGCCTATCAAACCCACTAAAAGTCACGTAGCCTCCAGCATTAACACGTAACAAATTGCAATAAAGGAGAAATAACTAATGGCTAAAATTAGCGTAAATATCTGCGGACTGGAATTTCCTAACCCAGTAATGCCCGCCGCTGGCCCCGGTTCCAAGGATGGAGCCATGTGTCAAGCCGCAGCTAAGGGGGGGGCAGGTGGCATTGTTACCAAAACGATTTCAGTAAAACCTGCCGAGATTCCCCGTCCTTGCATGGCTCAAGTGAAGGGTGGCTTCCTGAACACCGAACTGTGGTCCGAGCTACCCAAGGAGCAATGGCTGGAGAAAGAATACAAACTGGTCAAAGAAACCGGTGTGCCGGTGATTATTGGCCTAGGCTACACGGCAGAACAAATTAGTGAATTAGCCAGGCTGGTAAAACCTTACGCTGACGCCTTGGAACTGTCTACTCACTATGTGGGCACCGATGTAGCTCCCATGATTGATGCCTTAAAAGCCGCCAAAGCGGCAGTGGATGTGCCGGTATTTTTGAAAATGAGTCCTCACACCGACATTAAGGAAATAGCCAAAGCTGCAGAAGCCGCTGGGGCAGATGGTTTGGTGATGATCAATTCCTTTGGTCCTTGCATGGGGATTGATGTGGCTACTGGTTTGCCCCTCATGGGTAGCAAAACCGGTTACGGTTGGCTTTCCGGGGCCGCCATTCGTCCTTTGGCGGTACGTTGTATTTATGATGTAGCTCAAGTTGTTAATATTCCCATCTTTGGTGTGGGTGGTGTCACCAGCGGCCGCGATGTAGCAGAGATGTTTATGGCTGGGGCTTCAGCTGTCCAGGTTTGCACCGAAGGAATTCTCAAAGGACCCAATATCTACGGGAAAATTGCCAAGGAACTCAACGATTTCTTAGATAGCCACGGTTATACCGACATTGCCCAAATTAAAGGACTCACGCTCAAAAAAATGGCTGAGCGGGCGTATCGGGAAGATTCCATAGCTCCGGTGGTCAATCATGATAGCTGTACTAAGTGTGGTATTTGCGAAGTTAGCTGTATGTATAGTGCCATTTCCAGGGAGGAGCAGCTAAAAATCGATCCGCTTAAATGCTTTGGCTGTGGTCTTTGTGTAACCCGTTGCCCCAAGAGTGCACTGTCCCTATAAGCGAAACTGAAACCACGGGGGAAATGTTATGGGAATCGTACTAACCGGAGGAACCATTGTTACCGCGGTGGATTGTTACCAGGCAGATATTCGTCTGGTAGGAGAAAAAATTGTGGCCATTGGGAGAGACGTTAGCCAAGCAGAGGATACTGTGATTAACGTGGAGGGGTGTTACTTGTTGCCCGGCGGCCTCGACCCCCATACCCACTTTGAATTGGAAGGTGTTACTACCACCGCTGATGATTTTGCCAGTGGTACTGCTGCTGCTTTGATGGGGGGGACCACTACTATCTTGGATTTTGCCACCCAGGGCAAAGGGGAAACTTTGGCCCAGGCCCTGGCAAACTGGCAGGCCAAGGCTGCTGGCAAATGCTTTGCCGATTTCGGTTTCCATCTAGCCATCACCGATTGGAACCAGGAAGTTTGCCGGGATATGCAAAGGCTGGTGGTAGAGGACGGCGTAGCCTCCTTTAAACTTTACATGGCGTATAAACACAATCTGCAAGTGGATGATGGGGTTATTCTTCAGGCACTAAAGCGTAGCCGGGAAGTGGGGGCACTCATTGGTTTTCACTGTGAAAACGGTGATGTAATTGATGTACTTATTCAGGAAGCTCGCAGCCAAGGGAAGCTGGCCCCACGCTTCCATGCCCTAACCCGACCTGCGGCCGTAGAAAGAGAAGCCACAGCCAGGGTACTTACCCTGGCTGAGTTGGCTGATGCACCGGTGTATATTGTTCATCTAAGCTGTGCCGGGGCCCTGCAGGAGGTGATCGCGGCCAGAGCCAGGGGGCTGGAGGTCTATGCAGAGACCTGTCCCCAATACCTAATCTTAGATGAATCTTGCTACGATACAGAGGATTTTAGTGCAGCCAAGTATGTCTTGTCACCCCCCTTGCGCAGTACCTATGATCAAGCTGTGCTCTGGAATGGTCTACGGACCGGTGCTTTGGCTACCATTGGCACAGATCACTGCTCCTTTAATTATGAAGGACAGAAGGAATTGGGACGGGAGGATTTTAGCAAAATTCCCAACGGCATACCCGGTGTAGAGAACCGGCTGGGCTTGTTATATACCTACGGTGTTTTAACAGGCAAGATAAATTTACAGCAGTGGGTGGCTTTTACATCCACCAATGCAGCCAAATTATTTGGTCTGTTCCCCCGTAAGGGAACCCTGGCGGTGGGCAGTGATGCCGACGTGGTGGTGTGGGACCCCCGCCAAAGCAGTATCATCACCGCTCGTCAGCAAACCCAGCGGGTAGATTATAACCCCTATGAGGGGTTGCCGCAGACAGGTAAAGTAGAGCAAGTATTCTTACGGGGGCAGCAGGTTGTAGCACAGGGTAAGCTTTGTCCAAAGGAACCCCGAGGGCAGTATCTTTGCCGCAAACCATTTCTGTCAAGAAAAGTTTAAGCTTGTCTACAATGACTATAAATGGTAATCTAATAACCGTGGTAAGTAAAATATCAACGGGTTACTGGGCTCAACGGGGTAATGTAGAGGAAGCATGGCTAAGCAAAATAGGTAATTACTAAAAAATATACTACATTGCCGAGAGAGCATGCCTTCCAGGGCCGGAACTATCCCAGGAAGACGTAGACGCACCTCTCTGTGAGCACCAAGGTTGGACCACGCCTAGTACGGCCTTGCGGCTATGCCGGGGGTGGTGCTACAATAAATGGCAACTAACTGACAAGGATGGCAGCCCTTGCTGTGAAAGAAAGGCTAAAAGCCATCCAGCCGCTGGTATCGCCCGTGCTATTGAAAAAGGAGGATGTTATCATGAAAACCATTATTCACACCGAGAAGGCTCCCGCAGCCATTGGACCTTACTCCCAAGCTGTCAAAGCAGGCGGCTTCATCTTTGTCTCCGGTCAAATACCTGTTAACCCGGCCACGGGTGAGATAGTGGCAGGTGGCGTAGAGGCCCAAACGAAGCAGGTATTGGAAAACCTAACCGCCATTTTGCACAGCCAGGGTTTGGGCTTGGACCGTGTGGTAAAAACTTCGGTATTTATTAAAGACATGAATGATTTTCAAAAAATCAACGCAGTTTATGCGGAATACTTCAACAGTGAAGCCCCTGCCAGAGCTTGCGTGGAAGTGGCTAGACTGCCTAAGGATGTATTGGTAGAAATTGAAGCAATCGCTGTAGTGTAATCATAAAATGACCTGGGGCTGAAAAGTTCCCCAGGTCATTTCTTTTTCTATGAAGTTTTTGCCTACAAAAAAGTCAATTTATTTTAGATACGGGTCCAATGCCCTTTGGAAAGCAGCATAGGGTTGTGCACCGACAATTCTCTGTTGATCTTGCACAATATAGGTGGGTAAACCCGTTACTTGCCACTTGAGACCGGCCTGTCGATTCTCTTCCAGTCGCTTTTGGTAGTGGGGATCAATCAAAGCAGCGTCGACTTTGGCAGTGTCCAAGCCCAGTGAAGCTGCAATATCGAGCATCACTTGCCGGGAACCAATGTTTAATCCTTTACTAAAATAGGCCTTAAACACCGCAGCGTGAAATTCTTCAAATAACCCCTGATCTTTAGCGTATTCTGTTGCTACTAGGGCTAAATTGGTATTGGGAAGAAAGCTAACCGGCTGGAAGGTGAGTCCGTAGTCTGCACCAACTTTGTTAAAACGTTCATTGGCAGCCACCGGATCAAAATCTGGAAATAATTTTGCTAAATCTTCACCTGCCAGCGGTCTTTCAGGTCGTAATTCATAACCAAGCCAGGTAATCCTTAAGGGGTATTCCTGGGAAAGTTTTTCGACAATACCTTTGCCGATATAGCAAAAGGGTCAGGCATAGTCAGAGAAGATTGTGAGATTGATGGAAGTCATTTTATATTCACCCCGTTAGCTTTCTTTTTATCAAATAGCCCTTGGCCTTACATGGCCAAGGGCTATTTAGCATATCCCAATGCAAAAATAGTAAACTACTGCCGATAGTTCCTGTAAGCACCGTGATTGGTAGGCCCAGCAAACTGATTA
The DNA here is from genome assembly GCA_946411205.1 of uncultured Desulfotomaculum sp. Classification (GTDB taxonomy): domain Bacteria; phylum Bacillota; class Desulfotomaculia; order Desulfotomaculales; family Desulfotomaculaceae; genus Desulfotomaculum. Next base: position 48,242 of record CAMKDG010000006.1, read on the forward strand.
ATGGGAAAAGCGTGACGAATGGCGGCGGTAATAAATTCCTTAGCCACCAGCACAGCTTCTTTAACGGTCTTGCCCTTAGCCAGTTCAGCGGTAATGGCTGCGGAATAGGTGCAACCGGCACCGTGGGTATAGGTGGTCGTAATTCGTTCACCCTCTAATAATTCAAAAGATTGTCCATCATAGAGCAGATCGATGGCCTTTTCATGTTCCAGACGGGCGCCACCCTTAACTAAAACATATTGAACACCCAGGGCGTGAATTTTTTTAGCGGCTTCTTTCATTTCTTCTAACGTTTTAATGGGAGCCTGTTGGCTAAGTTGGGCTGCTTCAAATAAATTGGGTGTTACAATCGTAGCCCGAGGAACCAAAACTTCCCGTAAACTCTTGGCATTATCCGGGTCTAATACCGTGTCGTCGCCTTTGCAGATCATCACTGGGTCTACTACAACATTTTCCAACTTATACTCATCAATGGTCTGGGCGGCTAGCTCAATAATATCAGTAGAACCTAGCATACCGGTTTTCATTGCATTTACACCGATAGAAAGAATGGTGTTTAATTGAGATTTTACAATGTCTGTTGATTGAGGAAAAACGTTGTGATTCCAAGTATTTGGATCCATTGAAACAATGGTAGTAATAGCGGTCATACCGTAAACACCGAGTTCCTGGAAGGTTTTCAAATCTGCCTGAATCCCGGCTCCGCCGCTGCTGTCTGAACCGGCAATGGTTAATGCTTTATACATTTCTAGAAAACTCCTTTCATTAACATAATGTCATTTTAACATACTAATTCTGGAGAGTGAAAGTAGTATCAAGGAAGATTTTTGTACTTGTAAACTTTTTAAACAGACTATCAGCAATTGATGAATCATAGATATTTTCTGCCATATGGGGTGAACCTATCCATTGTCCTGTTGGAACGGTTAATTGCCCGTCTCTTCAAAAGTTTCGGTTGACTTGCTATCGCTTTACCGGATGGAAGTGAAAAGAATAGCAAGAGGGTGGTAAATATTGTATTTGGCTTTGGACTACTTTTAAAGGCTATATTGGAACATACTTATTATAACAAAAAAAATTCCTTATAAGTGAGGTTGAGCTAAATGTATTCACTAACTCTTAATGGCCAGAGGGTTACCGTAGAGAAGAATATAAACTTGTTAGATTACCTGCGTGAGGAAGCCCGCTTAACCTCTGTAAAAAACGGTTGTGGTGAAGGAGCCTGTGGAGCCTGTATGGTGTTGGTGGATGGTAAAGCGATGCGGGCTTGTCTTTTAAACTTAGAGAAGGTAGCGGGCAAAAGTGTTATCACCGTTGAGGGATTATCAGAAAAAGAAAAGGATATTTACAGTTGGGCTTTTATGAAGGCAGGAGCCGTACAATGTGGCTTTTGTATTCCCGGCATGGTGATCAGTGCTAAGGGGCTAATCGATAAAAATCCTGATCCATCCCCTACCGAGATTAAAAAGGCTTTACATGGCAATATTTGCCGTTGCACGGGCTATGTCAAGATTGAAAAAGCCATTGCGATGGCTGCCAAGGCCCTCAGAGAGGGTTATGATCCTGAAATCAAACCCAATTACCGCGTAGGAGATCGGATGCCCCGGGTGGATGCCAAGGGTAAAACCCTAGGTACGGCAGAATATGTTGATGATATGCAAGTGCCAGGCATGTTACATGGTGCAGCATTAAGGAGTAAATATGCCAGGGCGTTGGTTAAACGCATTGACATTGCCAAGGCTCAGGCATATCCTGGCGTGGTTGCGGTATTGTTGGCCAAAGATGTCCCCGGAGAGCGTTTTGAGGGGCATGTTGTGCATGACTGGCCAGCTATGATAGCGGAAGGGGAGGAAACCCGCTATGTGGGAGATGCCTTGGCTTTGGTGGCAGCTACCTCACGCAAGATTGCTAAGGAAGCACTGGCCTTAATTGAAGTGGAATATGAGGAAAGAAAACCCTTGTTAAGTCCCCAAGCAGCCATGGCTGAAGGTGCTCCCAAGATTCATCAAGCGGTAGAGCGGAATATTCTACGGACAACCCAGGTTAAGAGAGGGAATGTGGAGGAAGCCATTGACAAAGCCAAGTATGTGGTAACACAAAAATATACCACTCCCTCTACGGAACATGCCTTCCTGGAACCGGAAAGTGCCTTGGCCATCCCCAACCAGGATGGAACCCTAACCCTCTATGTGGGTAGCCAAAATGTCTATGACGACCATCGGGGTGTTATCCAGATTTTGGGGGTTTCAGAACGGCAAGTAAGGGTTATTAGCAAGATGGTGGGAGGCGGTTTTGGCGGTAAGGAAGATTTGTCGGTGCAGCACCATGCAGCTTTATTGGCGTGGTATGCCAAAAAGCCAGTGAAAGTGACCTGGGACCGCCAGGAAAGCATCCGGGTACATCCCAAACGACATGCCGCGGATATGGAGTACACCGTAGCCTGTGACGAAAATGGTAAGATTACCGCAGTGAAAGCAGTAATTATTACAGATACCGGAGCCTATGCCTCCTTGGGCGGACCGGTGACCGAGCGTGCTTGTACCCATGCGGCAGGACCCTACCAGATCGCCAATGTAGACCTTACCGGGATTGCTGTCTATACCAATAATCCACCTGCCGGGGCTTTCCGAGGTTTTGGCGTACCCCAATCCTGTTTTGCCATGGAATCCACCCTCAATCTACTGGCTGAGAAGGTAGGGATTTCTCCTTGGGAAATCCGTTACCGTAACGCTATTGAACCAGATGGGGTACTCCCCAACGGACAAATTGCCGATGGGGGTACAGCCCTTAAAGAAACGTTGCTGGCAGTGAAAGATGCCTTTGCAAGTAGTCCCCATGCGGGTATTGCCTGTGCTATGAAGAACAGCGGTATTGGCGTGGGGTTATCCGATGTGGGGCGCATAAGATTAGTGGTTGAAAATAGCAAGGTCATGATTTTAACCGGTGCTGCCTGTATCGGACAAGGCCTGTCCACGGTATTAAATCAAATTGTGGCGGAGACCACCGGGCTTAATTACAAGCAATTGGAGACCGGTAATCCAGATACCTACACCACTCCGAACGGCGGTACCACGACAGCTTCCCGGCAAACCCTCTTTACCGGTGAAGCAGCTCGGGTGGCAGCTTTGGATCTTAAAAAGGATTTGGCGAGTCACAGTTTGGAGGAATTGGCAGGGAAGGAGTATTATGGTGAATTTTCGGCCAAAACCGACCCTATCGGCACAGGTAAACCCCACCCGGTAAGCCATATTGCCTACGGCTATGCTACTCATGTGGCAATCTTAGATGAAGAGGGCAAAGTGGCCAAAGTGGTGGCAGCTCACGATGTGGGACGGGCCATTAACCCTACCGGCGTAGAAGGGCAAATTGAGGGTGGGGTAGCCATGGGTTTGGGATATGCCCTAACCGAAGATTTTCCCTTAAAAGAGGGTATGCCTACAGCAAAATTTGGTACTTTGGGCTTGTTCCGTGCCACCAATATGCCAGAAATTGAATGTATTATCGTGGAGAAGAACCAAGTGCCCTTGGCCTATGGTGCCAAGGGTATCGGCGAAATTGCCACGATTCCTACCGCTCCGGCAGTGGCCGGTGCTTATTATAGAAAGGACGGCAAGCTCAGAACCAGCCTACCTATGAGTGAAACTGCCTATAGTAGGAAAAAGTAAATACCTGTTAGCTTTTGGGTATTCCTATGGGGTCGGGTCGTCAGCCAATGGCCAAAGGCTAATGGCTTTTGGGCAAGAAGCTGGAGGCCAAAACGGGAGCGTCGCAAAAAAAGTAGTTTTGCGACACTCCCGTTTTCTTGTATTAGCATAAATGGTAGTAATTAGCTATTGATCTTTTGAGTGAAATAGTACAAAATGAATATGTTTGCTTAAAAGATTATGTTTGAGTTAGGGAGTGATACCCGTGAAAAATTACGATGTAATTGTGGTTGGTGCCGGTCCGGCTGGTATCTTTACCTGTTATGAATTGGTTTTACAGGCGCCCAACCTTAAAGTTTTGCTAATTGATAAAGGTCGCGATATTTATAAACGGCA
>CAMKDG010000007.1 GCA_946411205.1 uncultured Desulfotomaculum sp.
GATATTACCAGGTATAATAGCTTGTTTAATGAAAAGGAACCTGGGGTAGGGCAAAGTAAATTACCGCTAATGGTAGTGATCATCGATGAATTAGCTGACTTGATGATGGTAGCCCCTGCAGATGTGGAGGATGCCATCTGTCGCTTAGCTCAAATGGCCCGGGCGGCAGGAATTCACTTAGTGGTAGCAACCCAGCGACCATCGGTAGATGTTATCACCGGTTTGATTAAAGCCAACATACCATCAAGGGTTTCCTTTGCTGTATCTTCCCAAGTTGATTCACGAACCATCTTGGATATGGCTGGTGCAGAGAAATTATTAGGTAAAGGGGATATGTTATTCTTTCCCGTGGGTGCTTCTAAGCCGCTCCGGGTACAAGGGGCTTTCCTGTCAGACCGAGAAGTAGAAGATTTAGTAACTTTTTTAAAGAAACAAGCGGAACCTACTTATGATGATACCGTTGCCAAAGAGGAACCAAAGGAACAGGAAGAACCGGAAGCAGAAGATGAACTTTTACCGGAAGCGGTAAGAATCTTGATTGAAACAGGTCATGCGTCTATTTCCATGCTGCAGCGGCGGTTACACATTGGCTATGCCCGAGCAGCCCGGTTAATTGATATTATGGAAAAGAAAGGAATTGTCGGTGGCTATGAAGGAAGTAAGCCCAGAGCCATTTTAATGACCATGGAACAATATTTACAAACCTTTAAAGGTAAAATGAGTTGATTATATACTCTAAAAAAATGGTCAAACTTACATAAGTTGACCATTTTTGTCGATTCATGCTATACTGGCGGTGCTATGGATTTAGTAATATTGAAGAAAAACATTAAATATGCAAGAATTTGACCGTATAAGGCGCGAAATCATAATCGTAAGGATGTTGATTTTGCTCCAAGCGTAGCAGGAAAATGAAGACAAGTCGAGAATAGAAGGCAGCAAGGAAGTCTATTATGGAAAAAATTATAGCGATAGAAGATGCATTAAAACTAACAAATGTACGTATTGTGGACGTTCGTTCGGAGGCAGAATTTGCAGAGGGTTCCATACCCGGTGCTGTAAACATACCGCTTTTTAATAACGAAGAGAGAGCCCAAATAGGTACCACGTATAAACAAACAGGGACTGAAGAAGCAAAATACTTAGGTTTAGAAATAGCCGGTCCTAAATTATCAGCATTATACAATAAAATAAGTAGTCTGGGCAAAGATAAAGATGTTGTTCTATATTGTTGGCGTGGTGGGATGCGTAGTAAATATATCACCTCAATTTTAAATACACTTGGACTTAAGGTTGCAAGAATACAGGGTGGCTATAAAGCCTATCGGCGTCTAGTCCATCGTTATCTAGACAAACCAAGTATTCCACATAAAAGTATTGTGTTACATGGATTGACCGGGGTTGGCAAGACACTTATCTTGAAAAAACTACACCATCTTGGCTTACCGGTGCTGGACCTGGAGGGAATTGCCAAGCATCGTGGTTCGGCCTACGGAAAAATTGGTTTGCCACCCTCTCCCAGTCAAAAAGATTTTGAAGCTAACATTGTCGAAATTTTATCTAATGCGGAAAGAAAAGGTATTATTCTGGTGGAGTGTGAAAGCCGTCGGGTGGGCAAACTAATTGTGCCTCCAGCGGTTATGGATTCCATGGCTCAGGGATATCGTATCTTGCTTTATGCATCTATGCAGAAACGGGTAGAACGTATTATTGAGGATTATACCGCTGGCCCGGACTCTAATATTGAAAGCCTTCAGTATAGTACAAGCTTACTTAAAAAATCATTAGGCACTAAAATGGTGGAAGAATTAAACCAAAAAATAGCAGAAAAAAGATTTATAGAGGTAATTCCGCCTTTGTTGCTTCATTACTATGATCCCCTTTATAAGTATCCAGACGGACCTAGTGATAATTATAACTTATCCGTAAATTGTGATGACCTGGATAAGGCAACTGCGACGATAAATACGTGGATAAGGTTATTGCCGGAATATGGTATACCTGTGGACAATGGAGGTGAAGATGATGCCAATCGGGGAAACCTTGAAGAATGCGCGGATGAAGAAGGAGTATACCTTTGAGTACTTGGAAGAAGCCACAAAGATTAGAGCTAAGTACCTCAAGGCACTAGAAGAGGAACAATACGATGTCTTGCCGGGACCGGTTTATGCCAAGGCTTTCCTAAGAACCTATGCGAAGTATCTGGAACTGGACACAGAAGACATTATGATGGAATATAATGTAATGGCCAATAATGCCCCAGCACCGCCGATTGTTGAGCGCAAGGAGATCGAACGGGAGTCCGTGGTAGGAGGCGGCGGCAAGAAGTGGCGGTATTTGGCAGCAGGTGCCGCAGTGGTAGCCCTACTGGCTTTTAATGCCCTTTATAATACCCCAAAGCGAGCGGAAGATAACAAACCGGATATTCCCCAAACGGTGCAACGGGAACCGGCAGGACAAAATTCCACGCCGGAAAATAATAAAACTCCCAAGGACACAGTACCTCAGCCAGTGCAAGGCGTACGGGTGGTGTTGAAGGTTAGTGACGATCCAAGCTGGATGCGGGTTGAGGCCGATGGTAACACCATCTTTAGTGGTACGTTAGAACCGGGACAAATGAAGGATTTTAAAGCAGAACAAAGAATTTTTCTGCATGTGGGAAATGCCGGAGCGGTGGAAGTAAGTGTAAATGGTAAGGATTTAGGACGCTTGGGAGCAGTGGGGAAGGTAGAGAAAAAAACCTTTTCTGTGGGTGAGGAGCCTAATCTGACCCAAGGGTAGGATACAAAGGAGTCAGTGTGAAGTGCACTGGCTCCTTAGTCTTGTTTAAGATCTTTTTTACAATGTGGGCAGTGTTCGGGATTCCCCTGGTAGAATTGACCGCACCAAGGGCACTTTAGAGAAATGTTTGAGGTGACATCCTTGGGACCCGTGGGGTGAGATCGACGGAATTTGTTTCTCAGGGTGCTTTGCATTAAATAAAAAGGAATTACTGCAGCGGGTACCAGGAATGTACCGATAGCCCAGCGAACACTGGATTCCCTGGTGTAGCCCTGTTTACGTGTATCCCAAAAGACCCAAATAGCCCCCAAAAGGCCCATAATAAGCCAAAGAATATGCATTATGAATCACCTCGTAATTACTTTACCCCTATTATACCTGAAAAACCCGACCGGATGTTGGTCGGGTTTTTCTAATAAATTTAAAAGTATCAAACCTTCTGATCTGCTTAAGGGCAACTAAAAATGCTCCGACTGAGGTTCTTTCATTTGGGCCATTTTGTCAGCAAAGGCGTGGTTTTCCGAGTAAGTATTACATTTGCCATCCATTGCTTTAAAAGCAAAAAAGCCTAGGGCCGCCAGGGAAGCAGCATGGACTACCCAAAAGCCTGCATTCGGATATCTCCAAGTGTTGTTTCGCATGATAATCGCCTGCCTTTAGATGTGATTTGATGTTAGTTTACCTTAATTACGTTTTTTTACTCATAAGATTATGAGATCTGTTAACCTCACAAAATAAAAATACCCGGTACTCCGAGTATTTGTGAAAGCTATACAATTAGCCTTTGCGTTTTTTCGGTTTTCGAATCATGCCAACGGCAAAAACGATGGCCCCTAAAATAATGAGCCAGGATTGCTGGGGGAAAAATATACTAGAACCAATCATCAGGAAGCCAGCAGCACTTGCGTAGAACCGCCAGTTGAGATTTTTCATGCCAAACCACAACCAATCTTTTTTGGCTCAGTATATCATATTTACAAGTACAGGCCAAGATACTTACCATAAAGAGGCTAAAGTAACACCTTTACATGGCATCTTCCTCCGTATCCATTGCTAGTTTATATTGATATTGGAAATTGATTGCCTCGGGGGAGAGATAGTCCACAATGTAACTGGAGATGGTTTCAAGGTCTAGAGAACCGTTAACTGCTAATTGAATCATTTTTACGTGTTTTTCTTCCAAGGGAACTGAATAATGATTATACTCTAAAACCTGATCTACCAGCATAGCCAACCATTCCAGGTCGATGATTTCTTCCAATGTTAGCCTACGTACGGATAGCATCGGCATTCTCCTTTCACATTTTTGCTATCATATAAAAGATTGATTATAATTGCAATGATATTCACAAAAAACTTTTAAACGTTATTATTATCTCTCAGGTCTAAAAATAATAAACCCACTTCAACGGAAGCGGGCTATAAAAACTTCTTCATTTTGAAAAACAAGGTATTTTCCAGCTATTTCTCGATAATGGTAGAGTGGTTTGGCCATTTTCCTTGCCCAATAGGCACAGTGTTTAGTGCCGCCGGTAATCAACCCTTGGGGTGGAAAGGTGGCTACGACCAGAACCTGATGGGCTAGCAAAGCTTGTGTTTTATTTCTGGCGACAAAGGACCATTTGACAGCTGATTGATCCGGTTTGAATTGGCTGACAATACAACCTCCACTGTCCAAGATTCTTGTATAGAGTGGCAAATTCTCTGGGGGGTAGACAGGGGCGGTCAACCCGAAGGGAACCACGGCAATGGTTATGCCACCTTCATCGAGGCAGCCGACATGGGCTGCCGTATCAATCCCAGTAGCTAGGCCGGACAAAACGACGATTCCTTTTTTAGCCGCTTGTCGGGCCAGTTCGTAGGCCATGGTACAGTCCCGCTGGTGCTGCTGCATTTCTGCGCTGCCATCATCACAGCCGGGCCGACGTGGACCAATAATAGCAATAATCTTTTGTTCTATAGGGAATTTGCCAAGATAATGTAACATATCATTTGCCTCCTAGTTAATTATAGCAAAATGATGCAAAATTTTTGACAACATTAACCATTATGGTATAATTTATTGTTATATAAGTTATCCAAGGGAGGATTGTGAAAATGGCAAAAGAAAACAGTTTTGATATAGTTAGTCGGGTGGACATGCAGGAGATACAAAATGCGGTACATCAAGCGGAGAAAGAAATCGAAAGCAGATTTGATTTTAAAGGTAGTAAGAGTAAAATTATCTTTGATGGGAAACCGGAGATTACTTTACATAGTGATGATGACTTTAAATTGAAAAACGTCAGTGATATTTTGGAAGGAAAACTCGTGAAACGTGGGGTAAATTTAAAAGCTCTACGCTATGGTAAAATCGAATCAGCAGCCGGGGATACCGTTCGTCAGGTGGCTACCCTAGTACAAGGTATTGAACAGGATATTGCCAAAAAAATTGTTAAAGCCATTAAAGATAGTAAAGTAAAAGTTCAGGCTTCGGTACAAGGAGATCAGGTCAGGGTGTCCGGGAAAAACAGGGACGATTTGCAGTCGGCCATGGCTGTAGTAAAGGGAATGGATTTAAATATCCCCATTGAATTTACGAATTATAGGACTTTTTAAGGAACGATACACGTTTTAAATAGACGGGTCATGACAAATAATTCCCTTTTATTTTTTCTAGACATGAATCATTGGCTGTTTTATACTAATTAAAAATATTGTTATACGAAAGGGTGCGCCAATGCCAACAGTAGGTTTGATCAGTTTAGGCTGCCCGAAAAACCTGGTAGATTCCGAAGTCATGCTGGGCATGCTACGGGATGCCAATTTTCAGATAACCCATCAGGAAGCTGATGCAGAGATACTCATTGTTAATACTTGCGGGTTTATTGAATCAGCCAAAGAGGAATCCATTCGGCAAATCTTTGAACTGGCTCAACAAAAGGAAACCGGTAAATGCCAGGCTTTAATTGTCGCTGGTTGTTTAGCCCAACGTTACCACAAAGAGTTGATAGAGGAAATACCGGAAATTGATGCCCTGGTGGGACCGGGCCAAATCAGCAGTATCGTGGAGATTATTCAAAGCTCTCTGGTTGATAAGCAAAGAAAGTCTCACATTAATGAACCCCTTTACATTTATGATGAACATGCACCACGACTTTTGAGTACTCCAGCTTATACTGCTTACGTAAAAATTGCAGAAGGCTGCGACAATCGTTGTGCTTATTGTGCTATCCCTGATATCCGAGGGACTTTTCGCAGTAGGCCACTGGAATCAGTGGAAGCAGAAGTTAGAAGACTCGTTGGACAGGGTGTCCAGGAAATCATCTTAATAGCCCAGGATACCACTCGATATGGCCTGGACCTGTATGGTGAATATCGATTAGCGGAACTCCTCCAAAGGCTTGGTCCCATCGAAGGATTAAAGTGGATACGCCTGTTGTATTGCTACCCGAATCGTTTTACCAAGGAACTTATTGAAGTGATTTCTCAAACACCCAATGTTTGCAGGTATATCGATTTACCTATGCAGCACGCAGCAGATGATATATTAAAAGCCATGAAACGTCCGGTAAATCAGCAACAAGCCCGGGAGCTAATAGAAGAATTACGACATGAGATACCGGGTATTGTTATCCGAACTTCCTTTATTGTAGGTTTTCCCGGAGAAACTGAACAGGAATTTGCTGAACTCTTAAAGTTTATGGAGGAAGTCCAATTTGATCGGGCCGGGGTGTTTACCTATTCTCAGGAAGAAGGAACCCCCGCTGCAGAAATGGCAGATCAGATTCCTGAGGAAATTAAGAAGGAACGTTATCATCGCGCCATGATTTTGCAAAGGGAGATTTCTCTTCGGCGTAATCAACAGCGTATTGGTGAAACGGTAGAAGTTTTAGTAGAAGAAGTAATCGATGCTGCTAAGATGGTTTATGCCGGCCGTTCCGCCTATGATGCCCCTGAAATCGATGGCACTGTGGAATTTACCAGCCCAAGAAATCTGCAGCCGGGTGACTTGGTCATTGTAAAAATTAACAGGGCCTTAGAGTATGATTTGATGGGAGAGTTGGCCCTATGAACTTGCCCAACCGGTTGACCTTGGCCAGGATGTTTTTAATACCTGTTTTTCTGGCGGTTGTCACATTAAAAATTAAATATGGAGATATTATTGCTGCGGGTGTGTTTGTGTTGGCGGCCAGTACGGATGGCCTGGATGGCTATTTTGCCAGGAAAAACAAACAAGTAACTACCTTGGGCAAGTTTATGGATCCCCTGGCCGATAAGCTATTGGTATCCTCCGCTCTGATTGTTTTGGTAGAGTTAGGCAAGCTTTCTGCTTGGGTGGCGGTTATTATTATTGGTCGGGAGTTTATGGTTACAGGATTAAGGGCCATTGCTGCCACAGAAGGAGTAGTGATATCTGCCAGTACCCTAGGTAAATGGAAAACGGTGACACAAATCGTGGCCATTGTAGCGATGTTTTTACATAATATTACCTTTCAACTGCTTGGTGTTGATATAGGTAGGGCGGCCATGGCCGTGGCTGTGTTCTTTACCATTTGGTCCGGTGCAGACTATATCTCCAAAGGATGGCATTTATTAAAAAAAGGTGAATATTAAAAAACAGGAAGTCGTTGGACATCCTGTTTTTTTTATACTTGCAACCTAAAGGTCACTAGCAAACCAGTAGGCAAGTAAGCTAAGTTTTTCCATTTTTTATTTCCAGTTGTTTCATAAAGAATCGTATATACGATCATGGTATAATGATATAGCGTTTGATCAGTACTAAACCTGGAAAGGATGATGGCCATGCAGTGGAGCAGCCTTAAGCTGCCAATTGTTTTGTTAGCTTTTGTTTTTGGACTGGCTATTGCCTTTGGGGGCCAGTGGGCCTATCAAGAATATAACTTTCAACAGCCGTTAAACAAAGCTTTGGCCGAAGACAAACTGGTGAAAGAGTTTACAATTGACCAGAGTAAACCTGTGGCAATGGTTAAAATTAAATTAGTGAAAGACACAAAAAACTTGATGTCAGCCTATCAAGAACTACAAGAGCTGACTAGTCAAGTAATGGGTAAAAAACCCTTTCAATTGGAATTGATTAGCCAATCAGATGATTCTTTGGAAGCGGTTTTTTATGATAGTCACCACGTAATTTATCAGGCTCAGGTTACAGGCAATTTTCCCGAGGTTGCCGCAAGGGTAGAGCAAGCTGCCCATAAACAAGGGGCTGAAAGCAAGGTCTACGTGGATCAAAATAATATCTATGTTCAGTTAACGAAAAAAGATGGTCATTACCTGCATAAAGTAATTCCTAGACATGATTTTGCTGAGTTGGCTTCCCAAGGAGGTGGCAAAATTGCTCAAGGAAATTAGTTTGGGTTTAATCGCAGCATTACTGGTCTTTGGCCTGGTGGCAGGGTATGATCTAACACCACTTCTCTTGTTACTCATCTTTAGTGGAGCCCTTTATTATCTGGCCAACACGAAAGGTATGGTGAAGTCGGGTTTTGGTAATTCAGCCCCTATATCGAGAAAACAAGAAATTAATTTTAACGATATTGGTGGACAAGGTTCTGCTATTAAAGAACTGAAAGAAGCATTGGATTTTATCAGGAACCATCAAAAAATTCAAAAATTAGGGATTCGCCCTTTAAAGGGAATTCTTATGACGGGGCCTCCAGGTACCGGAAAAACCTTAATGGCTAGGGCTGCTGCCAGCTATACCGATTCGGTATTTGTATCCGCCAGCGGTTCTGATTTTGTGGAAATGTACGCGGGTGTTGGTGCCCAACGGGTGCGTAAATTGTTTCAAAGTGCACGAGAAACTGCCAATAAACAAAAGAAAAAAAGTGCCATTATCTTTATTGATGAAATTGAGGTATTGGCTACGAAACGAGGCTCTAACTCCAGCCATATGGAGTATGACCAAACTCTCAATGCTTTGCTGGTGGAGATGGATGGATTGAAAGTGGATGATAGTGTCCGACTTTTAATTATGGCGGCCACCAACCGTGTGGATATGATGGACCCCGCCTTGTTGCGACCGGGACGCTTTGACCGTCAGGTAAAGGTGGATTTACCTGATAAAGTGGGGCGTTTTGAAATCTTAAAACTCCATACAAGAAATAAACCTTTGGCTAAAGATGTAGATTTGACGCAAATTGCTAAAGAAACCTTTGGCTTTTCTGGAGCTCATCTGGAAAGTCTAGCCAATGAAGCGGCTATTTTGGCTATGCGAGAAGAAGAAAAACAAATCTATTATCGCCATTTTCATGAGGCCATTGATAAAGTAATCATGGGCGAAAAGCTGGATCGCCGTCCCAACCCAGAAGAATTGAAGCGGGTAGCCGTTCACGAAATTGGCCATGCCCTGATTAGTGAATTGGTTCGGCCAGGATCAGTATCCACCTTAACCGTTACATCCAGAGGCGGTGCCCTTGGCTATATGAGGCAGAACCCGGAAGATGACACCTATTTATACACCAGAGATTATTTGGAAAACCAAATTTCCATCATGCTGGCCGGTGCGGTGGCTGAAGAGGTGGTATATAGTAATCGTAGTACAGGTGCTTCCAATGACTACGAAAAGGCTTTGCAAACTGCAGAAACCATCATTAAATCCGGCATGTCCAGGCTGGGAGTGGTAAGTTTGGAGCATCTCCCTGGGGAGATGAAGCATACGGTAGTTTCGGAAATCATTAATGGACAAGAAGAACGTGTAGCAGAGTATATGAACAACCATAAAGAATTCTTGACTGTCACGATGGCCGTCTTGCTAGAAAAAGAAAAAATCTCTGGTGAAGAATTTAGAACCTTATTGTCCGGTCGAAACGTTGCATAAATTGTGAAAAAATGGAAATCATAAAAGAGACTAGTCAAATGGTCTCTTTTTTCTATTTTACGAAAGGGAAAACAATGGTATCGGCGAATAAAAATATATGGTAGCTATAAACCAGAAGTGAGGGTATTTATTGTGCAGGCAGAAATTATCTTTACAGGTACCGAATTGCTGGTTGGAGAGGTATTAAATTCCCATGCCCAATATTTAGGAAGGCGTCTAACTGATATGGGCATCGAAGTTATACAGCACACTACAGTGGGAGATTATTGGGGCCGTATGGGTCTGGTTCTACTGCAGGCACTGGAACGAGCTGACCTTATCTTTATTACCGGTGGTTTGGGACCGACAATTGATGACTTAACCAAAGAAACAGTGGCAGAGGTATTAGAACTGGACATGAAGCTGGATGAAGCTTCATTAATAGCCATTCGAGATCATTTTGCCAGCCGAGGCATGGAAATGCCTGACAACAATACCAAACAGGCTTATTTTCCAGAAGGGGCCAGAATATTGCCCAACACCAGAGGAACTGCTCCGGGGGCAATTGTTGAGGAAGATAAAAAAGCGATCATTATCTTACCGGGACCCCCTTGGGAATTGGAAACCATGTTTGAAAAATCAGTGGTTTCTTACCTAAACAGCTTGCCTCACCGGGGAACCCTGTGTACTTCCAAGACATTTTACTTAACAGGCATTGGTGAAAGTACAGTCCAAGAAGTGATAGATGACCTTTGCGGGATGGCTAATCCCGAAATTGCTTTCCTGGTACAACCGGGTGTTGTAGAAGTACGGATAACCGGTCAGGGTGCCACCCTGGAAGAAGCAACTAATTTGGTGCATCATCTATCAGACCAAGTGCGCCGTCGACTGTTTCAGTATATTTTTGCTGAAGACGATGAAAAGATTGAGCAAGTGGTAGGTCAACTATTACTGGATGCCGGTTTAACCATCGGTGTTGCTGAATCCTGTACCGGTGGACTTCTGGAGGCCAGGTTATCCGAAATACCGGGTGCTTCTCGTTACTTGATGGGTGGGATTGTAGCTTACAACAATCAGGTGAAGGAGAAACTGTTACGAGTGCCCGCCGATATGTTGGCTCAATTTGGTGCAGTAAGCCGTCAAACAGCCATTGCTATGGCAGAGGGGGTACGTCGGGAATTGGGTTGCAGTATTGGCTTGGCTGTAACCGGTGTAGCTGGTCCCACTATCAGTGAAGGAAAACCCGTAGGTTTGGTTTATATTGCTCTATCATCCCCAACGGGGATATGTTTTAGGGAATATCGCTTTCCCGGCGAACGAAAAGCCATTCGTAATGGCACTGTCAATGCTGCCTTGAAAATGGCGAAGCATTTTTTACAGGGAAAATAATTTTATATGGTGAAAGAAGGAACTGGATGAACCACGTTAAAACAACAAAATTATTTGGTGAATTAGAACTTAACCGCAGAATTTTCGAAGGACTCGTTGAAATGGGCTTTGAAGAGCCTACCCCTATTCAGCAGTTGGCTGTACCGCAGATATTAGAAGGGCATGATATTATTGGTCAGGCTCAGACAGGAACGGGTAAAACCGCAGCCTTTAGTATTCCTATAATTGAAAAATTGGATTTTAGAAACAGGGATGTGCAAACCCTGATTATTACCCCTACCAGGGAATTAGCTATTCAAGTAGCCGAAGAGATTGGTAAAATTGGCCGGTTCTGTCGTATTAGGGTAGTGCCTATTTACGGTGGACAATCCATTGATCGCCAAATTAGAACCCTTCGTCAAGGAGTTCAAGTGGTGGTGGGAACTCCCGGCCGGTTGTTGGACCATTTGAGACGGCATACCTTGAAGGTGGATCGGGTCAATATGGTGGTGTTGGATGAAGCCGATGAAATGCTGGATATGGGCTTTGTGGAGGATATTGAAGAGATTCTTCGCCATACTTCTTCAGAACGCCAGACGTTGCTTTTCTCTGCTACCATGCCCGAGGAAATCGTTAGATTATCTCGCCAGTATATGACCGATCCCAAATATGTAACGGTAAGCAAAACCAATCTCACATTACCCCAAATAGAGCAGGTATATTATGAAGTACCTGAAAAGTTCAAGTTAGAAGCGCTGTGTAGATTATTGGACGTAACTGATATTACCCAAGGTATTGTGTTCTGCCGTACCAAACGTGGTGTAGATGAATTGGTAGCAGGATTACAAACCAGGGGTTATACCGCTGCTCCTTTGCACGGTGACCTTAGTCAACAGCAAAGAAATACTGTGATGCGTCAGTTTCGTTCGGGGGATGCAGAACTGCTGGTAGCTACAGATGTGGCAGCCAGGGGACTGGATATTGAAGGCATCTCCCACGTAATCAACTACGATATTCCCCAAGACCCCGAATTTTACGTTCACCGGATAGGACGCACCGGGCGGGCTGGTAGATCTGGGGTAGCTATTACCATTATTAACCCTCGGGAGTATCGCCAGCTTAGGTTGATCGAAAACATTACGAAAAGCAGAATTAAAAGAGAACAATTGCCTAGTGCAGCAGATGTAGTGGAGCGGCAAAAGGAAGGAATCAAGGATAGGCTGCTTAATCTCATGGAAGAAGGAAAAATAAGCTACTACCGTTCCATTGTGGATTCCTTGATCGATGAGTATGATGCCATGGATATTGCTGCTGCTGCCCTTAAGCTATCCCTGGATTTAGAACCCGAAAGGGATGAAGTAGAACTCAATAATGCTTTTGATTTTGGCAATACCGGAGCGAGACCGGGAATGGTTCGACTCTTCTTTACCCTGGGGCGTAAGGATGGTACTTCTGTTACCGAAATTATTAAATTGATGGCAGATGAATCCGGTATTCCTAATAATAAGATTGGCAGTATTAATATTTATGATAATTTCAGTTTTGTGGAAGTACCCCAAGACTGGGCTAATTGCGTTATGAGCTGTCTGCATAGACAGCAGTTTAGAGGTCGCAGGCTGTTTGTAGAACCTGCCAGGGCCAGAAAATAAATTCATCATGCAAATTAAAGGAATGGCGCAAAATTGTTATTTGCGCCATTCCCCTTTTTGCAGCAGCCCTTTGGTATTTTTTAATTGACTGGCTGACCAAATGTGCCGTATAATGATAGCAAATCGAACATATGTTTACCTTTATGGAAGGAGTTTTTTCATGTCCGATAAACAACCCGATAAACAAAAAGCCCTTGAATTGGCTCTGGCAAACATTGAAAAGAGTTTTGGTAAAGGGTCTATTATGAAATTAGGGGAATCAACGAAACTCAATATCGAGGTCATTTCAACCGGCGCTTTATCGTTGGACATTGCCTTGGGAGTAGGTGGCCTGCCTCAGGGGCGGGTGATAGAGGTCTACGGACCGGAATCTTCGGGTAAAACCACCGTGGCTTTGCATGTAATTGCTGAGGCTCAGAAAAACAACGGCATGGCCGCCTTTATTGATGCAGAGCATGGTACGTCCTGGTGCTAACCCAGACTAAGTGGAAACACTAAGTGAAAAGTTAGCAGATGTCGAGACCACGACCTTAATAGGTCAATTCGATTGTGGTGGTATAGACATCTAACTGTATTTCCAAGAAGCTTGGGGAAGTACCAAGCCAAAGACTTTGGTTGGGTCTTTGCTCTAATACCCCGACGTGCGTTAATTTTACACTGAATTAAGGTGCGAAGTTCGGAGAGGTCGGCGAAAACCAGACCTGAGAAGCGGTTAGGGAAGTAGTCGGGAGTCCATAAAATGCCTATGGTTAAAGAACGCTTAGCGTTGGAATGAACCCATGGAAGTAAGGCTCGTAATGCGTGAGACATTAAATAATGAAGATGTCTACCTCCACAGAGAGGTTTAGTCTCGGATAAGGTATTCGTGTTTGCTCTTATCTGAATTTATCCCGTAGAGGATATTTGCTTTAAACCGACCAACCAAATGGTGAAAAAGTGGCTAACGGGTCAGAATGGGAACCTAACGGCATATGCAAGGATAGGAAATACGGAACAGGAGAACCTCGTCAGTAACGCTTGACGGGTATGTTGTAATTATTTACAACCACCAAATAAAGCTAAGGTAGTGTAACCTGAAGTTACTAAACAATAGGAAATGATTGTTGAAGGCGAGGGGCATCAGCCCGTAGTAGTGTTGAAGCGTCTGTAATGGACGTGGAGCGAAGGGGCATAGTCAAGACAGTGTTTTCGGGTTAAACACAATTGAAACTGCGAAATTAAACAAGTTCAGGAAGCCGTGAGGATGACAATTCCCACGAATTGTCATTGGTGAGCGAAACTGACTAAAGACACTGAGAAGATACACCCCCGACAAAAAGGAGGTAAACTTCAGTCAATACAGTGTCACAACAATTGAACGCTCCGAATGATGAGATTGAATTACGTAACCTACAAGACCAATTGTTCCAAATAACTAAGGAACTAATTAAAAACGGTCAGGTTCCAAGATTCAAAGGACTTCTGGAAGTCGCAAGCAGTAGTGTTACCATTGTGAGTGCAATCCACAAGATTAAAGCGAACAATGGTAGCAGAACAGCAGGGACTGATGGAAAGGTAATGGACGACATACTTCAAATGGGGTATGACGAAGTAATCAAACTAATTCAAAGTCTGATGAAAAATTATAACCCTACAGAAATACGGAGAGTCTTCATACCTAAGCCTGGGAAGAAAGAGAAGCGACCTTTAGGAATACCTGCTATTGTGGACAGAGTAATCCAAGAATGTGTGCGAATGACGATTGAGCCGATTTTGGAGGCACAATTCTTCAAACACTCCTATGGATTCAGACCGATGAGGGATACAAAGCAAGCTGTAGAACGAGTCGTATACATCTGCAATAGAATTGGATATAACTGGGTCGTTGAAGGAGATATTAAAGGTTTCTTTGATAATGTGAACCATACAATCCTGCTAAAACAACTCTGGCACCTTGGCATTCGCGATAGAAGAATGCTAATGCTTGTCAAAGAAATGCTTAAAGCGGGTATCATGGACGAAATTAAGAGAAACGAAATTGGCACACCACAAGGTGGAATAATATCCCCGATATTAGCCAATGTGTATCTCCACGTTCTCGATAGCTGGATAACCAGAGAATGGGAAGAAAAGGAAATGCGGAACGGAACCGAAATTCGGACAGCCAAGTATGCATCACTCAGAAACCATTCAACGATTACAAGACCCGAATTCTATGTGAGATACGCAGACGATTGGGTGTTGTTTACCAACACCAAAGAGAATGCGGAAACTTGGAAACATAGAATCAAAGAGTATCTCAAAAGTAACTTGAAACTCGAATTATCCGAAGATAAAACTTTCATCACCAACATGAAGAAAAAGCCAATTAATTTCCTTGGCTTTACAATCAAAATGTTACCGAGAAAGAAATCCTACATCGGGTATACATACCCGAACGAGGATAAAATCAAAGGAAAGATTCAGGGTTTAACAAGTGAACTGAGAAAACTAAAATTTTGCTCAGATAAAGAGTGGTTAATCAACGACATCCAAGTAATTAACAGCAAGATACGTGGAATTATTAACTACTACAACGCCTCACCAGGGGTTAATCTGATAACAAGAAAATTTAGGGAAAACCTTAAATACACTTGTTATAAATGCTTGAAAAAGCATGGAGCAAAATGGGTTCCAGCGAATGAGTGCTACAACCTCAAATTCATGTATCCAGAAAGAACGGAACAAGTTCCTGCCGTCAACTATGAGGGCAACTGGATTGGAATAATGAGCTTGGGATTTGCGACATGGGACAAAGTTCCTATGAAAAATCAGGACGAAACACCATACACAGCATTGGGAAGGGAGATGTACCTGAAAAGGGCATCAAAGAGACCACTGTTCAACAGGGTTGAAGGACTCCTGAGCAACGAATCCATGGCACGAATCTTATCAGGTGCAAAGCCAGAAATATACAACTTTGAATTCTTTATGAACCGTTGTTACGCGTTCAACCGGGATAAGGGCCAATGCAAAGTTTGCAAGTTTGCATTGGCTTACTACGAAGTCAATACACATCACATTGACACTAAACTCGGTAAATCATCTATTAACAAAGTTCCAAACCTTGTCACAGTCTGTGTCAATTGCCACAAACTGATTCACAAGAAAGAACTTAGTGAAGAGGATACCCAACATCTCCCGAAAACGGGAATTAATAAGCTCTATAAATACAGGGGTATCTTGAAAGAGGAGTCTGTTTAATAACTCGCAGGAATCAATGTCTTGATGGAACGCCGTATGCGGTGAAAATCGCACGTACGGTGTGAAGTGGGGGAAAATAGCTCCTAACAGTTAAAGCTGAGGATGTCTATTACCTATCACTATCCCTAGACCCAGTTTATGCCCGGCGGTTAGGTGTAGATACCGCAAACCTGTTAGTTTCACAACCGGACACAGGGGAGCAGGCCCTGGAAATATGTGAGGCACTGGTTCGCAGTGGCGCTCTAGATGTGGTAGTAGTGGATTCAGTGGCTGCGTTGGTTCCCCGGGCCGAAATTGAGGGGGAAATGGGTGACAGCCATGTGGGATTGCACGCCAGGCTAATGTCTCAGGCTCTGCGTAAGCTCACAGGTGTTGTTAGCAAGTCTAAAACCATCGTTATTTTCATTAACCAAATCCGGGAAAAAGTAGGAATTGTCTATGGGTCACCGGAAGTTACTACTGGGGGACGTGCTTTAAAGTTCGTGTGCCAGGAAGTTGCAGCATAACCATATTCTGTAACGAGTCCTATATATCATTGCTACTGGAATGTAGATGACTTAGTCCAATGAGTTACCGTCAGCAACCTTACCCCTAACCGAAAGGAATGGGCGACCACCACATGGTTGAAAAGTCATAACCTACCCTAAGTCATCTAGGGTACAGATGAATGGCGAGACGGAAATCTTTCGCATGGTTAAAGCTACACTGCTTGAATCCCAGACAAAGTGCTAAGTAAGGGCTGGGGCTACCTAAGATGTCTAACATTGGTAGCTGAGGAAGATGCCTAATTGTTTAGAATTTGCGTTAAGGCTTAATGGACACTTCCTTCACAACCTCTATCAGAGGTAAATGTCGAAAAGGAAACCTAAACGAAAGAAATAAATTATGATATAAGGATAACCTGGGATTACCTAAGTAGGGTGTCTATGGAAACAAAAATACATCAATAAACATATGTTCGATGTTTGGTGAAACTTACCCATAGATAACATGTAACCTGAAATGGTTGATATGAAAATGCCCTATATGGTAACGGAGTCCCCGTAGTAGTCCGAGGTAGCTAATAACTACCACATGGCAAAGGGGGACAGGTTGTGAATCTAAAACAAAAGAAAGGTTATGGTGCGAGACCATGAGAAACCCTGATGATGTTTTAGAGATATTGAAGAACAATTCACAAAAAGATGGGTACGAATTCGAAGGATTGTACAGAAACCTATATAACAGAGATTTCTATCTTAAAGCATATGAGAAACTTTATGCTAAAGAGGGAAATATGACACCAGGTTCTGACGGTCAAACAATAGATGGTTTTAGTCTACAAAGGATCGAAGATGTGATCATGGTCCTAAAAGATGAATCCTATCAACCTAAACCTGCTAAAAAACAATACATTTCAAAGAAGAATAGTGACAAGAAAAGGCCACTAGGAATACCTTCCTTTTACGACAAAGTAATACAAGAAGTCGTAAGGTTAATCCTAGAAGCCATTTATGAAAAAAACTTCTCGGAAAATTCCCATGGGTTTAGACCTAAGAGAAGCTGTCACTCTGCTCTACTTCAAGTCAAAGGAACATACACAGGAACAAGATGGTGGGTTGAAGGTGACATCAAAGGATTTTTTGACAACATTAAGCACATAGTCCTAATAAACCTTCTCAGAAAGCGTATTAAGGACGAAAAGTTCATAAGACTTATTTGGAAGTTCCTTAAAGCTGGATATTTGGAAGATTTCAAGTTTTATCCAACCTATTCAGGCACTCCACAAGGTGGAATAATTAGCCCAATCTTAGCCAATATCTATCTTAATGAATTAGACAGATATATGGAAGATTATATCAAAGGGTTTAACAAAGGGAAAAAAAGGAGAGACAATAGAACATATAAGGTTATATCGGATAAGATATTCAAGAGACGAAGACTCCTCGAAACCCATCCACCAAATAAAATGGAAGATGCCATAAAGAAGATAGAACAGGCAAGAAAAGACATGGAAGAATACCAAAGAAATCATCCAGAAGTAAATAACTTCAAAAATGATCCAACTGTTAAAAAATACAGGAGCATCATTTACAAACACAACCTATTCCTCAGAAAGCCCGTAGAAGAGGAAAGGAAGAAAATTATTCAAGAAATAAAGGAACTCACAAAAGAAATTCAAAAACACAAAACTTATGAACAAAATGATTCTGAATACAAAAGAATGAATTATGTCAGATACGCCGACGACTTCTTAATAGGTATTATTGGAACCAAAGAAGACGCTGTAAAGGTCAAAGAGGAACTAACGATCTTCCTCAAAGAAAAACTATCCCTAGAATTAAGCCAAGAAAAAACATTGATAACCCACAACTCAGAAAAAATAAGATTCCTTGGATATGACATATTTGTAAATCAAGGAGGAGACCTCCTTAAAAGACGGGAAATAAGCGGAAGAAAAGTATTAGCTAGAACCGCAACGGAAAGTATCAAGCTATCGCTTCCCCATGAAATTCTAGTAAATTTCATGACCAAAAATGGATACACCAAAGCCAATAGCAAGAACTGGAAGCCCGCACACAGGCCTAAATTTCTCAATAATGACGAATTGGAAATAGCCAAGGCATACAACTCTGAGTTTAGAGGATTCTATCAATACTACAAATTCGCCTTTGATGTCAAAACAAAACTAACAAATGCACACTTCATCTTTAAACAAAGTTTCTGTAAAACACTAGCAGGAAAATATAGGACAAAAGTTTCAAAACTTATGTCAAAAAAGACAGAACAAGGCGAACAAGCATACTTCAGGGATGGACAATGGGGAGTAACGTGGACTAATAAGAAAGGCCATTCTAAATTTGTACCTTTATTTCATTACTATGAAATAATATTCTGCAAAAAAATATTCGACGATCAACCAACTGACCAAAGCATAGACTTCATACCAAACACCAACTACGGAGGCAGAAATGGACTCATCAAAAGACTACTTGCCGATGAATGCGAATGGTGTGGAGATAAAACAGGTCCTTTCGAGGTACACCACGTTAGAAAGCTAAAAGACCTCAAAGGTAAGAAAAAATGGGAAGAAACAATGATCGCTAGGAATAGAAAAACACTAGTTCTATGTGGATACAGTTCCAAAAACAACTGTCACAGAAAACTTCACAACGGAGAACTAGACTAAAAAAGCAGAATCATCCAATGAATTGAGACTGAAAGTATCTAAGTAACAACTGGAGAGCCGTATGATTGGAAACTTTCAAGTACGGTTCGGTGGCGAGTGTTTGAAAACCTACTACAGCAATGTAGAAAGGCGTTGGGCACTTAGCCAACTATGCTTCCGTTCGCATGGAAGTTCGTAAGAGTGAGAATATAAAGCAGGGTACCGATATTATCGGTAGCCGAACCAAAGTGAAAATTGTCAAAAACAAAGTGGCCCCTCCTTTTAAACTAGCAGAGTTTGACATTATGTATGGTACGGGTATTTCGAAAGAAGGAAGCCTCTTAGATGTAGCTACTGAATTAAAGATTGTCAACAAGAGTGGAGCTTGGTATTCCTATGGCGAGGAGAGATTGGGACAAGGTCGGGAAAATGCCAAGGAATTATTTAAGGAGCGGCCTGAATTGGCTCAAGAAATTGAACGTTTGGTGCGGGAAAAACTAGCGCTTGGTAATGTTGAGCTGCCCTTCACCGAAGGATCTTCTGTAGAAAACGAGATCGAAGAAGAATAGTATGTAGTATCTCCAGGTTAATTGGGGTGAGACAGCATACAAAGTACGTCATGTCTTTTCCTTGCACTTGGCATTTAGTTGAGAATTGCAGATTGAAATAATACTAGAAATTGTCGAAAATAGGCCTTGCTTTAAGCGAGGCTTATTGGCTATCATTTATCCAGAAACAGGTGTCACTCCCTGGAATGGATAACGAGTTCTATATGTTCTGTAAATGTATGAAGTCGTAGCTACTTTGGAGAGTATCTACCTGGACCAGAAAGCCCAGACGTCGGTAACATTGATTAATTGCATCAGATTGGGTTTGTAATTAAAGAAAACGACGCCTGGAGCAATGGTGCCAAAGAAACTATGATTCCGAAGAGGTTCTGATTATTGGTGCGAACCCTTAGTGAACATCAATTTCCTGGGAGGTTCGCACCGTAGGAATTTAAAGGCCTGAGCGCTTTTATTTCCCGAATGTGGCATAAAAGACCCCTTAAAAAATGGGGTTCGCAAAACAAAGCTATAAAATGCTTTGTTTTCAGGCATTCCAATATGCCGCTGTCGCACTCTGCAGGAGTGCGTGGATTGAAATTGGCAAGAGCTTCGTCAACGCGAGGACCTGCAACGTCGCACTCTGCAGGAGTGCGTGGATTGAAATCTAACTTTACTCTTGGCCAACAAACCAGTTGCAGAGTCGCACTCTGCAGGAGTGCGTGGATTGAAATCTCCTTATCGAGCTAAATTAACAAACCTTGTGTACGTCGCACTCTGCAGGAGTGCGTGGATTGAAATCTGACATTAAAGGAAGAGCCATCTGGCAAGTGGGGTCGCACTCTGCAGGAGTGCGTGGATTGAAATAGTTGACGAACGTGACCGTTTGCCATGTTGTCAGTCGCACTCTGCAGGAGTGCGTGGATTGAAATTTCCTTAACAGCCCCTTATTCCTCAACGCCACTTCCGTCGCACTCTGCAGGAGTGCGTGGATTGAAATTGTGTTTCGTTTAATCTGGTAATCATGTACCAAGCGTCGCACTCTGCAGGAGTGCGTGGATTGAAATAATCCATACCCACGTTAGTTTTCCTCGGGGGAAGGTCGCACTCTGCAGGAGTGCGTGGATTGAAATAAAACACTGCCATCGCCAGGGCACAGAAGATTATGTCGCACTCTGCAGGAGTGCGTGGATTGAAATTATTTGAAAACTTTCTACAGGAATCACCTTTCCTTGTCGCACTCTGCAGGAGTGCGTGGATTGAAATATGTGGCAAGAGATTTCCTTGCTACATATTTGCGTCGCACTCTGCAGGAGTGCGTGGATTGAAATCCTTTTATATGTTTTTTCACCCTTTATGGTCATCATTGTCGCACTCTGCAGGAGTGCGTGGATTGAAATTCAAACGAGATAAACATGATTTACCGCATTGTGTGTCGCACTCTGCAGGAGTGCGTGGATTGAAATTTAGCATCCACTCCCAACACAATGCGGTAAATCATGTCGCACTCTGCAGGAGTGCGTGGATTGAAATATCATCAGGCACAACTCCTGTGATAATTAAGCTAAGTCGCACTCTGCAGGAGTGCGTGGATTGAAATTTGAAGTGTTTAGCAAACATCTTTAATTGATTGTCGTCGCACTCTGCAGGAGTGCGTGGATTGAAATATCAAGCTTGATGTGGGAATCACTTTCGAAGATTGTCGCACTCTGCAGGAGTGCGTGGATTGAAATTCTAGCGGTGGATCGGTGTATCATATTTTTTCGTTGTCGCACTCTGCAGGAGTGCGTGGATTGAAATCTCTAGTCCTAAAAATCTTGGAAACCTATGATAGGTCGCACTCTGCAGGAGTGCGTGGATTGAAACATTTAACGTATAGAATTAACATATAATTTTATTAATTGTCGCATTCTGCAGGAATACATGGATTGAAATCTAAAGGGGTGAAAGAAAGTGAATAAAAGGTGGATCGCACTCCGCAGGAGCGCGTGGGTTGAAACAATGATAAAGTTGATTCTAATGTCAATATGACATGTTGCACTTTTCAGGAGTGTGTGGATTGAAATAATCAAATGCTTGCTCGTGCTATTTATCAGTATTTATACTGCCGAATTAATTGTATCTTCTTTTAGATATCCGAATGGTTTTGCGTCTAAGAGATGACTATTTCATTATTAGGTTTCATATATGTTTGTTATTTATGAAACGGCTCTGGCCCTGCTGGGAGATATCTTGACAGTGACATTAAAAAAATGTAAAATTACTGTTGGGAGAAAATAGAATTTGATATCTGGCAACAGGTTTTAATATATAAAAAATCCAATATTCATAAGGCATAACCCCTTGAAGGGGAACTTTGAACATTTATGTTCTGTTCCCATATTTTGGTGGTGTTAAGTGTACCTTTTGATGATGTGGACAACCAGATATCGGTTTATTTTCTACCGAGTTTTACTCGGTTTTTTTATTTGCTTTTAAAACTTTATAATTAATGTTGAGAACAGGAGGTGAAAAGATGGAATCAGGTCAAATCTTAGTGGTTATTGTTGTCGCCTTAGTTGCTTTGGCAGCTGGCTTTTTAATTCGGAAAAATATTGCCGAAGGAAAACTGTCTTCGGCGGAAGCACAGTCAAAAAAGATGTTAGAAGAAGCGGAAAAAGAGGCAGAGGGTAAACGACGTGAGGCCGTTGTATTAGCTAAAGAGGAAGTTTTAAAACTGCGTAACGAAATGGAAAAAGAAATTCGTGATCGCAGAAATGAACTTCAACGGCTTGAAAGAAGACTTTTGCAAAAGGAAGAAACCTTGGATCGTAAAATGGACTCCATGGAAAAGAAGGATGAGTCCCTCGGTCGTAAAGAAGTCGAGATTGAGAATACCAAAGCTGAGCTTACCACTCTTTTTAATCGTCAATTGGCTGAACTTGAACGTATTTCAGGACTTTCTTCGGAAGAAGCACGACATATCTTATTGAATGATGTGGAAAAAGAACTTCAACATGATATGGCCGTGATGATTAAGGAATATGAACATAGGGCTAAAGAGGAATCCGAGAAAAGAGCGAGAGATGTTATTTCCTCGGCTATTCAAAGATGTGCAGCGGACCATGTAGCGGAAGTAACTGTTGCAGTGATTCCTTTACCAAACGACGAAATGAAGGGTCGTATTATCGGTAGGGAAGGTCGGAACATTCGGGCATTTGAAACCCTAACCGGAATTGACTTAATCATTGATGATACTCCCGAGGCTGTTATTCTTTCCGGTTTTGATCCCATTCGCCGGGAAGTGGCTCGTTTAGCCTTGGAGAGATTAATTTCCGATGGGCGTATTCACCCTGCTAGAATTGAGGAAATGGTAGAAAAGGCCCAGAAGGACGTTGAGGTACAAATTCGTGAGGCTGGTGAACAAGCAACCTTTGAAACCGGCGTGATGGGACTACATCCTGAATTGGTAAAACTATTAGGACGTCTGAAATTCCGCACCAGTTATGGTCAAAATGTGTTGAAGCACTCCATAGAAGTTTGTCATTTAGCTGGCCTTATGGCGGCTGAATTGGGGATTGATGTAAAACTGGCTAAGCGAGCCGGTTTATTGCACGATATTGGTAAGGCTGTGGACCATGAAGTGGAAGGTCCTCACGTAGCCATTGGTGTAAGCCTGTGCCAAAAGTACAAAGAAAATCCAGAAGTTATCCACGCTATTGCTGCTCACCATGGTGACGAGGAGCCCAGGACCATCGAAGCTGTCTTGGTACAAGCTGCAGATGCGATTTCTGCTGCCCGCCCAGGTGCCAGAAGAGAAACTTTGGAATCTTACATTAAACGTTTACAAAAACTTGAAGAGATTGCTGGTACCTTTGAGGGTGTAGAGAAATCCTTTGCCATTCAAGCTGGCAGAGAAATCCGCATTATGGTAAAACCAGATAAAATTGATGATTTAGCTGCAATTCGCTTAGTTCGGGATGTTGCTAAGAAAATTGAAAACGAGCTGGATTACCCCGGACAAATTAAAGTTATTATTATTCGGGAAACCCGCTATGTGGAATATGCTAAATAATAACAATTGCTAAATATACCACAAAACGACCCCGTGGGGGTCGTTTTGTGATTATACAACTTATGTCAGTCTTGGAAGAAGTTTTTTATGAAGAAACAAAGATATTCAGCAGGAATGTTTAATTCATCACAGAATTATTTAGATATTTGACAGAACATCAGGTGGTGAACATTTTTGGATTTTCGCTATAAAGGCCAGGAAGATCTAACCAATAGTGTTAGTTTATTAATATCTATCCTAATTAGATATCCCGAAGTGGCTAAAATTAAGTTTGATCCGGAGAAGAACATACTGAAATTTACTTTCATCTATGCCGGTATCATGACAGAAAGCGAAATAACTGGCCTAAAACAAAATACGATTAGCAGTATTCAGGTTTATCATAGCCTGGAATACAAGGCTCCCAGGATTATTAATCTAGACTATAGGGTATCCGATGGCTTTACCATGATTGAAATTCAGAGGGATGTGGATACACTAGTACAAGAAGAAATTGCACTTATGGTTGAACTTTTCCGCCAGTATATCAATAAAAACCTCATTACAGAGGAAAGTGAGCAATTGGTGGAGGAAGATTTAGAAGTACAGGAAGAACTGATTGAGCACATGTTGGCAAGTGTTAAGATGAAATCCGAAAACAAAAGATTGTATGCCTTCCGCGAAGAGGGAAGGGTTTTGGTTTTCAATAAATAGGGGGCTTCGTTATCATTGCGTATCTTAATGATCGGGGATATTGTCGGTCGTCCAGGAAGACGTGCTATTTTAGAGAACTTGAGTTGCCTGCGTAGGGAAATGAATATAGACTTTGTCATTGCTAATGGCGAAAATGCAGCAGCAGGGCACGGCATTACCAAGGAAATTGCCAAACAGCTATTTAACGCTGGCGTTGATGTCTTCACCATGGGTAATCATGTCTGGAACAAAAAAGAGGTTTTTGATTACATAGAGAAAGAAAAAAGATTGTTACGACCCGCTAATTACCCGCCCGGTACTCCTGGAGTGGGCTATCAACTTTATGAAACCAATAAAGGTGTAACTGTTGGTGTGGTAAATGTCTCTGGTCGTATTTATATGCAGGAATTAGACTGCCCCTTTCGAACGATGGATTATATTTTGAAGCAACTACAATACCAAACAAATCTTATTTTTGTGGATTTTCATGCTGAAGCCACTTCAGAAAAAGTTGCCATGGGTTGGTATCTGGATGGCAAAGTTACGGCTATTTGTGGGACCCATACCCATGTCCAAACAGCGGACGAACGGATCTTACCGAATGGTACTGCGTATATCACAGACATCGGTATGACAGGACCTCGGGATTCTGTGATTGGGGTAACCACAGAAATTGTTTTGGAAAAGTTTATTACCCAAATGCCCAGACGCTTTGAAGTGGCAGATACCACCTATCAGTTAAACGCAGTGGTAATAGATGTTAATCCAGACAATGGGCAAGCTCTAAAAATAGACCGAATTTTCCATTTGGAATAAAAAAATGAACTTTAGCACAAGTTTTTATAAATTTCTTACAATAGCAGGAATTTTTAGGATTTTGCAGAATAAAATCAATACAGGGATTAGAACTATCGTCCAAACTTTCTAAGGAGGTTTCAGCATGGAAGTCTTAAAAGTTTCAGCAAAATCCAATCCAAATTCCGTAGCAGGGGCACTGGCCGGAGTTCTTCGTGAGCGTGGTTGTGCCGAAATGCAAGCTATTGGTGCTGGTGCTTTAAACCAAGCAGTCAAGGCTATTGCTATTGCCAGAGGTTTTGTTGCCCCAAGTGGAGTAGACTTAATTTGCATCCCTGCCTTTACCGATGTAATAATTGATGGTGATGAAAGAACGGCCATTAAACTGATAGTTGAACCCAGATAATCATAAATTAACTAGTTAGTTTTAGTACAACCTGTTTGCCATCCTGCAAACAGGTTTCTTACTTAATGGGGACTTGTCAAGGAAAGGGGGAAATGCCGGGTGTCTGTGGTGGATGCTCACTGCGATACATTAACGGTACTGACACAACAAAAACGAACCCTGGGAGAGTGTTCAGACTGTGGACATTTAGATTTGCCTCGTTTACGTCAAGGGGGTATCGATGTTCAATTTTTTGCTATTTTTGTTGGGCCGGAAAACAGTAGGCAACCTGTTAGTTATACGAACGAAATTATTGCTTTATTTCAAGAAGCTATGCATGCTAATAGTTCTCTAATTTGTCATGTGAAAAATAGTCAGGATATTGAGAAGGCCATGAAAGCCAATAAGATTTGTGCAGTGCTGACCATTGAAGGGGGAGAAGCTATTCGTGGCAGTATTGAACAACTGGAGGCTTATTATCGCCAAGGGGTGAGAGCCTTAACCTTAACTTGGAATGGCCGTAATGAACTGGCAGATGGTGTTGGCGTAGGACCCGAGGCTGGCGGATTGACAATCTTAGGCAGACAAGTGGTTCAACGCATGACTGAACTTGGCATAATTATTGATGTTTCTCATCTTTCACAACCCAGTTTTTGGGATGTAATCTCAGAGGTGAAGGTACCCCTGGCAGCTAGCCACTCCAATTGTTATTCCCTCTGTAGTCATATCCGAAATCTAACGGATGAGCAAGTGAGAGCTATTGCAATGAGGGGTGGAGTAATCGGGGTAACCTATATGCCGCAATTTATAGACGTAGGCTGCGCTTCCTTAGACCGCCTTATAGATCACATCGACCATTTGTATAAGGTAGGAGGTATCTCCTGTATTGGTTTAGGTTCGGATTTTGACGGCATTGACGATACCCCAGCGGGTTTAGAACATGCTGGAGTAGCGGTTCCTAATATCTCCGCTGCTTTGCAGCAAAGAGGTTTTACCAGCAGTGAAATTGATAAAATTTTAGGTGCTAATTGGCTTCGTTTATTTAAAGAGATTTGTGGTTAGCGGTGAAGGATTTTCGTTAGCTAACGAGAAAATAAAGAATGTTAAGACTAATTGGCTGGGCATACTGGTAAATAAAAAAGCGGTGATACCAAGTGTACGCAGATTTGCATATCCATACAACGGCTTCTGATGGTGCAGATACTCCAAGGGAAGTGGTACGGAAGGCACTCCATAAGGGGCTAGCTGCCATTGCCGTCTCAGATCACGATACCCTTGCTGGAGTTAATGAAGCACTACAGGCTGCCGCCGAATTCCAGCTTGAAGTATTATCTGGGGTGGAGATAAATACTTATTACCAGGGCATGGAGATTCATGTTCTGGGCTATTTAATTGACCCTAATAATGAAGAATTTACGATGACCCTGCGGGATCTTCAAGAGGAAAGACTTATTCGGGCAGAAAAAATGGTCAATAAACTAAAAAAACTGGGTATGAAAATTAATATGTCTCGGGTATTAGAATTATCTGGTGAGGGAACTGTGGGTAGACCGCACATAGCGCGGGTGCTACTGGAAAGAAAGTATGTCTCTTCTATGCAAGATGCCTTTAACCAGTATATCGGGGCAGGAAAACCGGCCTATGTACCCCGGGAAAAACTGAACCCAGTTGAAGCTATACAACTTATTCTCAAGTCGAAGGGAGTGCCGGTTCTCGCACATCCTGGTCTCTCCAAGGTAGATCATATGCTGCCAAACCTGATTAAGACTGGGCTGAAAGGCTTGGAAGTGTGGCACAGAAATCATAATCCCTTGATGGTGGAACACTATCATAAGATAACAAAGGCCTATGGATTAATACCCACTGGTGGATCAGATTACCACGGGACTCACCATGATACCTGTAATGTTATCGGTGGTGCGGTTGCCCCCTATGAATCGGTACAGCTTTTGAAGGATGCAGTTGGGACATTATAAGGGTCCAAACGAAGTCTTTGCCGGCTTGATCCTATAGGGTGTATTTAAAAACTTGGTGAAGGCCAAGTTTTTTAAGTTAAGTCATAGAAGGGAATGAAGATACTTATGAGAAAACTGGCGAGACGTATGGAGTCACTGGCACCGGGCATATTTTCAGAATTGGCCAGGGCTAAGGCAGAGAAGCAAGCAACTGGTATCGAGGTGATAGATTTAAGTGTGGGCAGCCCAGATTTGCCGCCTGCTCCCCATATTCTGGAAGCCTTGCGCAAGGCAGTAGAAAATCCCCGCAATTATACGTATCCTTTAGCGGGGAAAATTGAATTGCACCAAGCCCTGGCTAAGTGGTATAAAAAAAGATTTAATGTTGATTTAGACCCCGTCACAGAGGTGTTGACCCTAATGGGTTCCCAGGACGGATTAGCCCATGTTGCCCTTGCCTATGTCAATCCAGGGGATATCGCCTTGGTACCAGATCCCGGGTATCCGATTTATTCTGCCGCTATCCAATTGGCAGAGGGAGAATTATACCCAATGCCTTTGCTGGCGGAGAACCAGTTTCTCCCGGACTTTAAGCAAATACCCGTAGAGGTGGCTCAAAGGGCAAAATTACTGACTATTAACTATCCTAACAATCCGGGAGCTGTTTCGGCCAATGCGGATTTTTTTAAGCGGGTTATTGAATTTGCTAAAGCCTATGATATTGTGGTTTGCCATGATGTAGCCTATGCTGAATTAGCCTATGATGGTTTTAAGCCGATGAGTTTTCTGGAAGTACCCGGTGCCAAGGAAGTGGGTGTCGAGTTTTATTCTCTGTCAAAAACCTATAACATGGCTGGCTGTAGAATTGGCTTTGCTGTGGGAAATGCAGAAGTACTGAGTGCTTTGGGACGAATTAAATCCAACATTGATTACGGTGTTTTTTCTGCTGTCCAGGAAGCCGGGATTGCTGCCCTTACAGGGGATCAAGAATGCGTGCGGCAAACTGCAGCTACCTATCAGAGAAGGCGTGACATTTTGGTAGATGGTTTTGCAAAACTTGGCTGGCTGGTACCAAAACCTCAAGCATCCATGTTTATTTGGGCACCACTGCCCAAAGGATATTCATCTTCAATGGATTTTTGCCTGGAATTCTTAGATAAAACAGGCGTCTTGATAGTACCAGGGGTTGCCTTTGGTACACAAGGGGAAGGTTATGTAAGAATTGCCCTGGTACAGTCTGAGGAAGACCTTACAGAGGCCATTGCCAGAGTAACCGATTCCTTTTCATTTAATTAGTTAAATGTCTACTTCAGAGCCCTTAAGCATATACTACTGTAAGCAGAAGCTAAGGGGTGGTGGAGTTTGAATGGCAGTGCGGATATTCAGTATCTGCAGAAACGTATCCAGGAATTAGAAGAAAAAGTAGAGCAACTACGTTTAAGTCGTCGCGTATTAATGAATCTGATAGAGAAAATAGAAAAAGATAAAACTGGTTTTGTATCTAAATTAGAAAAAGAGAATCGCAAGCTTCACAAAGATAATTATCGTTATGCAAAGTCTCTGCTAAACCAGAATAGAAGAATCGTGGAATTACAAAATCGGTTGGAAGACCTTTTTACAGAAATGTAATGAATACCGCCTAGAGCGGTGTTTTTATTTTCAAGACAATGTTATAATATTGAACCGGGGCGATGTTTTGTGAGAATTGCAGTGATTGATGGGCAGGGTGGTGGCATTGGCAAACATTTAGTAGAAAAGCTGCGCAAGGAACTACCCGAGCAGGTAGAGATTCTTGGGCTGGGAACCAATGCCCTAGCCACGACGGCTATGCTAAAGGCGGGAGCCAATGAAGGTGCCACAGGGGAAAATGCCATTATTTATAATAGTTCACGGGTAGATTTAATTGTCGGCAGTATCAGTATTATTATGCCAAATGCCATGTTAGGCGAATTGACAGTGAAAATGGCGGAGGCTATTGGGGGGAGTCAAGCTCCTAAATATTTGCTGCCGCTAACTCGCAGTAATGTTCACCTTGTGGGATTACGGGGTGAACCGATGCCTCACCTCATTGATGAATTAGTAAATCGGATTAGAAAAATTTGTGTCCAATAGGATGCGCCAAGTCTGTAGACACGGCGGTACTCGGCAGGCATAAATCTAAAGCCAGGGGCAAGCGCAGGCGGCAGCTTAGTTTGCCCTTATGCATATCATAAAGTTTATACGTTCCGATATGGTAAAAAACCTAGTTTAGTTCATCCGCTTTTCGCAGAAGAACTAACTCTGGTGAGTCATCTGGTTTTGGGGGATTGTGATGGTTCTTTATTAGTAAAACCTGCTGCGCTGGCAAGTGTGCCCTTTCAGCCAACACTGCCCCTTTCACAGGGTGGTTAGTATGGTTTTTACAAGCATTCATAAATCGTCCACCCTTATCCGAATGTAGGATGTTCTGAAACATCTTCGGCGCGAAGGTAGTTAATAGCACAATCAGAACTTTATCTAGGGTAGTAATACAGTTTGCTGGTTTGCCTATATCATGCAGCAAGGCTGCTTTGATCAGTAATTCTGTATTAATATTTTTTTGGCTGACTGATAGTTCGAGACAAGTTTTGGCGACCCTAACACAATGCGTTTGTGTTGGTCTGTCCATCATAAAAAACAGAGATTGTTCCTGTTTATTTAAGGATTTTTGCACGAATTCAATTTCCCTCGGGCCGAGTGTATCCATAATTGCGTGCCAAAATTGCCTGACTCGTTGCAAAGCAGCCATGGTAACCTCCGATATAACCTGGAATTTAACATACTTTATCTATCATAATAGCTTTTGTTTTATTATGCAATCTAGGAGATAAAACATGAAAAATGGGAAACTTACCTTGGTGTTAGGGGGTACCCGAAGTGGCAAAAGTAGTTTTGCCGAGAAGCTAGCCCAAGATCTCGGTGAAAGGGTGCTCTACCTGGCCACAGCCACAGTTCATGACGAAGAGATGGCCGTACGGGTTACCCAACATCAAGAGCGCCGTCCAGCAAGCTGGTTTACGGTAGAAGAAGCCAAGGAAGTGGCAACTGTCCTAGAAAAGTATTCCGAAGCATATGATGTTATTTTAATAGATTGTTTAACCCTCTGGTTATCTAATTTGCTGTTAGATGATAGTAAATATCCTGTCAGCACTTGGCGGGAAAAAGAAGCGTTACTACTGCTAGAGGTAGAAAAACTGGCGAGTATCTGCCGTGACTTGTCAGCTAGTGTGATCATCGTGAGCAGCGAAGTCGGTTTAGGAATTGTACCTGACACTTCTTTAGGACGTCAATTTCGTGATTTGGCGGGGGCGGCCAATCAAAAATTTGCGCAATACGCAAATGAGGTATATTTGGTGCTGGCAGGACTTCCCATTGAGTTAAAGGCACTGGCTCTACCGATAGAGTGAAAGGATTGATTGTCTTGAAGACGAGGATTTACCTAGTACGTCATGGTGAAACTCTCTGGAATGCCGGGGGTAAATTTCAAGGACATACCGATGTCCCTTTGTCTGACAACGGCAGACAGCAGGCCAAAGAGTTGTCGGAGCGCCTGCAAGGGTATAAGATAGATGCCTTTTATAGTAGTGATTTGTCCCGGGCCAGGGAGACAGCAGAAATTATAGCGGTACCCCATGGTTTGAGTGTAAATTATGTTCCAGAATTACGGGAAATTAATTTTGGTTTATGGGAAGGTCTTACGTATAAAGAAATAACGGACTCTTTTGGTGAAATTAGCCGCCTCTGGTGGTCCAGCCCGCTTACTACGGAAATACCTTCCGGAGAAAATCTACAGGCTGTGGTAGAGCGGTGCAACAAGGCTATGGGGGAAATTGTTAGCCGTCACGCTGGAGAAACTGTGGTCATAGCAGTGCATGGTGGGGTGATCCGGGTAATTGTTGGTAGTGTATTAGGCATGGATTTGAATCATTTTTGGAAATTACGGATGGATAATGTTTCATTGACCATCTTGGAATACCATGGTCCAGAGAAAGGGATTTTGGAGCTTTATAACGATACCTGCCATCTTGGAAAGTGATAAAATAAAATCAATGGATAAGAGAATTCCTCCCGAGACAGACTAAGTTCAGTAATTCTGTTGGGAGGGAATGAACATATGGAAGAGTTTCTCCGGTCTAGGGTACCCTGGAGCACGGAACCAAGTTTAGAAACCAAGGCCAATGAAGTGGGAGTAAACTTTGATTCATTGATTGACGGTATCAAGAATAATAGAACGGATCAGGAAATGGCTGAAGAATTTGGTGTCACGGCTAAATGTATTGGCCACTTAAAGGATCATTTTTGGAGTCATGGCATCGGTTCTATTATGGGACAAGATTAAAAAATACAACTATGCAGACTCCGGGCCGGTTTGGAATCGGCAGGAGTCTTATTTTTCATTTTTAGATGGTATGATTGAGGTGTGAATTTTGGCAAGGTATCGGATTTTCCCGACAATTTTACTATTGTTACTGGCTATCCCAATTATAGAAGTCTTTATTTTGATTCAGGTCAGCCGATGGCTTGGTTTTGGGGTGACATTGACAGCATTACTATTTCTTAGTTTATTGGGTTTTTATTTGATTAAGTCCCAGGGATTTGCCATTATTGGCCAAATCAGGCGGCAAATTTCTAGCGGGCAGGTGCCCACAGCAGCCTTATTAGAGGGTTTAATGATTTTAGCCAGTGGCCTATTGTTGCTGATACCTGGATTATTGACAGACTTTATGGGACTGATTCTTTTACTGCCAGCAGTTCGTTTAACACTGAGAAAGAAGCTAACCGGATTGCTGATCAAATTCTTTGTTCCTGAAAGATTCATCAGAATTAGATGGTGAGTCTATTCGCAATTTCTTACGACAATTTTCCTAGTAACCCCTACATCACTGTGATATAATAGACGAATATTAATTTTGAATACTTGAGAAGGGAGAGACGAACCATGTATCCAGACAAATTCGCTAAAGTTGGACTAACCTTTGATGACGTTTTACTCATTCCTGGAGCATCTGAAGTATTGCCGCGGGAAGTTGATACATCTACCTACCTAACCAGTGATATCAAGCTAAATATACCCGTAATGAGTGCAGGAATGGATACCGTTACTGAATCCCGTATGGCAATTGCCATTGCCAGAGAAGGTGGCATTGGGGTTATTCATAAAAACATGTCCATAGCTCGTCAAGCCCTGGAAGTGGACAAGGTAAAACGTTCGGAACATGGTATTATTACCGATCCGATTTTTTTATCTCCGGACAGTCCCATTCAAGAGGCTCATGAATTAATGGAACGATATCATATCTCAGGAGTTCCCATTACTGTAGAGGGTAAACTGGTAGGCATTCTTACCAATAGAGATTTGCGGTTTGAAACCAGCGATAACCGTAAATGTGGTGAGGTTATGACCAAAGAGCACTTAATTACCGCTCCGGTTGGCACCACATTAGAAGCGGCTAAACAAATCTTAATGCAGCACAAGGTTGAAAAACTCCCCATTGTAGACAATGAGAATAACTTGCGTGGTTTAATTACGATTAAAGATATCAAGAAAGCCAAGGAATATCCCAACTCAGCCAAAGATCATCGTGGCCGGTTGCGAGTAGCGGCTGCGGTGGGTGTAGCTTCAGATACTTTGGAAAGGGTAGAAGCTTTGGTAAAGGCAAAGGCAGATATCATTGTTGTGGATACTGCTCATGGTCACTCTCATCTAGTGGTAAAAACGGTTAAGAGTATTCGAGATGCCTATCCCAATTTAAGTATTATAGCCGGTAACGTAGCTACTGCTGAGGCTACCCGGGATTTAATTATGGCTGGTGCCAATGCAATTAAAGTTGGGATCGGTCCTGGTTCCATTTGTACCACGAGGGTGGTAGCTGGAGTGGGCGTACCACAGATTACTGCAGTTTATGATTGCTCCCAGGAAGCTGCTAAACATGGTGTACCCGTCATCGCGGATGGAGGCATCAAATACTCTGGTGATATTGTAAAAGCCATAGCGGCTGGCGCCAGTGTTGTTATGCTGGGTAGTATTCTGGCAGGAACTGAAGAGAGCCCTGGAGATAAAGAGATTTACCAGGGACGTAGTTATAAGGTATACCGCGGTATGGGTTCCCTTGGCGCGATGAAAGAAGGCAGCGGTGATCGCTACTTCCAGGAACAAGCCAAGAAAATGGTTCCCGAGGGTGTGGAAGGACGTGTGCCCTACAAAGGTTCTCTAGCGGATACCATTTTCCAACTGGTAGGTGGCCTTAAGGCTGGTATGGGTTATACCGGTTGTCGTACAGTTGAAGAATTAAAGATAAATGCTAAGTTTATTCGCATATCAGCAGCGGGATTAAGAGAAAGCCATCCCCATGGAGTCAATATTACCAAGGAAGCCCCGAACTATAGTTAAAAATAAGCCTTAGCCATTGGCAAAAGGCCATAAGAAAAAATATCCCACCCTTGATTTTTGGGTGGGATATTTTTATGTTTATATGCCTCGATTTAGAAAAGTAAGTTCTTCAAATCTCTGAAGGGCCTCTTTCGGTACATTTTTACCCATCCTTACCATCATTACATTGGCCGGGTGCTCTGTAATGTCCGGGTCATCTGTGGCTCTTTTTTGCAATCCCACGGATGAGAATAACCGAGTTAACATCTTTTGATAGCTCACCATGCTTAAACCACTGTTCTTTAAATCCCAGTGCCAACAAAATTCAATGGTTATGATGATGTGATTCTCTACAAAGCCATGATTGAAGGCTTCTGCTAATAAGTAATGGGCTACTTTATCCTTTCGCCATTCCGGACTAATTTCTACTGCCCCTAACTCTACAATATAAGGGTGCTTACTCCAACGGCTATACTCGTCCGGGTAATGGAAGGTTACATAGCCAATAATCACATCTTGAAATCTGGCAATAAAGACTTTTCCTTCTGAAAGGTTGGAAATCAACATCAATGCCTCTTGCTGTCGGGCCGGTGGACGGAAATTTTTTAATCCTGCATCCATGGATAGGCGGGCAATGTAATCGCTGCTACAAGGCCCTTCTAAATGAATAATCCCCCGAGGTGTTCTGAGTATACCATTTTCGATTTTAACAACCATGGATTCATTTTCATTATTTGACTCAGTATCAAAGGCAATACTCATCGCTACACCCCCTTAGAAAATGATGCTAAGCCTTTAGACGTACCCTACAGGATATAACCTAAAGTCATAACCTTACAGGTCAGAAGCAAACAGGTAGGCAAACCGGTGGAAATCTAGTTTGCCTTTGATGCCTATCGAAAAGTTTATAATTTTTGCTGTGATAGGTCAAGAAAAAACCTTTTGGACTTAATTTTATACCGTTCAAGGCACAGATTTAACCTTTCAAGTTTATTATATGTTACTTGTGCCTAAATTTACAAGCATTAACTATTTTAAATTTTATATTGACAAAGGACCCGCTTTTTTAAATTGATTCGACAGAGAATACATTTTAAAACCTCTAAAATTTGAGCACAATGTAAGCTTGCAGCGAATTATGCAGGAAAAATTTTACAAATAAAGGAAGGGAACTAAAATAATAAAGGGAATATAACAAGAGTGAAAGACATATAATTCCATTTTTGCCGTTTATTATAGTACAGGAAGGTGATGGAGGATAGTGACCACCAAACTTAACTCATTAACGGATGTTTTAAAGAAAACACTTTTCTTTTTTGATGGTTTATCCATTGAAGAAATAGCTCCTTATGTACAAAAAAAGATGATGCAAGATTATTCCAACGATAAGGTAATGGAAAGAATTCGACTGTGTTTGAAGCAACATGCCTGCTTTTATGCTGATCAAACTGGTAAATTTCGTTTAAAACTACAGGGGTATCCGGAGAATGATCATTTTTATCAAATGCTGATCAAGCGACAACAACCGATTGCTTTACGCCAAGTGGTCAGTAACCCGGTGGCTCGAAAAAAAAGAATGCGTAAACTGGCAGAAGAAGCAGCATTAATGCCGGACGGCCGCTTTGTGCAGTTAGATAACGGCAATTGGGGATTAACCGAGTGGAATGTAGAGGCGGAACAATATTCATTAAAGCATTTAGTTATTAAGGCGTTAAAGCTGCACCAGGGAGGGCTATCCTCTCAACAATTGTTTGAATGTGTAAACGAGTGGCGTGTCACTAGTAAACCCGCTGTAATGCAAGTGCTGTGTAAATTTCCTTATTTTGAAAAAATTAGCAGTGATGTTTGGACTTATAACCCTCAGGCCCATAGCCTTTACGATGATTTAGTAAAGAGGTATTTAAATATCTTAAATAAACAAAAAAAGCAGTGGCACAATGAAAGAACAAGGTTGCTGCAAAAAAATGAGAAATTTATCTATCAACTTAATGAATTAAGCTCTGCACAACGGGAGGCCGCTGCTGCCTTAGCCCAAAGAGCTTCGGTAGTTGAACAATATAATCATTTGGCTACCCAGTTATCAGAAAAGGATCTCCTATTAAATCTGCGCAAAAAAGAAATCTTGCGCTATCGTCATGAATTAGAAAGAACGGAAAATAAAGCTAACAGCATCCTCTATCAATGTCGGTTATGGGTTCGTAAGGCCAGAGAAGAAGAACAGGCGAAGGCTCAAATCAAAGATGTTTCTGAGAAAAACCAATCCAGTTTAGAGGGGCTATTTACCAAACTTCAGCAATATAAAGAAAGGGATCGAGAAAATAAAGCACGCTTAGCTGAATTAAAAGAACGTTACAGTACAAGGGTTGCTGAACTACAAACTGAGATCGTGGAACTAAAACAGAAAATAGAAAGATATCAGCAAAATGCC
Organism: uncultured Desulfotomaculum sp.; assembly: GCA_946411205.1. Lineage (GTDB taxonomy): Bacteria > Bacillota > Desulfotomaculia > Desulfotomaculales > Desulfotomaculaceae > Desulfotomaculum. Next base: position 36,190 of record CAMKDG010000007.1, read on the forward strand.
CAATTCGAAGAGCGCAAACTGCAACAGGATATTAATCTGCTAAGTAACGACCTAAAAGAAGCTCTGGAGGGTGGAGAGGATCTGCAAAAGACACTTCGCTTAACGCAGCAGGAGTTAAGCAGAGTGCAAGCAGAAAAGATGGAATTAGAAAGCAGACTTAAAAGACCCTTGGTGAATATTGCCAATAAATTTAGCCGTTTTTTTGGCTTATAATGTACGCAAAGGAAAGGGGTGCACTTCAGATGCACCCCTAGATATTTGTTTGAGGCAGCACCTTGAATGGTAGTTACGGAACTGCACCAGGGTCATTTTTTTAAACAAAAACATCTTGCTTTCAAAAAGCGAGATGTTTTTGTTTAAAAAAATGACTCCCCTAACCGTAACCGTAAAAAACCACGTCCGAAAATGGCCAGATGTTTTTGGCCAACGTGATATAATAAACCAATTCAGGCAAGGGGGCGAAAGGATGACGGATAACAAAAGTGCTCTGTATGCAGCGTTCAAGGCAAAGGATGCACGCTTTGACGGGCGTTTCTTTGTGGGTATATCGTCCACAGGCATCTATTGCCGCCCGGTCTGCCGGGCAAAGCAACCCAAGAGTGAAAATTGCACCTTTTACACCACCGCGGCGGAAGCCGAACAAGCGGGATACCGCCCTTGCCTTTTATGCAGACCAGAGCTTGCCCCTGGCACTTCAATCACCGACGCTACCGCAACGTTGGCCCGCAGAGCGGCAAGATTGCTGGAAGAAAACTGCGGCAGCGGACAGAGTTTAGAGGAACTGGCCGGAAGACTTGGCTGTACCGCCCGACATCTGCGGCGTGTTTTTGCAGATGAATACCATGTCTCGCCGGTGCATACCTGCAAACCTGCAGATTGCTCCTGGCTAAAAACCTGCTTACAGATACAGACCTGCCCGTTCTTGAGGTCGCAATGGCTGCAGGTTTCAACAGCTTGCGCCGCTTCAATGATCTTTTCAAAAAGCAGTACAATCTTTCGCCAACGGCTTTACGGAAACGGGCTACGGAAGGGAAAAAACATACTAGCAATATTACGTTGGCATTAGGCTACCGACCGCCCTATCATTGGGAAGAAATGTTGAACTTTCTCGCCGGGCGTGCAATCACCGGCATAGAGGCAGTAAAAAACGGCGAATACATGCGTACCGTGCATTTGGAAAGCACGGAGGGAAAGCAGCTATACGGTTGGGTACGGGTAGGACACAGACCTAAAAAGAATGTCTTAGCTGTCACCGTGAGCGAAACCCTGTTACCTGTATTGCCACAAGTATTAGCCCGGATACGGCACCTATTTGACGTATCCTGCGACCCGCACGCGGTGTATGAAACACTCCGGGTAATGAACGACATCCGCCCTGGTCTTTGCGTTTTGGGAACCCGTGTGCCGGGGTGCTTTAACGCCTTTGAAATGGTGGTACGGGCGGTGCTTGGACAGCAAATTAGCGTGAAAGCAGCAAGCACATTAGCAGCAAGGATTGTTGAGACTTACGGTACACCGATTCAAACCGGGCTTGCAGGCTTGACCCATATTTTTCCCTTACCTAAAGAGATAGTAGCTTTGGACGGAGCTATAGAAAATCATTTTGGCGTGCTAGGCGTTACTGCTGCGCGGTCAAATACTATTTACGAACTGGCACGAGTATTCGTGCAGGGGGAAATTACTTTTGACCTTTGCACACAGCCGGAGGAAGCAATGAAAAAGCTGATGGCTATTCGAGGTATCGGAAGCTGGACAGCACAGTATATTGCTATGCGTGCTATGGAATGGCCAGACGCTTTTCTTGAAACAGACGCAGGCGTAAAAAAAGCATTACAGCCCCACACAGCAAAAGAATTATTGAAAATGGCAGAAGCCTGGCGACCGTGGCGCAGTTATGCCACCGTCAACCTTTGGCATACGCTATAAGGAGGTAAGCATGTATTATTCAACAACATATCCATCACTTGTAGGAACCATTACACTGGCCTGTGACGGCAAGCATCTTGTCGGCTTATGGCTGGAAGGGCAAAAATATCATGGAGACACCATCCCCGAAGCTATGCTGGAGAATCACGATTTACCAATATTTGACGCTGCCAAAAAATGGTTGGACAGATACTTTGCGGGTGGAAAGCCTGATATTTCTGAAGTGCCGTTGGCTCCCCTTGGCAGTAACTTTCGTCAAGGGGTATGGGATATTTTGTGTGAAATACCCTACGGCAAGGTTATCACCTATGGTGACATTGCTAAAAAAATGGCGGTCAAGATGAACAAGAAAAGCATGTCAAGTCAGGCTGTGGGCGGAGCCGTTGGACATAACCCCATATCGATTATGATCCCCTGCCACCGGGTTGTAGGTTCAAATGGCAGTTTAACAGGTTATGCCGGGGGCATTCATACAAAAGTAAAGTTGCTTGAATTGGAGGGCGTCGATATGTCGCGTCTGTTTGTACCCACAAAAGGTACAGCCCTTTGATGTTTTAAAAATGATTCTAAAAACTGACTGATATACAATCCATTGTGTGAAGGAAGGCAGGATAACTATGATATTGGTATTATTTGAGGTAACTATAAAAAAAGATTGTATGGACGGCTACCTCACTATAGCAGCTAAACTAAAAGATAATTTGATAAAGGCAAAAGGATTCATACGTTCCGAACGATTTTCTAGCCTTGTAAACAAAAGAAAACTGCTTAGTTTGTCTGTTTGGGAGGATGAAGAAACCGTAACGGAGTGGCGCAATCAACACGAACACCGCAAGAGCCAATTTCAAGGACGTGAATCTGTGTTTGAATGCTATACAATTACAGTTGCATCCTTATTAAGGTCTTATACGGATACGGAACGGCAGAAAGCTCCCCAAGACTCCAACAACTTTTTTGAAAATATTGAATAAGCTTTTTATCTTCGTTCTCCTGGGTGCCAGTAGGAAATGAAAACACTGTACCGGGTTATTACAGAGTGCCTGGCATTTTTGCGTAGAGATAGGGAAATGGACAACTACCGGGAGTTCAAGCGTAATCCTAAAGTATGTGGTACCTGTTTATGACAGCAGTATTTAGAAAACCGGATGTTTCAGCAAATGAAACATCCGGTTTTTTGATACTCTGCCCCCTCCGTTAGAGCGGGAGTCTTTGCGTTTCTATAATTTGGGGAATCTCTCGATTACCAGGAAACGCTGTGTCTTCGGGGTGATGAGAAAGTGGGGCGCAAAGTAACACAATGTTTTTTAGATGTTCACTAATTTGCAAATAGCAATTCAACAAATCAATATGAATAAAGCTGGTTTTCTCGCTCTCTGTACCGCCACTTCTCATTCGTGCGATATGACTCATTTTTAACCGAAAGTGCAGATCGGATAATTCTTCTTGCAAATTTAGTGCTTTTCTCCCTAAGGCAACATTATTGGTAGCGAAGGAGGTATTTACCATAAGCAGTATTTCCAGCGTTTTATCATGAATAAGCTTAATTTCTTGTTGGCCAGAGGGTGAAAAATCTAAATTACGAATATTCATATTTTCTGCTTTACCCAAGATATTTCTTTCAATTACATCGCCAATGAATTCGTATTCTCTGACGATGTTTACCAACGCCATCGCCCGATTAAATTCATCCCGCGTCAAAGGATGTCTTAATAGCTGGGTTAAATAGTTATTGGTAGCGAGGGATAAAAGGTCTACTTTCTCTTCTCTCTCTAAAATTCGATCAACTTTATCCTGGTTATAGTAATCAAAGAGAGAGTAGACCGGTTTAACCATCTCTGTTACCAGATCAGAAATTTGTATAGTTTCTTTAAGGGACATACCAATGGCCAGTTCTGGACTGTTTAGCAGATGTTCATCGAGATACTTGGGACTAAAAACATTATCGGCTTTTTTATCTTTAATCAACGTTTCCAGGAAGGTAGCAAAATAATGAATAAAAGGCAGGTACAAAAATGCGATGGTTACGTTAAAGAAAGTATGGGTGTTGGCCACCTGAAAGCCAGGTGAAGTTGCCAATGTCTTCATTAAACTGGCCACTTGATTCACGAAGGGGAGAAATAACAAGACACCCGTTGTTTTAAACAAAAAATGTGCCCAGGCTACTCTTTGCGATTCCCTCGATGATCCGATACTGGAGAGCAACGGGGTAAAAGTAGTTCCGATATTCGCCCCCAGCAACATAAAAATAGCCTGGTCCAGCGTAATCATGTGCTGCATGGTTAATAGCATAATAATACCAATGGTGGCGGCACTGCTGGAAACCAGGAAGGTAAAAATAGCGGCCACAGCCATTTCCAAGGCCGGGTAAGCACTAAGTTTTGTTAGTATAAGACCTACGGAAGGGTTAGATTTTAAAGGGGCCATGGTATCGGACATGATTTTTAAGCCCAGGAACAGCAGTCCAAAGCCCATGATGGCTAAGGAAAGCCTTTTTTTACGATGAGTTTTGCTCAATAATAACGCAAAAGCAGCAATAAAAATCACGGGTAAGGATATTTCTGTGGCCTTTAAGGCTATGAGTTGTGCCGTTATCGTGCTGCCGATGTCCGAACCTAAAAGAACAGCCAGGGTTTCCCGTAAAGTGATAATAGACGCACTGGTTAAGCCAATTAGTAAGACCGTGGTTGCTGTACTGCTTTGAAACAATAGCGTAAACAGCATACCCAGCCCCAGACCTACGAAGCGGTTTTTCGTCAGTATAATTAAAATTTCCCTAAGTTTTTTTCCTGCTACCTTCTGTAAGTTGTCTTTCATCAAAGACATGCCATATAGCAACAAGCCTACTCCACCGATCATGCTGAAAGTTGCCTGATACCAATTCAAAATATCACCCCCATAATAGCTCTATTTAAACTATAGAATAGGGGATTGTGACTTTTGGTGCAAGTATTTTTTTAGCACATTATTTAGATTCTGCTCATGAAAAGAAGCTTTGTTTGGGAAATCTAATTTTAGTTGGATTTAAATACGAAGTATCGTTGACAGCAGGATTTATGAGTTTTAAAAAGGAATCAATGATAAATGCTAAAATATGGTACGAGGAGTGGAACAATGCAAAGTTTAAAAGAAACGGCCTTGTCTTCCCGCAGGGTCTATGAGGGAAAAATACTAAATTTACGAGTGGATCAGGTTTTATTACCGAATGGTAAGGAAAGCAGCAGAGAAGTGGTAGAGTTTTCCCAAGCGGTGGCCATCGTGGCTGTAACCGATGAAGGGAAGGTATTATTGGTGTCACAGTACCGTTATCCAGTAGGAGAAGTATTAAAGGAAATACCCGCGGGAAAAATGGACCCCCGGGAAACGCCCGAGGTGTGCGCGCTTAGAGAATTAAAAGAAGAAACCGGCTATACAGCGGCTTCTTTAGTGAAGCTAATGGAGTTTTATACTACGCCTGGTTTTACCAATGAATTGATGCATGTTTTCCTGGCTCAAAACTTAACGGCCGGAGAGCAAAGCCCCGACGAGGATGAATTTGTTCAAGTGGAGATAGTCTCTTTGCAGGAAGCCATCGAGATGACTTTTAACGGCAAAATTCGAGATGGCAAATCCATGGCCGGGTTATTGGCGGCCAGTTACCATCTGAAATAGAAATAAACCGATGAAATATGGCATAAGTAAACCCCCGGAACGGCTGGATAAGACCAGTGGTTTCGGGGGTTTTTATTACTCGGAACTTTTACCGGCCGGGCGGCGACTGTTATAGGTTTCCACAATAATTTGACTATCGGCAGAAAGATAAGCGATTTCAGGATAAGGAGCCATTTCTAGGGCGTCTGCTGGTGCACAGGCAATGGAAGAACCGATTCTCAGTTGGGCTGGGGAAAGGCGATGGGCCACCACCCGAGCATATCTGTTACCATCGGCACCGGCGTGTACTACACCACGACAGTTACCCATAACCAGTACATTACCATAGGCGACCACTTCAGCACCGGGGTGAATATCTCCCAAAACAACTACATGGCCGGGATAATGCACTTTCTGACCAGAACGAAGACTTCTTTTTACCAACAGAGTATTCGTCTGGTTGTTTGCTTCTTCCCCGGCGACAATTGCTTTTGATTCAGGAGCCGAGGTTACTTCAGGGCCCGAGGTAGAGGTAGTAGGATTGCTGATGATCTTCATCCGAATGTCCGGTTGATGAATTAAGCCGTATTCTATACATATTTGTTCCAGAGCCTGTTTTTGTTCATTCTCCTCAGGTTCTTGGTAGAAGGCAAACTCAGCACCTTTGAAAAAACCCCTGGCGGAGTCCATTTTTTTATATAAGTTCTGCTTAATATCTTCAAAATCTCTTTCCTTGTCCAGGAGAATTAAGAGTCCGTGCCGTGTTCCTTTAATACTGACAGCTTCACTCATGCGAACACCTTCCAATTTTTACATGGTAAATACTATTTCGACCGCAGGTGACCAAATCCTGCTGACTAACTCGAAAATTTTCTACTCCTGCGTTTTTTCTTGTCTATTGCCATCGGAATACCTCAGAAAACGGCCATTAGGCCAGTAAAAATACAACAGTAAGGGACACCAGGCCACGAGGAAAGTAAGCAAATGCATGGCTAAATGAGTGTGTCCGAGCAACATTTGGGGCAAGCGAGACAATTCTGCTGTCAGAGACAACAACAAAGAGACCGTAAATAAGGGACTTTGCCAACTCAGCAACGGAACGGCGGCCAGCATCCAAGCTAGATACCAAGGTTGAAACCACTTATTGGCGATTACTAAAAAGGCCAGCCAAATAAGTACGGTATTGGTTAAGAGGAGCGGCAGATCCTGCTGTGACTTCTTTCGCCATAACCAGAGTAAAAGAATGAAATACATGAGTGAGAATACTAGGGTTAAAACATGGGAGATAATTTTAAAGATAATAACTTTTTCGGCGTTTGGCCACAGTTCCTGGGCTGCCGTAAATAGGATGTAATGCAGAGATTTAATGGAATAAAAATTTTGTTGTTTTACGACACCTTGCAGTGTGGTGACACCCTCCCAATAGGGTAACCACCAGATAAACACAAGCACCAGAGAAAGTAGGCAGCCGATCAATAAACTGCTAAACCAACGACGTTTTAACAGCCAGCATAGAAAAAGTGGTGCTAAAAGCACCGGGGTGTATTTTACCAATACCGCCAGGGTTAAACAGGGCAGAGAGAATAGACCACGTCTAACGGTAAGTGAATAAAAGGCAAGGATAATAAAGGTAAGCAGTAAGGCATCGTTATGGGCATGACCGGGTAATTCGAATAGTAATAATGGATTCCAGCCATAGACCAACATGGCCTGAGAAGATTTGATACCGAAATTGCGTGCGGTAAATCCGATCAATACAGTATTGATCAAGTGTACTAGACCTGCAAATAACTTAAAAATAAGTACCGCCCAGCCAAAATGATGGTTTGTCAAGGCCACCAACCATTCTGCTACCTTTGTCCAAATAGGGCCATAAACATTGGTTAAAAAGCCCCAATTGGTGGTACTGAGAAAGGGATCTAAACGCCAAGCTTTAATTTGATGAGCGGTGGTTAGATAGGGGTTAGCTTGGTATTGCTCTGCTATTTGACCGGTGGCCAGGTAGTAATATACGTCCTCACAGGCGAAGGGGAATAGGAGTACCAGCAGTAGGGTTAATGCTGTGGTCCAGCCCAACACCTCAAGATTGCTGGCAGTAACGGCTCCGTCTCGCAGGGCTTGCCAATAAAGGAAAAAGGTCATCACAAAAACCAAGGCTAAGAGAAGGGGCATGAAGGCACCACTTAGGGACATACCCTTTTGCCAAGCTGGATAACTGGCAAGCAGCAGGACAAGCCAGGTGATCATTGACAATAAACCGGGAACCAAAAGTTTTTGTTTCATACAGAGTCACCTTAGAAAAACTTGCTTACGCCAAGCCTTTAGGCGCTGCAGAAGCTTAATTTGCCCTTCTGCATAGCAGAAAACTTTATACCTTCTGCTATGCAGAAAAAGTTATTTTACCCAACTATTACTTTAGTATACCCGGTATAGTTCTATTCAATGTTGGTAAAACTCGGTATTGGTTAGAAAAACTTGGCTTGTCTGAATAATAATCACGAAGGAGAGTAGCCATCATGAGCACCAAAGTTCCCATGTTGTCCCTGGTTCTACCTATGTATAACGAAGCAGCCAATGCTAAAAAGGTAACCCAAGAATTGTTGCAGGAATTAACTAAGGAAGATATTCAGCACGAATTGATAGTGGTGGATAATGGTTCTTCCGATGGAACCGGACGTATCTTGGCTCAATTGTCTCAAGAATATCCAACCATTAAAGTTGTTAAGGTAACAAAAAATCAAGGCTATGGCTGGGGTATCATTAACGGTTTGCACTGGGCCAGTGGGGACTACCTAGGTTTTATGGGCGCTGATGGTCAGATTGATCCTAAGGATGTGACTAGAGTATTTCGGGAAGCACTGGAGAAAAATTATCATCTGTGCAAAGTAAATCGCTATTACCGGGAGGATGGACTGATAAGAAAGGTTGTCTCTCACATATTTAACAAACTTTTTGTATATACATTTAAGGTAAATGTTGGTGACATTAACGGTTCGCCTAAGATTATGACAAGGCTTTGTTATGAAAAATTAGCTCTTAGCTCGAAGGACTGGTTTTTGGACGCAGAGGTTATGCTGAAAGCGCATGATTTGTCTGTGACAATGGGGGAGGTGCCCGTGGTTTTTCGTCGGCGTAACGGGGGGCATTCCAGTGTTCGGTTGAAGACTCTCTGGGAGTTCCTACGGAACATGGTTGCCTATCGTAAAAGGGGTGCTTGGAATGAAAGTAGTGATCTTGTGTGGCGGGAAGGGGACCCGGCTTAAGGAGGAAACGGTATTTCGGCCCAAGCCTTTGGTAACAGTGGGGGAAAGACCTATCCTTTGGCACATCCTGAAACTATATGCTCATTATGATTTTAAAGAATTTGTCCTTTGTCTTGGCTATTTAGGAGAGATGATTAAGCAATACTTCCTGCAATATCAACTGATGAACAGTGACCTTACGATTTGCTTTACACCAAAACCAGAAGTACAGATTCACCAAAATCCAAAATTGGACTGGCAAGTAACGTTGGCAGACACCGGTGTGGAAGCCATGACGGGTTGCCGACTCAAACGTGTAGAAAAATTTTTGGGGGATGACACTGATTTTATGGTTACCTATGGAGATGGTCTGAGCAATGTAAATCTTCAGGAACTCTATGAATTTCATAAAAGGCACGGTTGTATGGCTACGGTTACCGGGGTACGGCCATTGTCTCGGTTTGGAGAACTGACTGTGGAGGGAGAAGAAGTCAAAGAATTCAGCGAAAAAACGCAGGTTACCGGGGGCTGGATTAACGGTGGGTTCTTTGTCTTTCGCAGAGAGTTCCTTAACTACTTAATTGATAAAGATAGTTGCATCCTAGAAAGAGCGCCCTTAGAGCAGATAGCTCGGGAAGGGCAATTGAAAATTTATAAACATCGGGGCTTTTGGCAATGCATGGACACCTATCGGGATATGGAGCAGTTAAACAAGCTTTGGCGAACCGGTGAGGCACCTTGGGAGGTTTGGAAAAATGAATAGTTGGCAGGATAAAAATGTTTTAGTCACCGGTTGCACCGGCATCATTGGTAGTTGGTTGAGCAGTAGATTAGTTAAGAACGGGGCTAGGGTAGTGGGTATTATCCGGGATCACGTTAGCTTTAGCAATCTCTACCGGGAAGGCACCCGCAAAGGCATGGCCCTAGCCTATGGTGATATTACCGATTATCAATTTGTTAACCGAGTCCTAGCGGAATATGAGATTGATACGGTTTTTCATTTAGCCGCCCAAACCATTGTTTCCATTGCCAACCGATCGCCCTTATCTACCTTTGAATCAAACATTAAGGGAACCTGGACAATACTGGAGGCCTGTCGACTTTCTCCCACGGTGGAACGTGTGGTTGTTGCCTCCAGCGACAAAGCCTATGGTCCCCAGGAGAAATTACCCTACCGGGAAGATCAGCCTTTATGCGGCAGATATCCCTATGATGTCTCGAAATCCTGCTGCGACCTCATTGCCCAAAGCTTTTATCATACCTATCGCTTGCCGGTAGTTATCTCTCGCTTGGCCAATGTTTATGGTGGTGGGGATTTAAACTTTAATCGCATCGTACCGGGCACGATTAAGGCAGTGCTGCAGGAGCGATCACCCATTATTCGTAGTGATGGCAGTCCCCTGCGGGAATATCTGTATGTGGAAGATGCGGTAACCGCCTATCTTTGTTTAGCGGAAAATGTGCACCGTTTGGAAGTGATGGGGCAAGCCTTTAACTTTGCACCCCACCGGCCCTATTCGGTGAAGGAAATGGTTGAAGAAATCATCAAGGTGTCGGGAAAAGATTTGCAACCTGTTATTCAAGGTAAGGGAGCCTTAGCGGGGGAAATTGATCATCAGTACAGTGATAGCCATAAATCTCGGCAATTATTGGAATGGTTGCCTCAATGGAATTTGTCTGCAGGACTTAGCAAAACCATAGAGTGGTATCAGCGATATTTAAAGGAAGTGAAAATATTGGGGTAAAAACGCGGGTACTGGTTACCGGGTCAACTGGCTTTATTGGTAGATGCCTGTTAAAGAGGTTGCTTAGGGAAGAAGTTGAAGTAGCAACTTTAACCCGTGGTAAAAATTCTTCTTCTATGAAACAAGAGAACGCCATCAATATTCAGGCAGATTTATTGGACTATCCGAAACTAAGTCGTAAAGTAAAGGATTTTGCACCGGAGGTAATTTTTCATCTAGCAGGGCTACGACCAATGGAACGTTCTTGGGCGGCAGTGCAGCAGGCCTATCAGATAAATTTGTTGGGTACCATGAATTTGCTACGGTCTCTGCAGGAAGGGCCTTGTAAATCCATCATTATGATGGGCAGCACGGCTGAATACGGTCGGGGGCAAGTCCCCTACCGAGAAAAACAGGCTTTGTGGCCGGGATCTGCCTATGGAGCTGCCAAAGCAGCAACAACTACTTTAGGGCTATTGGCCTGGCAGTATTTTGAACTACCGGTAACCGTGTTACGTCCTACCTTGGTCTATGGACCAGGTCAAGGAGAAGATTTTTTTCTGTCTCAATTGTTAAGAAGCCTTCTCCTGGAGAAACCCTTTGCCATGACGGCAGGGGAGCAATATCGGGATTTTATCTATGTCACCGATGTTGTGGAGGCCTTATGGCAGGCTTCCTGTAACGCTACTGCAGTAGGGGAAATATACAATATTGGCAGCGGCATCTCATTACCTTTACGGGAGGTAGCCGAATTGGCTGCTGCGATGTTAGGGCGGAAGTATTTGTTACAGTTAGGTGCCAAACCCTATTCATTGGACGAACAGTTTGCCTATTGTGTAGATATCACGCTGGTCCGTCAGATTTTAAAATGGCAGCCAGAAGTCTCTTTGGAGCAGGGATTAACGGCTACCCTAGATTGGTATCGGCAGTTGTTTAATTATCATGCCTTGTCATAAATCTGGGTCAATTTGACCCAATTTTATTGTCCATTACCTCGACATAATCTGCTATAATTAATTTCATAATTAGTCAGTAAATTCTGCCGCACCGAGAGTGCCGCATCCCTATTGACAGTAAAAACGGAGGGAATCAAATGAGTAACATGTTAGATTATGAAAAGGAACGAAAAGAATTCCAGTGGAATGTACCGGAGTTTTTTAATTTCGCTGGGGATGTTGTCGATAAATGGGCAGAAAATCCGGACAAGCTGGCTATGCTTTGGGTGGATGAACAGGACCAAGAGATTCGGAGAACCTTTAAAGATTTTAAAGAACGTTCTAACCGGCTGGCGAACCTGCTGGTGGAACAGGGCGTACGGGCCGGAGATGTCGTTATCCTGATTATGCCTCGCTATATCGAGTGGTGGGAAACTTTTCTGGCTTGTTTAAAAGTAGGAGCTATTGTCAGCCCTGGAACCATTCAACTAACTTCTAAGGATTTAGCTTATAGAATCCAAACTGCCCAGTCAGTAGCGATTATTTCAGATGTTAAAACAGCCAATAAGGTTGATGAAATTAAACAGGAACTTTCTTCCTTAAAGCTAAAGGTAGTTGTAGGAGAGCCTAAAGAGGGCTGGTTGCATTATCAAACGGAAATGGAGAATTATAGTACAGAATTCGCGGTTGTTAAAACAAGAAGTGACGATGGAGCCATTCTTTTCTTTACCTCTGGTACCACAGGTAACCCGAAGATGACCTTACATACCCAAGTCTCCTACCCCTATGCCCATTTTGTGACGGGTAAGTATTGGCTGGATTTAAACCCGGCAGATTTGCACTGGAACCTGTCTGATACCGGTTGGGGAAAAGCCGGCTGGAGCAGTTTATTTGGTCCTTGGAGCATGGGCGCGGCGTTATTTGTCTACCATGAGACCCGTTTTAGTACCAAACGTTGCTTAGAATTGCTGCAGAAGTATCCCATTACAACCTTCTGTGGTGCACCCACCAATTACCGGATGTTGGTACTGGAGGATCTGTCCCACTATAAATTCCCCACACTGCGGAGTTGCACCGGTGCCGGAGAACCGCTAAATCCAGAAGTTATTGAGACCTGGAGAAAGGCCACGGGGTTAACGATTCGGGATGGTTACGGTCAGACGGAAACAGTACTTGTGATAGGTAACTTCCCCTGTGTACCCATACGTCCCGGTGCCATGGGCAAACCAGCCCCTGGTTTTGAGGTGGAGGTAATTGATGATACAGGTGCAGTAGTACCTCCGGGTAGAGAAGGAGATATCGCTATTAAGGTGGTGCCCCAGCGGCCTGCTGGTTTGTTTAAAGAGTATTGGCAAGAACCGGAACGCACCCAGCACTGTTTCCGTGGGGCCTGGTATATCACCGGTGACCGGGCGGTCAAGGACCCGGATGGGTATTTTTGGTTTGTCGGCCGGGCTGATGACGTAATATTGGCAGCCGGCTACCGGATTGGCCCCTTTGAGGTGGAAAGTGCTCTCATCGAACACGATGCCGTGGCTGAATCCGCGGTGGTTGCCAGCCCGGATGATTTACGGGGTGAAATTGTCAAAGCCTTTGTGGTATTAACCGATGGCTATCAGCCTTCACCTCAATTGGTCAAAGAACTTCAAGACTATGTTAAAAAAGTAACCGCACCTTATAAATATCCCAGAGAAATTGAATTTGTGGAAGCTTTGCCGAAGACCGTCAGCGGCAAAATCCGCCGGGTCCAACTTAGGGAAATGGAATGGTCTAAGAAAAGTAAAAAGTAATGGAAGCAAAAAACAAACCGCAGGGTTTCTCCGCGTTGTCATAGGTCATAGGGATATTTTCTAAACCGTGGTGAAGTGGGCGGAACAGCTAGCATAGAAACAGCAAATTATTTTGAAGTCAAGTAAACGGACCGAAGTGCCGCCCATTTTTCTCGGGCGGCACTTCTGCCTGATTCAGAGCATAAAAAATGGACGGAATTCTTTTTATCGAATCACGCCCAATTCCCGGAGCAGAGAGACATAGTCTTTCGCTCCCTGTAGAGGTATCTGATTTGGTGGCCGGAGAGAATATCCATTGTGTTATGGAATTCCTCCAAGGTATCCTGCGCATCCTGGCTGAGGTTGTTTTATGTTTTTAAATATTTCGGACAAAAGAAATATAATAAACCATTGGAGGGAAAAGCGATGGAGTATATAACTACCAAAGAAGCTGCCGCAAAATGGGAGATTACCGATAGAATGGCACTCTACCATTGCACCTCCGGTCGGATTGACGGAGCCGTAAAAACAGGAAACACATGGCTGATTCCAAAAGACGCCGTAAAACCCGAAGATAAAAGACGGAAAAACGTTCCCACGCGGGCGGAAAAGGAAGCACCCTTTCAACCGCTGTGTGAAAACAAAGATCTGTTTGTGGAGATCGTCCAGCATTTCCCTTATCCGATGCATATATGCGCCCCGGACGGCACGCTGCTCTTTGCGAACGACGCCTTTTTTCAACGCATAAAAGTATCCGACCCGCCGGAGGATTTAAGAAAATATAATATGCTTCACGATCCGGAGCTTGAAAAAGCGGGCATCAAGGATTTTGTCCTACGAACCTATCGGGGAGAGGTCGCTACCTTCTATGATGCCAAGATGCCGCTTTTGGAATATATTACGAAGTATGGCGGCAATGCGGAGCTGTTTTCGGAAAGCATGTTTGTCAATATAACATCCTTTCCCGTTTATGACGAAAACCAGCAAATAGCGTATATCGTGACTCTTGTGATTCCTTCCCGATACTATCAGGGCAGGGAAGAAGTGATAAAAGGCAAGGAATACATAGACGAACACTGGAAAGAGGATTTTGATGCGGACGCACTTTTGAGCATCGTCCACATGAGCAAGCAGCATTATAGCCGCTTGTTCAAGCAGCACACTGGCACGACGCCCCATCTCTACCATCAGAGTGTCAAGCTCAAAAGGCTCAAGGAAATGCTGTGTGACAGTAATCTGTCAATAGCCCGGGTCTTTGACGAATGCGGTGTGGATTACAACGGAAAGCTGGCTAAAAAACTGAAACAGGAGTTGGGTATGACCCCATCCGAGTATCGGGCAAAGATGACACAAAAATAAGAGAATCAAAGAAATGACTTCCGACCGCAACGGTTTCGGAGGTCTTTTTTAATGGTGTAAAAGACCGGAAATACGTTCACGAGCGCAGTAACCCCCTTCCCCTCAGTAGCGCTAAAATTGTATCAACCGATTAATGGGCTCATTTACATAGCACAGCCATCCCAACGGGGACGAACTGAGGAGGAAGATCATATGAACATGACTATGGGCACCTGATACATGGCACACCTACAAACTGCGGACAAAGCGGTACAACCAAACGGTGTTTGTAAGAAGCGCCAAAAAAGAAAAGGAGGAGGCGAGCAAATGAAAAGTAACCCAATCAAAAAGATTTTATCCCTTGCGCTGGCGATATTGCTGGCAGTAGGGGCGATGCCTGCTACGGCAAGCGCGGTAGCGGGCATACAGGAGGGCACACCGGCATTTACCAAAAACAGCACGGGAGTGTCCTTTGCAGGGCGGGGGTGGTATGTGATTGGGGACGGCACAAGCGGCGTAAGCCCACTGCCCGGTCACCTCACCCTGCTGGCGAAAACCAGCTTTGGCGACATAGAGTTCCGCAGCTGGACTGGCGGTGGTTACGAGGGGAATTTTACCTATCCCAGCGACTACAAGGACAGCACACTGATGAACTATTTGGCGGCCGCGGCCAATGCCCTTCCCGCAAGCGAAGCGGCGTTGATTACGGCGCGTGACTTGGAGGCGCCGGTAAGCGCCCAAAAGCTGTGGCCGCTGTCCTTAAGTGAGTATTACGAGATTGGCACGATTTTCGACGACTCCTTCAAAAACACGAACGGTTATGGCGACTATTTCAGGCTGCGCACCCCCTACAGCGTTAACCAGACATGCGTAGGCGTTCGTGGCGGCGGTGGGTACTACATTCACCGCCATGTCGATGACCCCACCGTCTCTGTTCGCCCCGCTTTGCTTTTAAACCTGGCAGCTGTCCTCTTCACATCTGACGCGAGCGCAAAATCTTCCGCGACTGTAGGG
>CAMKDG010000008.1 GCA_946411205.1 uncultured Desulfotomaculum sp.
AATTTCCTCTAGAAAAGCCGCTGCCTTATGAATTAATAAGCGATATAGTAAAATTTAGAGTTGCTGAGAATATAAAAAAAGCAGAAAGCAAATTAAAAAGGAGGAAGTAATTACCTACTATTTTACAGGTGTTTTATAGTTAAAAAATATGCAATAACGTATAAAATACAATATAATGGTACTAAGAGAATAACTGATGAATTATTTTTATGAAATCACGAAGGTCAGTACATTGTCTACGTGTGAAGAAAGGTTGATATAACGGATGGACCCAACCTCTAATATAGGTGCTGTTTTAAAAAGGGTTCGCTTTCAAAGAGACTTGACTTTGGAAGACACATCGAATCTAACGGGGGTAAGTAAAGCCATGCTTGGTCAAATTGAAAGAGGTGAATCAAACCCCACGATATCAACGTTATGGAAGATTTCCACTGGGTTACGAATTTCATTTTCTGAGCTATTAGGCAGTGAAACATATAATTATGATCCAATATCAATAAATGATCTTGAGCCAGTATTTGAACTAGAGGAGAAAATGATCTTATACAATGTATTTCCCTATAATCCAATATCTGGTTTTGAATATTTTTACATTCGATTACTTCCTGGCGCGAAACATGTGTCTATGCCTCATAATAATTCAACGGAAGAATATATTGTGGTAACGCAAGGCACTTTAGTGCAAACTGTTGAAGACCAAAGCTTCGAACTTAGTGCTCCGGCAGCATTAGCTTTCAAATCGAATAAGCACCACACGTATAGTAATCCTTATGACACGGAAGTAGTCTTTCAAAATATAGTTAAATATTAAAATTGGCCCGGAATGCATAGGTGTTCTGGATTAATTTTGGGAATCTTGACCGTTAAGGCAAACAAAAAACGTTAAAACATATTCGGATAAAAATGGAAGGGGATAAGTATGCTTACAGAAAGAATTGAATCAGCTAGACAGCATTATATTCAGGCCAAACCAGCGATTTCTTATCAAAGAGCCAGGCTTTGGACAGAGTCTCACAAAAAAACAGAGGGTGAAGCAACCGCTATCAGAAGGGCGAAAGCTTTTAGAGATACTTGTGAACAGCTGGACGTTACTATTTTTGAGGGAGAATTGATTGTCGGCGTTGTTGGTGAATTTAGAAAAGGTGGTATTTTAACGCCTGAGTTCTCGTGGACCTGGGTAGATCGGGAAATGGATAATTTCGATAAAAGAGTTCAAGACCCCTATATCATGACAGATGAGCAAAGGACCTTTGTCAGAAAAAATATATTTCCTTATTGGCAAGGAAAATCTTTAGAAGAAGCTTTTTTGGCACAATTACCGGCAGAAACGGCCAAGGTGGCAGTTGATACTGGTTTTATTGATAATGATTCTAAATGGCGGCAAGCTGTCGGTGAAATAACACCTGATTACCAGGATGTTCTATTCAAAAAAGGCTTTGGCGGCATCATTAGAGAGGCGAAAGAACATCTGGCAGAGCTATCCCTTACATCAGCAGAAGATCTGAAGAAGCGAGATTTTTATCAGTCCATTATCATTACTTCTGAAGGGATTATTACCCTGGCCCATAGATATGCTGAAAAAGCTAAAGAAATGGCAGCTTTAGAAAATAATGCGATCAGGCAAGAAGAACTCTTAAAGATCGCGACAATATGTAGTAAAATACCGGAAAATCCACCGACTACCTTTTATGAAGCAATTCAATTTGTCTGGTTTACGCAGCTTGGCGGCATCCTATCAGAAAATCCCCTGGCACTGAATGTGGGGAGATTTGACCAATTTATGCTTCCTTACTTTAAAGCTGATCTGGCTAAGGGACTCATGACGAAAGATCAGCTGCAGGAACTCATTGACTCTCTTTGGCTCAAGCTTTCTGAATGGGTGTGGACAATCTCAGCCAATACCGCTGAGTTTTTCGCAGGCTACAATCAATTTCAAAACCTAACCGTGGGTGGGAAAACAAGAGAAGGAAAAGATGCCACCAATGATCTTTCTTATATGTGTTTACAAGCCACGGAAAGGGTCAAGACGCACCAACCGGGTTTAAGTGTGAGAATTCATCAAGATTGTCCCAGTCAGTTTTTAGAGGCGGTAACCCATTTGGTCAGTAAAGGCACAGGCTTTCCGGCTATCCATAACGATAATGCGGGCTATCAAATGCTCATCAATGCCGGTTACGAGCCGGAGGATGCTAGAGACTGGAACAACTGTGGCTGCGTAGTACCTCATTTTCGTAAAACAGGCGAATGGACATCCGCCGTTAACATCAACTTTACGGCAGCCTTAGAATTTGCCTTAAACCAAGGCAAAAGCAGGATTACCGGTGAAAAAATAGGGTTGGACGAACAAGACCCAAGCAGCTTTACATCCTATGAAGAAGTTGAAGAAGCCTTCTACAAACAGTTTCGTAATTTAATTGAACACTCCATTATCGCCACTTTGGTAGCACAAAAACTCCATCAGGAGATGGTTCCCAGACCCTTCTTATCCTCTTGTATAGAAGAATGTCTGACGAAGGGAAAAGACTTGGTTGATGCCGGTGCAAAATACAACGTAGGGCCGGTTCTTACGGGGATTGGTCTGGCTGTTACCTCTAATTCTTTGGCTGTCATTAAGAAACTCGTATTTGAAGATAAAGTTACTACTATGGAAACTTTAATTCAGGCCCTCAATGCCAATTGGCAGGGCTACGAGGAGTTAAGAGAATTAGCGTTAGCTGTTCCCAAGTATGGCAATGATCTGGACTATGTGGATGATATTGCTATTAAAATGGCCAATTTTTATTACAAAGAAGGACACAAATATCAAGACATTAATGGTAACAATTTTAACACTGCTTTTATGGGAATTTCTAATTACTTGCCAACGGGTAAGGTGGTTGGTGCTACTCCCTGCGGCAGAAAAGCAAAGGAACCCTTGTCCGAAGGGGTATCGCCCTTTGCTGGGTCCGATACCTCTACGCCCTTGGCCGCCATGCGTTCAGCGGCAAAACTGAATCAGGATGTACATTCCGGCGGAACATTATTAAACTTACGATTAAATGAAGATTTAGTAAATACGAAAAGGGGTCAGAGTAACTTAGGCTCCATGATCCAATCCTTTTTTGCTCTGGGAGCATTCCATGTTCAGTTTAATACAATATCTACGGAAACATTGCGTAAAGCTCAAAAGAACCCGGAAGCTTACAAAGATTTATTAGTTAGAGTGGCCGGCTATAGCACCCAATTTGTTAATTTATCTAGGTCAATGCAGGATGCCATCATTGCCAGAACAGCCCATGAAAATTATTAGTATGACAGTAAAGACATGGCTTACCAAAGCCTTGTCTTTACTGTAACGCCCGTTTTTTAGTAGGAGGCCTATATGAACGGCATACGTGGAGATTTCATGCAATTACAGAATTTTTCTGTCAATGATGGCAATGGAATTAGAACAATTATTTTTTTCGCCGGTTGTCCTCTTCAATGTCAGTGGTGTTCTAATCCAGAAAGCCAGACAAATCTTGAAAAAATTGCCTACTATGATAAGACCTGCATAGGATGTGGCAGGTGTGTTCAAATCTGTCCCCATGGAGTGGGTATTTATTTAAACCATGCTCGGGAACGAAACCAATGCAAAGCCTGTGGCCTTTGCGTAAATGTCTGCCCCACAAGTAGTAGAAAAAATTTAATTTTCCATTATACCAGCGAAGAAATACTAGGAATAATTGAAAAGCAAAAAATATTTTATAGATATTCAGGGGGCGGGGTCACCTTTTCTGGCGGTGAGGCAACCCTACAAGCAGCTATGCTAAGGGAACTTGTATCTAAGCTTTATGATCAAGCTATCGATTTAGCGCTGGAAACATCCGGCTATTTTAACTTTGACGAAGTGAAAGACATATTAGAAAAATTAAATTTACTATTTGTCGATATAAAACATATGGACGAAAATAAACATAGAGTTTATTCAGGTATTGGTAATGAAAGGATATTAAAGAATATATCCAGGCTCAATGAATTGAAAGTACCCGTGGTAGTTCGCATACCGGTGATTGATGGGGTGAATTCCGATCTAGAGAATATTAGAAGCACCGCTAAATTTGTTAAAGCCAATATAGCTACACCAAAAGTAGAGTTACTACCCTATCATTCATTCGGCGATAGCAAATATGAAGCTCTTGGTTTGGCAAAGCCATCCAGGCAGTGGAAAACTCCCTCACCTGAATATGTAAGAGAGTTATGCAAAATAGTTCAAAATGAAGGTGTTGAGGTTGTGAGTTATAAATAATTTATAGGTTTTTTGATTCTCAAAACTTGTTGATATAGATGCGTTAGGAATATGTAGAAATTATTAGCACGTTAGATGCCATGCTGCTATCTGTCGGAGTGGAATTTAAAGGAGGATATTCATTGATAGAAATTTCATGGCGATTCTTTATCTTAGGTGGTGCCTTAGCTTTACTAGCTTATTCACTTTTAGAAGTAAAGTTTCTTTTAATCAAGAAGTACACTATCTCAATAAAAGGTTTATCTCCAGCTTTTGATGGGTTCACAATCTTACACTTAAGCGACCTGCATAATAAGGAATTTGGGCATAAGCAGGAAAAGCTTTTAGATCTAATCAACAAGCAGGAGTTTCATTTGGTAGCTATAACAGGAGATTTGGTAGATAAAAGGAATCCCGGGGTTAGGGCAGGTATTCATTTAGTCGAAGAGCTTAGCCATAAACCTGTTTATTTTGTTCCTGGCAACCATGATTGGCGGAATGGATTTACATTTAGAGAACAACTTATAGAATCAGGTGTTAAAATCCTCGAAAACCAAGCTGAAAAAGTTAATTTAAATGGGGAGCATTTTTGGATTGTTGGAGTGGATGATCCGTACCTGGGAAGAGATAATTTAGGTCAGGCTTTATCGAAGGTTAATGATGTAACTCCTAAAATATTATTAGCGCATGCTCCCAACATCTATGATGCCGCAATTAAATCCGGGATTGATCTAGTTATGGTGGGACACACCCATGGGGGACAAGTCCGTCTACCCATCTTGGGTGCAATCGTTATTCCTGGACAGAACCTTTTTCCAAAGCTGGATTACGGGTTATTTAGTTCTGGAAAGACATCAATGATCATTAATGGAGGCTTGGGAGAAAGCGTGTTACCCATTCGATTCAACATGAAGCCGGAGATTGTATTACTTACGCTTAGGGCTGATCAGTAGTTATTGAAGTTCATTATTGGTGCCTTTTTCTTTGGTTGACTGTGGCTATTTCTGCAACAATACCTAAAATAAAACCTATGCTAACACACAGCATAAAGGAAAAGCCACTTGACATAGAGGGTTTGCCCGGATTGGTTACAGCAATTATGGAATCAGTAATAAATCCAATGATGGCTCCCCCTAAAAATATACCGCCCAAAAAGTACTTTTGGAACAGGATAGCAATTACTCCGATAGCACCCATGAGAAGAATGACCTCTATAATAAACCTAAAGTCAGGAAATTCTTGATAGGCAATAAGATGCGCCACGCATATTGTAATTGTAAAACCCAAGCCGCTAAATCCTGCCATAAATACTGGAAAGAAACCGTCTTTTCTTCTACTTCTTGTGTTAGCAGTGTACATACCCATTTTGATACTTCTCCTTCAGCTATAAATTGATTGCTGTACCAATTTTGCCAGCGTACCATTTTCAAGATCATAATATCATACCTGCCCAAGAAAAAATTGCCAATGACGGGAGGGTGGTCTTATTCCTTCGTCATTGGCGTTGGTGTAGATTTATCTGTTTTTATTAAACTTTAAACCGGCCTATCAGGGCGTTTAATTCTTCCGAAAGGTGGGATAAGGACTCAGCAGAGGCCGAGACTTCCTCCATAATAGCAGTTTGTTCCTCGGTGGCCGCGGCAACATTCTGCACCCCTCCGGACATCTGTTCTACAGCTGACGCTACTTCCTTTACTTCTAGTGATAGTTCCTGTACTGAGCCAATGATTTCCTTAAAGTTTTCCCCAACTTCTCCCACTACTCGAGTACCGGCCGCAACCTCTTTACCGCTTTCCTCCATATTTACTACGGCTTTTTGTGATTCATGCTGAATGGCATGAATTAAAGTATAAATCTCTTTGGCCGCGCTGGCTGATTGCTCGGCTAATTTCCTTACTTCTTCGGCTACTACGGCAAATCCACGACCCTGCTCACCGGCCCGGGCTGCCTCAATGGCGGCGTTTAAGGCCAATAGGTTGGTCTGGTCGGCAATACTGGTTATTAATTCAACAATTTTGTTAATCTCATGGGATTTTTTATTTAACCCATCAATGGAATCCGATACTACAACGGCCTTACTAGTAATCGCCTGCATTTGCTCAATGATCCGGCTAATACCTTTAGAACCTTCGCTAGCCTGTTCGGTTGCCGTTTGGGTTAAGGTGGAAACCTCCTGGATGTTGGCGTTGACGTGATCAACTACGGAGGAGATTTCCGTCATGGTGGCCGAAGTCTCCGTGGCACTGGCTGAAGTTTCAGTGGCGCTGGAATTTAATACTTGGGATGAGCTGGTCACCGTGTTGGCTTTGTTCATTATTTCCACGACAATTTGACGCATTTGGCTGACCATCTGACTAAAAGCACCTGCCAACTTTCCAATCTCGTCATTAGAGTGAATACTGATGTTTGTTGTCAAATCCCCCTCGGCAACTTTTACTGCAGCCGAAGCAAGCCTACTTATCGGGCGACTAATCGAGCGGGCCAGCAACAAGGCTGCAAATAACGATAGTATCACCAATATCACACTGACTTTGATGGCACGGGTCATCGTAGTCTGAATCGGCGCAAACGCTTCAGCGGGATCTTGAACAACGATAATACCCCAGCCCGTTTTGCCTACAGGCTTATACGAGGTTAAAAACTCCTTTTTTTCAAAGGGGTCTGTGAGTAAAGCCGTTCCCGATTCACCTTTCATGATCCTTTGAACCGCGGGTGTTTTCGATAAGTCCCGTAGCTCCTTGATGATGTCAAAATTCTGATAGGCTGCCAGCACACCTTTTTGGTCCACCAGATAAACATAACCGGTTTTACCAATGGTTAATGTACTGCATAATTCACTGAGTTTCTCCAAGGTCAATGCACCCATCCAGACAGCGTCTATCTCACCCTGGTCGTTAATAATCGGGTGGGAAATCGCAATGACCGGTTTTTGCAGCGAGGAGCTTACATAAACCTCTGATATATGGGTATTTCTCTTGGTTACCGCCTGTTTAAACCAATCGCGAAAGCCAAAATCTAACCTTTTCAGATCCAGTTGGTAGTTCCAGGGTTCAATCACAATATTATTACCCACATCGCCTGTAACCTGCTCCATGTAACCAAATTGCCCGTAGTGCTTTAATACGTAATTAATAACATCCCTCTTGGGTCGGTCAACTTCCTGGGGAACGCCTTTAATGTCCTCTCTGATGAATCCGATGGAGGACACGTCCTGTACGGCGGGCAACTGCGCTGTCATTCTAACTACGCCCATGGCATCGTTGAAATATTGTTCAACCTGTGCTTCAAAGGCGTCCGCTATCATCATTTGTTCTTTTTGTATTTCTTTTTCCAAAGTACTACGCATGGTCGTAAGGTAAGAGTAACTGAGTAAGCTGACAGAAACAATAATTCCTAAGATAAAAAATATTGTGATCTTACCTTGTAATCCCATCGTAAATTTGACCTTTATTTTGTTCCACAAGTTCATTTGTACTTTTCACTCCTTATCCAGCATCAGTAGCAATCGTTTTATGTAGCATTGATTATAAAATGGTGTTACCTAGTACAAGTGATTTTTTATCCCCAGACCTCATTAATAATTGCAAAAAAGATGCCAATTGTTCTTAAAATCACAATTGGCAGAGGAAAAGAATATATTTTATTTTGGACACTTAGTGTGGTTACAACGTTAATTTTGGCTAAAAATAGTCCTTTAAGAGCTTATTTTATGATTATTATAGGTTCTTGCAAGCCATAAGTATAGAAAATATATTTTGACGCTGTGGTATAGATTGTCACTATGATTATTAGCTTTATTATAAGATACAAGTAGTGATCAGTTAAGGTTTTGGTCGGTTTTACAAGCATTGCTATTGATAAAATTTTGTATCATAGGATAACTTTATTTGATCATTCAAGTTGTATTTACATACCATAAAGAGAGGCTTAACCGATTAAAAAGGTTAACTTTAGGCTACGGCAATGGCCTCAGTACTTATCCTGGCCCTAAAAACTAGACCCAGCCCAGAGCTCTCACAGCCTGAGCCACCAGAAAGCACACTGCACAGGCTATGCCAAGTGGCATCAGCGCAGCCAGGAGGGTCCATTTTAGACTACCGGACTCTTTACGTATGGTCCATAGTGTAGTACCACAAGGAAAGTGCAGCAGAGAGAACAACATCATACAAACTGCTGTTAGCCAGGTCCAACCATGCTGAACGACAAAGAGATGATAAAGGTCTTCAATGCTATCTAACTCGGTCATAGAACCTGTAGCTAAATAACTCATAATTAAGATAGGAAGTACAATTTCATTGGCAGGAAGACCGAGAACAAAGGCCATCAGAATAAAACCATCCAAGCCGATAGCCTGTGCAAAAGGATTTAACCATTGGGCGCAGTAAGCCAGAACACTTAGATCTCCTACATAAATATTAGCCAATAGCCAGGTGACTGCACCGGCAGGTGCTGCTACACAAATAGCACGGCCTAGCACAAACAGAGTACGGTCAAAGATTGAACGAACAATGATTTTGCCTATTTGGGGCTTTCGGTAGGGAGGAAGTTCCAGCGTAAAGGAGGAAGGTACTCCTTTCAGTAATGTCTTAGACAGGGTCCAGGAAACCGCTAAGGTTACGGCAATCCCCAGCAAAATGATGCCAACAACAATGGCGGTGGCACCAAAGGTACTGCCCATACCAAAGACCAAAACACCAGCCAGAGCAATTAAGGTGGGAAAGCGGCCATTGCAAGGAACAAAGTTATTTGTTAGCATAGCAATCATTCGTTCCCGGGGGGACTCAATAATTCTGCAGGCTATAATACCCGCAGCATTACAACCAAAGCCCATACTCATGGTTAGGGCCTGCTTGCCGTGGGCACCGGCCTTTTTAAACAAGCGGTCCAGGTTAAAAGCGACCCTTGGCAGGTAACCCAAATCCTCTAGTAGGGTAAAACATGGAAAGAAGATCGCCATGGGTGGCAGCATAACGGATATAACCCAGGCTAGGCAGCGATAAACTCCCTCCACAAAAAAACCCTGAAACCAGGCTGGCGCGTGTAGATAGTTACATAAATCAGTTAAACGGTCTTGTCCCCAAAAGAGTACATCAGCAATCATGGCAGAGGGAACATTGGCACCTGCTACGGTCAGCCAAAAGATCACTCCCAGTAATAACAGCATAGAGGGGAAGCCAAACACCTTGGAGGTAAGAATATCATCTAGCTTTTTATCCCAATCAGTTTTCGGTTTTTCTTTTTGACTAACTACTTCACTGGCAATGCTTTCAGCAGTCTGATAAATACTACTGATAACGGAATCATTGATACCTAGGGTACCATTGGGGTTGATCTTATCAACATCTGATAATATGCCAGTAAGACCAGTTCTTATGGACTGGCTCATGCCCACAGTTCACCTCCGATTTCAGTAGTAAGAGTCTCTTTTTGTCTTAAATATTTTTCGAGTTGTGTAAGTACGGTCTGATCCTTATCTAACAGTTTTAAGGCAAGCCAGCGAGTGTTAAATTCCTCTTCACCGACTAATAATTTAATTTGTGGTTGAATCTTCTTGATCGCATTTTCAATTGAGTCATGGTATTGCACATAATAAGGAGCTGTTTTAAGGGTGCCGTTAGCTACTTCGGTAACGGTTTTGACCAGCTTATCAAGCCCAATATTATCACGGGCTGCGGTTGCTACCACTGGGACACCGAGTTTAGCAGCCAACGCATCAATATTTACGGATATCTTTTTCCGCTTAGCCTCGTCAACAAGATTTACACAAACTACAACTTTGGAGGTGATCTCAAAAACTTGTAAAACCAGATTTAGATTTCTTTCTAGGCAGGTAGCATCTACCACAACAATTGTTGCGTCTGGTTTTTGGAAGCATAGATAATCTCTGGTTACCTGCTCTTCTACAGAATTTGCTTGTAGAGAGTAGGTGCCTGGTAAATCAATTAGATTAAAAACCAATCCATGATCGATATATTTACCCTCGGCCCGTAAGACGGTTTTACCGGGCCAGTTACCGGTATGTTGATTAAGCCCGGTTAAAGCATTAAAGACGGTACTCTTACCTGTATTGGGATTCCCTGCCAGGGCAATCACATAATCAACTTTTGCAGTACTTTTGGTAAAGGTTTCTTTGTTTACTCTGGTACCGCAGGACTGGTTTGTCAGACCCATGATTTAATCCTCCTTATAGTTAATCAATATTTTGCTACTCTCTTCCTCTCTGAAAGCGATCACAGCACCTCTGATTTTAAAGGCCTTCGGGTCCCCGGTAGGACTTTCCCGCAGAGCCTCTACCTTGGTACCCGGAACCAGGCCGAGGTCCAACATTCTTCTTCTAGTGATCCCCTCTGCCTGGATGGCATTAACCAAGGCTGTTTTACCAATGGGCAAATCGTAGAGGGACATGGTATTCTCTTCTCTAAAGCCCCTGCCGTTGTTTTTCATCTATATACCTCCCCTTTTGTTTAAAACTTAGCCAGGGCTAACAATTTGCCAAAGAAAAATATAGTTATTAACCCGGTCTAAGATAGTTAGTTAAAACTAAGTCATTAGCTATCACATACTATGTGGGAGTGACTTTTAGGGTAACCCTTACTACATTATTTTTTGCTAACCTGCTCGGTATATTTTCCTTTGGTAATTAACTTCATAATCCCATTAATAAAGTTCAATTCACGTAGATCTGGTTCTCAATTTCTGGAAGGTGGCTTGATACTTTGGAAATTCCGTTAATACCAAGCAAATGTTATAATAAAAATCAATAGAGACACGGGAAGTGCTAAAAAATCAAGCAAGGTAATTTGCTATTGAAGGGTACCTTAGCAGAGGAATAGAGATAAATTTACTAAGAAGGAGGGCTATTAGTTGAAGCCAAAAGTTTATATCACAAGAACAATTCCTCAAGAAACTCTAACCAGGATTAAAGAAGTATGTGATGTTAAAATGTGGGATGAGGAAGATATTCCGGTACCCTACGAAGTGCTGGAACAGGAGATTACAGAAGTAGAGGGACTATATAGCTTACTAACAGACAAAATTGATCAGGCCCTACTGGAAAAGGCTAAAAACCTAAAGGTAATCAGTAATATGGCGGTGGGATTTAATAATATTGATTTAGCAGCAGCAACGCAAAAGAGTATTAGGGTTACCAACACACCGGGAGTATTAACAGAGACCACAGCAGACTTTACCTTTGCGTTACTCTTAGCAACTGCACGACGGATGATTGAAGCGGCAGATTTTCTGCGGCAGGGAAAATGGCAGACCTGGTCGCCGATGCTTTTAACAGGTCAAGATATTTATGGAGCAACCCTTGGGATTATTGGCATGGGTAGAATTGGCGAAGGTGTAGTAAAACGGGCCAAGGGATTTGATATGAGGGTTTTATACTACAACAGAACTAGAAAACCGGAGGCTGAAGAGAAATTTGGGGCAGAATATGTTGCTATGGACACACTGCTAAGGGAGTCTGATTTTGTCTGTGTTATGACCCCTTATACTCCGGAAACTACTAATTTAATTGGGGCTAGGGAATTATCGTTGATGAAGAAGACCGCCATTCTCATTAATACAGCCAGGGGTGGCATTGTTAATGAGGAGGCTCTCTATCACGCACTAAAGCAAGGTGAGCTTTGGGCTGCGGGGTTAGATGTTTTTGAAAATGAGCCGGTTGCACTGGACCATCCTTTACTTACCCTGCCTAATGTGGTTGCCTTACCGCACATTGGTAGTGCCAGTGAAAAGACCCGAACAACGATGGCAAATCTGGCAGCAGAAAACCTACTGACAGCATTAGCGGGAAAAACACCACCTAATCTTGTGAATCGGGATGTATTGGAGAGATAACCAACGGAAACCTTACCGGTTATGCAGGGATATTGATAAAAAAGAGGCTCTTCTTAAAATGGAACAATATTTTGAAGGGAATTTTCCTAATGTTAGAAGTAAAAGGTAGCTATAATACGGCCATTGTTTACACTAAAAATATTGAGCCGGGTGCCATCAAGCAGATTGAAACCTTATGCAGTCAAGAGTTTGCAAAGGGCAGTAAAATAAGGATTATGCCGGACGTACATAGTGGGGCAGGTTGTACCATAGGAACCACAATGACGATTGAGGATAAGGTTGTCCCGAATCTTGTCGGTGTTGATATTGGTTGCGGTATGGAGGTAATAAAGCTCGAGAACCGACACCTGGAGTTGCAGAAGCTTGATCGGCTCATTTATGATCAAATACCCTGTGGCTTTAACATACGGAAGAAAGAGCACCCTTTTAACGACGAGATAAACTTAAACGAGCTAACCTGTAAAGGCGAAGTCAATCTTGGTAGGGCAAGGCGCAGTATTGGAACATTAGGTGGTGGTAACCACTTTATTGAAGCCAATAAGGACAGCGAGGGCAATCTATATATCGTAATCCACTCTGGCAGCCGTCATTTAGGCCATGAGGTTGCCAGCCTCTATCAAGAGGAAGCTTTTAAATCACTCAACAAGCATACCAAACTTGATCTGGATGCATATAGCAAGGAGCTTACAGCAACCGGGCGCAAAAAGGAGATTCAGCAACAACTGAAAAGGAAAAAAGCGGAGTTATTAAGCGAAATTCCAAAGCCTTTAGCCTATGTGTCTGGGAAACTGTTTCATGATTACCTCCACGATATGAAAATAGTACAGCGTTTTGCGGAACTTAACCGTAAAGCCATGCTACAGGAACTAATCAAGGGGATGAAGCTCAATATCGTTGAGCAGTTTACGACGATTCATAACTACATAGATCTGGAAAAGATGATTTTAAGAAAAGGTGCAGTATCTGCCCAAAGGGGCGAAAAGTTATTGATTCCAATCAATATGCGCGATGGTAGCCTTATTTGCCGAGGGAAGGGAAATGCAGATTGGAATTACTCTGCCCCGCATGGTGCTGGACGAATTATGAGCCGGACACAAGCCAGACAATCCTTTACGCTGACCCAGTATAAAGAGATAATGGCGGGAATTTTCACCACCTCGGTTAATAAAGAAACCCTTGACGAATGTCCGCTTGCTTATAAGCCAATTGAAGATATTGTAAACAATATCGGTGACACAGTGGAGCTGATAGATACAATTAAGCCGCTATATAATTTTAAAGCAGCTGAATAAGGCTGTTTAATCTGTTTCCCTAAATGATCGCTGGTGCAAATTAATGCATGAAAGGTGTAAACAGGTGCTGCGGTGAGGAAATAACGGAACCACTCCATACGGGGTGGTTTTTGTAATATCAATATAAAGCCATACCACGGCTGGTTGTCAGCCGTGGTATGGCAGTAGAGTGAAATAGTTGACGAAAAGGAATTATATTTTTCATGGGTTGTAACGAGTCTTAAAAAATCTACAATTAGTACCCGTTGTTCATTTTGGGGGCCACTCTTGTTACAATTGTGGCCAGTTCGGCCCAAGTAATCGGTTGTTGCGGGTGGAAATAACCGTCTTTATCTTCTACCAAGAGTCGCAGAGCGGTGACGAAGGCAATATGGTTTTGATACAAATTGTTCTCAAGGTCTTGATAAGTAACTTCAGTTTTAACCGGAGACCTAGCTAATTCTTGATAGCCCAGTGCATTGACTAGCCATACGGCCATTTGTTCTCTGGTTAGGACGCTATTTGGATTTAACACACCCTTGTTGTCAAGGATGCCCATTTGCACTGCCTTTTGAAAGATGCTACGGTCAGGGTCGCCTTCTTTAATGTCGGAGAAATTAAGCTTGATTTGGTTTGTATCATAGTAACGGAGAGTGGCAGTCAGTACCCGGAGGGCCTCTCGAAGGGTAACTTTTTCATCAGGATTAAAGTCTCCATGCGGCAATAATCTGCTATCCGCCAGGAGTTCCAGGGGTCCCCGGGCCCAGTGGTTAGCGAGCTGTGGCTTTATCGCAAGAGCATCTCTTCCCAGGGGTTGGCCGGTAACTGCGTCAATACCAGAACCATAGTATTTTAGTCGGTAAACCAATTGGACTTTATTCATAGGACGATACTCTTTATCCCTGGCATACCGATACGTAAGCTCCAGGAATTGACTGTTCTTAAAGGATTTGCTGGCTGTTACTGGATCGATGATGGAACTTAGTGAAGAAACACCCACGGGTAAAATTCCCAGATGATAATCCAGTACCTTCCCACTGTGGGAATCTACACTTACGATGAGGTCCCCGTACTCATTGGGAATTCCGTGGATCAACCGGACAAAGACAAATTGATAGGGCTCATCAGAAGTGCGACGAAGATAGTTCTCGTCACGCAGCACTACGGGCTTCCCGATAGCCAAAACACCGGTCACAAATTTTTCAGCAATAGCTTTGGCCTGTTCAGAAGAAATTGTTTGGTCATCGGATTGAGTAGGTTCATTGTTCCAGGTGCGAAAACCCACTACTTTTCCGGTGCTGGTTTCAATAGAAACATCAATTTGTGGTTGGTTCCTGTTTTTTTCCGTCTGATTTGTCTCAATCTGGTAATTCCAGTATTCCATAGTATAGCCGGGACCACTTGCAATGCCATTGCCGCCGCGGCTTACTTT
This sequence comes from uncultured Desulfotomaculum sp., assembly GCA_946411205.1. Classification (GTDB taxonomy): domain Bacteria; phylum Bacillota; class Desulfotomaculia; order Desulfotomaculales; family Desulfotomaculaceae; genus Desulfotomaculum. The sequence goes on from CAMKDG010000008.1 coordinate 14,795, forward strand.
ACCGCTGTAACCCATTTGCTTAAAAAATTGCTCAGCAATTGTTTGTGCATCAGTGGGTTGAATTTGTTGTCCAGGATAGTATTCCGTAGAAACCGCTGCTCCTCCCATGACGGGAGAAAAGGTTTGTTGGTAACGTTTACTCTCGGCAAATTCTTTACGGTTACCTTCCTGGTCGATGGGTTGCCCAGTGTAAGCATCAAACTCATGGTACTTACTGTTAAGCTGATAGACTGGCGTAAGTTTTTGCTTAGAGCCGTTTTCAGGATTCATTTGATAGTTGGGGTAAAGTTCTAGTTTCTCCAAAACAAGCTTGGCGACGGATTCCGCTCTTAGTAAGCCATTACCAGGGGTGGGGAAGGTAGCCTCCTCATTCCAGGTAAAATCATAACTAATAACTTTGCCTGTGATCGCATCAACCCTGATCCCAATGCTATCCTCCTGAACGGGAATGCCGTTAACTACCCGCTTCCAGTAGAAGGAATAGGCCAATTCCAGGGTAGCATTTTGATAGTAAGGATAAACCGGGTTATCTTCCAGACGAACATGATTGATTAGATTGGGTTGCATTTTTTTAAGATAATTTAAGGCAATTTCCTTGGCCTGGCTCCGGTCAACAACCTGTTGATCTGTTTTTTTATCTGCGGGATTAGGACGGTAGTAAAAGCTAAGAAGTGAACCATTCTTGGCATTAATTTCGATATGCCCTTCTCTGTAGGGTCCAAATGGGCGAGGGGATTCGTTACGGAGCCTCAAGGACCAAACCCCTGTACCGCGGTAATTATCCTCACGAAATTCTACTTCCGAGTCCTGGATACCAACAATTTCCGGGAGTAATTTTTTGGCTAGTTCCAACGCCTGTTGCTGATTCGTTATCAGTGGCTCTGCAGCCACAGCCGTTCCACATAGCCATAAGGTGAGTATTAGGCCACTAACCCAGGGAAGTAACCTTTTAATCATTTCTCCCCCTCCTTTTTTTAACATTATTATAAGGACGAATAAAATTAGAATATGTAACATGTTTTTGGAAAAATTACTATATTTATTTGAAAGTTTATAGTAGTAAATAAGATTTTTCAGGGTATTTCTACTGGAAGGTAGAAACCGTATTTATTACATTGCAGTTGTCACTTCAAGAAGTACCCGTGAATTCCAAGAGTGCAGTGTTTAAATCTGGGTTGCTACTTGCTTAGTTAGTTAAAAAAGAATGATTAAACAGATATATGAAATGATAATGGTAGGAATATTCATTTTTAGAATAAAAGAGGTATGCAGGTGGTTACATGTCTAGCTCTTTATTAACGAAAAAAGCCCTTGCTAATGCTTTAAAGGAATTAATGAAGGATACTCCTCTCCAGAAAATATCTGTAAAACATCTAGTTGATAACTGCGGTCTCAACCGGCAAACGTTTTACTATCATTTTCAAGATATTTTTGATTTAGTTGGCTGGATTTACACTACCGAAGCTATTGAAAGCATCGCTCACTATACCAGTTATAATACCTGGAAAGATGGGTTTTATAAAATCTTTCAATATATAGCAAATAACAAGGCATTTTGTATGAATACCTTACATTCACTGGGTAGAAATCATTTAGACATGTACCTTTATTCAGTTACCAATGAACTGCTTTTAAGGGTGGTTAATGAGGTTTCTCGCAATATGCAGGTTAAAGAAGAGGATAAAAAATTTATCGCAAATTTTTATACTCTTGCCTTCACTGGCTTGGTTATTCAATGGATGAGGGAGGGTATGAAGGAGAGTCCCAAACTGATCATTGAAAAGCTGAATGAGTTAATTGAAGGAAATTTTATCAGGGCTCTGCAAAGATACGAGAAAAAGTCATAAAAAATCTTTGATTTACTACTTCTTATACAATTAGATCAGACTGTATAAAAAATATACAGCCCCTACTTTTTGATTATATCTATCAAAACATAATGGCATTATAGTAAAGACATCCAAAGATAACTGTTATGTTTGGAATATGAAGAACGGGGGCGATTCCTTTGAAAAACGAATATCAAAATAGGCACGTATATTTTGTGGGAGGTGGGTTAGGCTCACTTGCCGGAGCTGTTTATCTGATAAGAGATTGTAATTTCCCCGGTAAAAATATTCACATTTTAGAGGGAATGCCAATTCTCGGCGGCAGTAATGATGGGGCAGGGAATGCCATCAATGGATTTGTGGCCCGCGGTGGCAGAATGCTAAACGAAGAAACTTACGAAAACACTTGGGAGTTGCTTTCCTCGATACCCTCCCTTGAGCAGGATGGAATGTCGGTCTGTGATGAAATTCTGGCCTTTGACCTAGTCCATCCAACCCATGCCAATGCCAGACTAGTCAATAAAGACGGTGAAGTAATCGATGTTATGTCCATGGGCTTTAATGATGCAGACCGCATGGCATTGAGCAAACTATTGATTACTCCTGAAGAAAAACTTGATAATCTGCGTATCTGCGATTGGTTTGCCAACACACCTCATTTTTTTGAGACAAATTTCTGGTATATGTGGCAGACAACCTTTGCCTTCCAAAAATGGTCCAGTTTGTTTGAGTTTAAACGTTATATGCAGCGCATGATCTTCGAATATTCCCGCATCCATACCCTGGAGGGGGTAACCAGAACCAAATACAATCAGTATGAATCTATTATATTGCCTGTCAAGGCTTATTTGGATAGTTTTGGTGTTGATTTTAGCTTGCAGTATACTGTAACAGATTTGGATTTTGCAGCAGGAGAGGATATTACCGTTACCGCGATCCACTATGAGCAGGATGGCCAGGAAGGTGTACTAAAGCTTAACGAGGGCGACTTGTGTATCGTAACCAATGGTTGTATGACGGATAATTCAAAACTAGGCGATTTTGATACGCCTGCCCGGATGGTGATTGAGAATCCTATTTCGGGTGATCTATGGGCAAATATTGCTGTGAAAAAAGAAGGACTAGGAAATCCTAAACCCTTCTTTAGCAAGCCCGAGGAGACAAATTGGCAATCCTTTACGGTTACTTTAAAGGGGAACAAGTTGCTCAAAATGATTGAGAGATTTTCACGTAACAAACCTGGCAGCGGCGCTTTAATGACCTTTAGAGATTCTAACTGGCTGATGTCTATCGTGGTTGCTGCACAGCCTCACTTTAAAAATCAGCCGGCAGATACCACCATCTTCTGGGGGTATGGTCTCTATACCGACAGGCCAGGTAACTATGTGAAGAAGCCGATGCGTGACTGCACAGGGAAAGAGATCCTCATGGAACTCCTTCACCATTTGCATTTTGCAGAGGAAATCGATGAAATTATGGATACCGTAGTCAATGTCATACCCTGTATGATGCCTTATATTGTTTCGATGTTCCAGCCCCGGGCCATGAGCGATCGACCGAAGGTGGTTCCTAAAGGTTCAACCAACCTAGCCTTTATTGGTCAGTTTGTAGAAATTCCAGAGGATATGGTATTCACGGAGGAGTACTCAGTCCGTGCTGCAAGAATGGCTGTTTACACCCTACTGGGACTTAGCAAAAAAGTGAGTCCGGTGACTCCCCATCGGTATGATGTTCGCACTCTGTTAAAAGCTATAAATGCTTCATTTAGATAGAAATCTGTGGCTGTTCGGAAGGTTTATCCTTTCTGACAGGCCAAGAAAAAATGGACCTATTTAGAGTAAGTCTAAATATGGTCCATTTTTTCAACATCCGGTATATACCTGTGTTATCAGATGTTTTGTGTACATGATGAAGGGAATAGGCAAATTAAGGTAGAATTCATGATGGTAGATCCCCCCTGAAACTACGTTCCTGTCCGGAGTCTAAAGACTTGGGGGCAAGCGATCTTTTGCAAATTAGAATAGTGATGTTTGTGTGAGTTGAACGAAAGAAGGGTGAGAGTAATGTCAGGTTTCAATAGCAAAGGAAAATTTGTGCTTGTTGTGGGAATGTTTTTGGTGGTGATGTTGGGCGGGATAGCTCTGACCAGTGGCTTCACTAAGCAAAATTCCCAGGCAAGCGAGGGAAATGGGTTGACAGCTGCTACCACAAAAGGTGCTACTACTCTTGACCAAGCAGTAAGTTTTGCTGTCAAAGAGCAAAGAAAGTCGTATTTAGATGGGGAATTTGCCACAGAAGGACACATTATTCTTGACTCAGAGAAAAAGGGAGAAGCAGTTAAAGTCTATACAATCGCTAGCTTTAGCTTCTTTGGTTTTGAAAATGGTATTTTTACGAAGATCAGCGGCAGTGGAGCTATCCCAACAGTGATAATATTTGCCCAAAATGAGAGCGGTGACTACTCTTTGCTTGAGTATAAAGAGCCGGAAGACGGAGAACGCTATACAGATTCTATCAAAAAAATGTTTCCTAATAGACTGCATAATAAAGTACTTTCTGCCCATAATAATTACCCCAAACTGGCCTTACAGCAGCAAGAACAAGCAGCAGAATATTTGAAAAGCATTGGTAGGATAGCCCCGGTAAGTGAAAAGCATGTGGATAAGCAACTGCCTGATATCGATGTTGGGGCTTCCAACAAGTTGTTTTCAGAACTCACTAAATATAATTCGTTTCTAAACAGTTGCCCCTATTGGATTGGCACCAGGGAAATCATAGAAAACGATGGTAGATATATTTATGAAACCTCACAAAGCAAAACCAACGATGGTCATGATCTCATTACTTTTAAGAAGACAAAAGAAGATGGAACGGTTATGACAGAACATCAATATAAAATTGTCGGAAGTGAGCCATTGCTTATAAAATAAGCAAAACTAAGGCTTGCGCCGACGTCTAAGACGTAGCGTAAGTCATTTTGGCTAACTTGACTGACCTTTTCTTTTGTGTTATATTGGCCCAAAATTCAACAAACTAGGAGAACTGAAAGGATACCATGACAACTTTTGATGAAATTGGCGTACCTTTAAAGCTGATAGAAGGCTTGCATCAGGGAGGAATCACTCAGCCCACAGAGATTCAGGCAAAGGCAATACCACTATTGTTAAAAAATAAAGATATTATCGGGCAATCGCAAACAGGAAGCGGTAAAACATTAGCCTACTTATTACCACTTTTCCAAAAAATTAATAGTGATAAAAGAGAAATGCAAGCGATTATTTTGGCACCAACCCATGAATTAGCTATGCAGATTCACAAAGAGATAAAAATATTGGCAGAGAACTCCGAAGTAGCGGTAACGTCTACCCCGATTATTGGTGATGTCAATATTGCCAGACAAATCGAGGCTTTACGGGAGAAACCTCATATTATTGTGGGCTCTGTGGGAAGAATTCAGGAGTTAATAGGCAAAAAAAAGATTAATGCTCATACCATTAAAACCATTGTTATTGATGAAGGCGATCGGCTTTTGGGGCAAAATGATATTAATCGGGTAAAAGCCGTTATTAAAGCTACCATGAAGGACAGGCAATTAGTGGTTTTTGGTGCACATATTGCTGGTAAAGCATTAGCTGAGGCAATGGGGCTAATGAGTGAAGCAGAAGTTATCAAGATTGATGACAAGCCTTTGGTCAATTCGAATATTACGCACCTTTATTTCGTGACCGAGAGCCAACGGGATAAGCTGGAAGTTTTAAGAAAATTGGTTGCTGCACTAAAGCCCCAAAAAGCAATTGTATTTGTTAATGATAATGAAGAAATCACCAGGATTACAGAAAGGCTTCAACATCATCATTATAAAGCTTACAAAATCCTGGGCAGAATGTCTAAGGAGGAACGCCAAAGGGCGCTAGAAGGCTTCCGAGGTGAAGATACACAGCTTTTAGTGGCATCAGATATCGCTGCCAGAGGTCTAGATATAAAAGGGGTAACACATATTTTTAATTTGGATTTTCCTGAAGATGCAAAGGAATATTTACATAGGAGTGGCAGAACCGGCAGAAGTGGCCAGTTGGGTACCGCTGTGTCCATCGTAACTGAAAGGGAAGTACCAATTATCAAAAGATATGAAAAAGAACTTATGGTAAAGATTGCTAGAAAAAGAGTCTTTAATGGAGCCATTGTTGGTCCCAGCCAAGGTAGGAGAGCTGTTAAATCCCCGAGCAAATCATCGTCTAGGTCTAAGAAGTGAGACATTACCGATTTGAGAGAACAGTAATTAGTTAAGGAACGGAGTAAAAGAATGAAAATACAGGTACCGCTAACTGAACTACAAGCTCGCATGAATAGCCTTCGGGCTAGAATGGAGGAAACAAGCCCCGAATGGGAGATCATTGTTATTGTTAGTAAAATAAATATGTATTATTTTACGGGTACAATGCAGGACGGCATGTTATTGATTCCTCGGCATGATGAGGCAATCCTTTGGGTGCGGCGTAGTTATGAACGTGCTAGGGAGGAATCATTATTTCCCCGGATTCAGGAAATGAACAGCTTCCGTGACGCCGCAGCGTGTTTTAGTCAGTTTCCCAAAGTAGTTTACCTGGAAACCGAAGTTATGCCTCTGGCCTTTTATCAACGGCTTCGGAAATATTTTTCTTTTACTGATGTGCAGTCAGTGGATGGACATATAGCGGCAGTAAGAGCAGTGAAGAGTCCCTATGAACTTTCTCGCATGGAACAGTCTGGGCGAATTCATCAAAGGGTACTGGAAGACCTAGTTCCAGCTATACTTCAAGAGGGTATGAGTGAAGTGGAGTTGGGTACTGGCTTGTATTCCTTAATGGTTAAGGAAGGGCATCAGGGGATCGCCCGTTTTAATATGTTTGATACTGAAATGCTCGTAGGACAAATTGGTTTTGGTGAAGGCTCAATTTATCCAACCTATTTTAACGGCCCAGGTGGTTGTTATGGCATGAGCCCCGCTGTGCCATTATTAGGCAGTCGTGAGCGCAGATTAAAAAAAGGAGACTTGGTCTTCATCGACGTAGGGTGTGGAGTAGAGGGTTATCATACGGATAAGACCATGACGTACATGTTCGGTCAACCCCTGCCACAAGAGGTGGTCTCTCTACATCGGCAATGTGTGGACATACAGAACAGCCTAGCAGAGATGCTGCGGCCCGGCGTTACACCGGCGCATATTTACAACACGATCATGAATAGCCTGAGTCCTGAATTTTTGGATAATTTTATGGGTTTCGGAAGACGTAACGTGAAGTTTTTAGGTCATGGGATTGGCTTAGCAATTGATGAATGGCCTGTCCTTGCGGAAGGGTTTTATGAACCCTTACAGGAAGGAATGACCTTTGCCCTGGAACCTAAAAAAGGGATTGCCAATGTCGGTATGGTGGGAATTGAGAATACCTTTATCGTTACTCCCCGAGGTGGTAGACGGATTACTGGGGATAATCCGGGATTGATTCCGGTATTTTAACGTTTTCACCTTAAAAAATCTCAAAATAAAATTTTATATATTTTTGTCAAATTTATTGACAAAAATAACTTGTTTGATGCAAGGAATTAAGTATAGATTTCTATAGTAACGTAAAGCTTTTTATGGAATTCAAAAATAGTATTAACTAAGTTTTTCAAGAAGATAATAATTTGTTAAAAATCTTAATTGGCAAGGAAGTATGTGGAAATTATCTTAAGTGACAAAAGATAACCCATTTTTACAAATAAACAGTTATCAAATTGCATTTAATTTTATGCTAAAGATGACAACTAGGTTGTCTTTACAAACAAAAACTCGCCATTGGGTGAGTTTTCGTTTTGTAATAAATTATTAATTCTTATGTAATGGATTTTATAATAATTATACCTATACAATGGAATAAATAAATAAGTGAAATATAATTCAAATCATTGACCTTATTGTATGTCTTTGTTAGGCTTCAAAGAAATAAGCTTCTGACATAGATAAACGAAACATAAGGGACAGGATACATTAGCACTAAATGGGGTGGTAAATATGGTAGTTATCCCCAGTGTCAGAAAGCGCCTCTTTTTTACTGTTTCTGCCCTAATCATGGGGTTATTAATATTATTTGTTTTTCTGGCTACAATAAATTACACAACACAAAAAGATACATTGGAAAGAATTGAAGAACGCAGACTCAAGATTAATCAAATTGCCAAGGCAGTTAAACTAGCAGAACAGATAATTATTGATGGAAAAGCTTCTCAAGTACAAATTCGTGAACTGGAACAAATTACCCAACAATTATTACCGGTAATGCATACTTTAGAAGGAAAAAGAATGGTACAAAATCTTACTATCTCCATTGAAAATGTTAAAAACGGTGGCGATCTCACCCAATTGATTACTAACTGCAAAGAATTAAGTGCTTTTCAACAAAGGCGGTTGGGAAATGATTTGTGGTTACTGGAAACGGAGATCATTAGCCGGGGATTCAAAAACCTAATAGCCTCTATCATTATTACGGTTATTATGGGTGTAGCAGTGGCCTGGGGGTTACACAGGCTGGCCCGGGAATATTTGCTGACAAGAGTTATTCTGAAGGGAAGCACCAATGGGATTATTGTAGGTAACGAAAAAGGACGTGTAGCAGTCTCTAATGATGCCTTCTGTAATCTGCTGGGAGGGTGTAAGAGGAAAAATATGGTGGGTGTACCTCTGGCTGAAGCAGGTGAACCGGGTAGGCTGTTAGCCTTAGCGATACAAGAGAACAATTTTATGGTAGGCCAGGAAGTCTGTTTTCTAGGTCCTAATAAGAAGGAAATCTGTTTATTAATGGATACCATACCGTGGAAGGATGAGAGTGGAAGAATCCTTGGGGGAATGGCTGTTGTTAGGGATTATACTGAACAATGGACGGAAAAGCAAAAGGTAAGTGCGGAAAACATAGACCTGAGGGAGAAAGCAGAACGGGATTCCATGACTGGCCTATACAATTATCGAGCCTTTATTGAGCACATGCAGCAAATGGCTTTTTGTCAGAGCCAACGTCATTTTTCCTTGCTCATGGTTGACCTGGATAATTTTAAAATTTATAATGACGCCTTGGGGCACCTGGCTGGAGATCACCTATTGGGGGAATTAGCCAAGATTATGATGGATGCTGTCAGGGATGAAGATATGGTTGCCCGCTACGGTGGAGACGAGTTTGTCATTGTGCTGCAAGGGGCAAATCTAACCAAAGCGATAGACATAGGGGAACGATTGAGACTTAGTATTGCTAATTATCCTTTTCCTAGTCAAGAATGCTTACCCGGTGGGAAAATTACTGTATCCATTGGGATTTCGGTGTATCCGGAGAATGGTTCAAATGTTGAAGAGTTAATTCGCTGTGCCGATGCGGCACTCTATCAGGCAAAAAGAGTATCCCGTAACAGATTGGAATATTACCGGCCGGCAATTTGTACCGGTAAGGAGTTGACGAAGGTATTAAACAGTTAATGTTTCGGTGGTGATGCTATGAAATTACCGGTTCGTTATTTGCTGCCAGGGATGGTGCTGGCCAGTCCAATTATCAGTAATAACAAGCAACTACTTTTGGGTACGGGAGTCATCTTAACTACAAAAATCATTTCATCCCTTAAAAAGTTTGGTATTCTTGTTGCTGATGTAAATATTTTGGGCAAAAATTTTGAAGCACCAAGCAACGAGATTGACTATGGTGTAAAACTTAATGCTGTTAGTTTGGTAGAAGAATTGGTAATGGGAGGAGGAAAGGTCAATTATAAAAAGATCCTTTTAACAGTAGACTCGATCATTGAAGAGATACTGGAGGGTAAAGAGGTTACCAGTAATTTAACAAATTTATGTTCCGTGGATATGTATACCTTTGCCCATTGTGTAGATGTTTGTATTCTTTCCATCGCTGCAGGTGTACTGCTGAATTATGATAGAAAGAAGCTTTTAACCCTTGGGATAGGAAGTTTACTGCATGACATTGGTAAAATTAAGGTGCCGTTGATGATATTAAATAAACCAGAGAAACTTACTCCAGAAGAATTTGAGGAGATGAAGAGACACTCGAATTACGGTTATGAAATGGCTAAGGCAATCTATGATCTTACCGTCCTGAGCAAAGAAATTATTCTTAACCACCACGAAAAGCATGACGGATCGGGTTATCCGAGGGGGATCAAAGGTGAAAAAATATCAGATATGGCTGCGATATGTTCAGTGGCAGATGTTTATAATGCCATCACCACGGATCGTATTTATCGAAAAGCACTGCCTCCCCATGAAGCCTACGAGATGATCATGGCGGCGGGAGATCTTATGTTTAAAAATGAGATAGCTTTAACCTTACTAAAACTGATAAAACCCTACCCGGTGGGTTCTGCAGTAACATTAAGCAATGGACTAAAGGGGATCGTAATTGATTTAAAAGAAGAACTGATCTTTAGGCCTGTAATTAAAATTATTGAAACCAAGGAGATCATTGATTTAAAGAATCAGCACAATTTGGTGATTACAGGCTTGCTTAACAACGAGGAGGTGCAGAAGCTGGCTATAAATTAGAGAGGTGGTTGTACAGCATGACAAGATCTATTAAAGGTAAGTTTACACTTTTTATCGTGTTCATTATTCTTGTTGCTGTTATCCTAACGGTTGGACCCACTACCTATATATGCAGCAATATCACCCAAAATATTTTGCTAGATCATTCCAAGGCGGGTATGGAAGGGATTGCTAAAACCATAGAAGACTTGCGCAAGCAAGCCCTTTTACAGGCGTCACTCCTGTCTGAGTACTCGGGAGTTGCTCAAGCTATTGAAGAAAAAGATACTGAGAAAGTATTGACTATCTTGACTCCTCTGGCCAAAGGGCTAGGTTTGGATTTTATTACGGTGGGTGATGCGGCAGGTGTAGTAATTGCCAGAACACATGAGCCCAATAAGCGAGGTGACAGTATTTTGAATCAAAAGAATGTTCAACTGTCACTGCAAGGAGAAACCAGTTCCTTTATTGAATCCGGTACTGTGGTTAAACTATCTGCCAGGGCAGGGGTACCGATAAAGAATCAACGGGGCATTATTGTTGGCACGCTATCCCTGGGTTATGATTTATCCCGAGAGAAACTTGTGGATTCCCTGAAGGAACTTTTCGGAACAGAAATAACCCTGTTTTTAAAAGATGTTAGAGTAAATACGACTCTTACGAAGGACGGCAAACGCTTAGTAGGAACAAAATTAGATCCCCAAGTAGCAGACATTGTGTTGCAAAAGCAGCAAAACTATATAGGGGAAGCCAATATACTGGGGATACCTTATATCACTTCCTATATGCCACTAAAAGGCCCGGATGGGAAAGCGATGGGGGTAATCTTTGCCGGAGAACCTCGGGATAAATTAGATCAACTAGTTAGAAAAATTTTAAGTACAGTAATATTAATAACCATCCTGGTTATGACCATTTGTATTGGTGTAACGTATTTTGTTACCAAAAAAATGATTGGTCCGGTTAAAACTCTTGCCGATCAGGCAACAGAAATTGCCGCCGGTAATCTGGCATTTAATACCTTAGAAGTAAAAACCAAGGATGAGCTTGGCCAGTTGGCCAGTTCCTTTAAAGCTATGACCAGTAATTTACGCGATGTTGTCATTAAGATTAACGAAAAAGCAGATACTGTGAGTTACTCATCTCAAGTCCTTTCATCCAGTGCTCAGCAAACCTCCGCTGGGGCCACCGAAACAGCATCAACCATGTCAGAAATGTCCACAACCATAGAACATATTTCGGAAAATTTAAACGACATCTCCGAACTTTCTCAAAGAACAAATCGTGACGCAAATTCAGGGAATACGGGCATTGCTAATTTAAACAACCAGATGCAAGTTATTACAACTTCAACCCAGGGCGTATCCAGGGCTATCGATGGGCTAAATCAACAAGCGTTGGAAATTACCCAGATCGTTGAATTAATTTCTAAGATCGCCAATCAAACCAATCTACTGGCCCTCAATGCAGCTATAGAAGCGGCTAGAGCTGGGGAACAGGGAAAGGGCTTTGCCGTTGTGGCTGAAGAAGTGCGTAAGTTAGCAGAACAGTCGGCAGAAGCTACCAAGGAGATCAAGCGGCTTATTAATAACATGCAAATGGAAGCAGGAAACGCAGTAGAGACAATGGAAAAAGGCAATAAGGAAGTGGAAGAAGGGAAAAAGGTAGTAAATGAAGTAGGATTCTTATTTGGCAATATCATAGCCTCGGTACAGAAACTTACTGAACAGATTCAAGATGTAACCTCTGCTATGGAAGAAATGTCTGGTGGTGTGCAAAATGTTGTAGCTTCCACGGAAGAACAAACTGCCTCAATGGAAGAGATTTCAGCTTCTGCTGAGTCACTCTTGGGTTTGGCTAAGGATTTAAATGAACTAGTCACTGCTTTTAGAATAAAGTAACATACATCTTTTTGCCCTTAGTGATTATTTGGCAATAAAATAATTTGTTTTACAGGTTTGATCAGTATATCAAATGATTTATGGAAGGTGTTTTGGACATTACAAATATGTTTTTTATAGTAATAATAGTAAGACCTAATGAGTTATTAGATAGTAATAACGCGTTAGGTCTTAAATAATTTCGAAGATAGTAGTTTAAAAGGATCGGTTACGCAATTAAATTTGTCACTACAGTAATGACTGTTGCTTCTTACTGTTTGTTTTATCTTTAATATTTAATGTAAAATGTATTGGTTAATATTGATATTAGGAGTATCATGTACTATAGTGGTCGCTTTTTCTTTTTTTATAAACAATATTATGGGGAGGGCAGTGTAATGTTTGCGAGCATCCAGGGTAACATCATCTTTATAATGATTGCTATTTATTTAATCGGAGCGGTGATGCCATTTTTATTTAAAGTTAATTCAAAAATGTCCTTCATTACAGGATGTATCCCAGGTAGTATAGCCGGAGTATTGGGGTTAGTGCTAGGACTTGCAGGTCTGTTTAGCACAGATCCATTTGGTGTAAGTTTCGGCCATATTTTACCAGGGGTAGAGCTTATTATTCAAATAGATCGCTTGAGTGGCTTCTTTTTATCTACCATCTGCCTGGTTACTTTCCTAATCGGTCTTTATTCTTGGGAATATATGAAAATCTACCGCCAGGAGAATATTGCTTGGTGGAGTTTTTATTATAACATTTTTGTACTATCGATGGTTCTTGTCGTGACAGTGAACAACGCCATCGCTTTTCTTATTTTCTGGGAAGTAATGACTTTAACTTCCTATTTTTTGGTTACCTTTGAATATCGCTCGCAAAATGTTCGTAAAGCGGGTTTTGTTTACTTCGTAATGACCCATCTGGGTACAGTTTTCATTATAGGTGCCTTTTTCATTATGTTTAATGGATTTGGTGGATGGGGTTATGATGTATTAGCCAGGAACAGTATCAGTCTGACTGCTAGTGAAAAAAGCTGGGTGTTTCTTTTAGCGCTGATTGGTTTTGGCACCAAAGCAGGGGTTGTCCCTCTAAATGTCTGGTTACCTTTGGCTCACCCTGCAGCACCCAGTAATGTTTCTGCAGTGATGAGTGGTGTCATGATCAAGACAGCCATTTACGGGATGATTCGTTTAATGATCGACATCGTAGGCCCCGGTCCTACTTGGTGGGGTGGTTTAGTTTTAACGTTAGGGATTATCTCTGCGGTTATTGGGGTAATTTATGCACTGATGGAGCAGGACTTAAAGAGACTGCTGGCCTTTAGCAGCGTAGAAAATATAGGCATTATCTTGATGGGGATTGGCACAAGTCTTGTTTTTTATTCCTGGGCAATGCCTGTGCCCGCAGCCATTGCCCTGGCAGCGGGGCTCTTTCACTTGTTTAATCACGCCATATTTAAGAGTCTATTATTTCTCGCCACAGGCGCCATCTACTACGCAACTCACACCAGAAACATGGAAGAATTAGGCGGCTTAATGAAGAAAATGCCGCAAACCGCATTGCTTTTTCTGATCGGTGCCATTTCCATTTCAGCGATGCCACTTTTCAACGGTTTTGCCAGTGAATATCAAATTTATCAATCTTTAGTAACGATCTCTTCCCTCAGAGTATCGGGACTTTGGAGTATTGCCGGTATCCTTGCTGCTGTTGCTCTAGCCCTAACCGGTACCTTAGTGGCAGCCTGTTTTGTTAAGGCTTTTGGTATTTCTTTTTTGGCATTGCCCAGAACACCAAAAGCTGCAGCAGCCCGGGAAGTTCCCCTTCGTATGAGGTTTAGTATGGCCCCACTGGCAGCGTTATGCCTAGGGTTAGGCATTTTCCCTCAAGTGGCTATGAATAGCCTGCTGGGCGTGGTGGATCAGTTGATTCCTGGTTCGAGAGTTCCCGAGCTGACAACCTATAACTTCGATTTAGCTTTGCTGCTGCTAGCGACGATCCTAGTATTGTTGGCTTTAAGCAGACTGTTGGGTACACCAAGGGTCAGAAAAACGGCGACCTGGGGCTGTGGTATTGAGACAGATGCTGCAATGGAATATTCTGCCGCATCCTTCTCTCAACCGTTCAGGCGCGTGTACCGTGGTTTACTGCAACCCCAGCGAAAGGTGGAAACAAAAGGTAATCTATCACCTTATTTTGGTTACCAGATTTATTTTGAGGAGCAGGTTAAATCGGTTCTTAAAGAGTTTTTATATAGGCCTTTAAGAAGTTTAACCATCAGTATGTCAAAAAAGTGGCAGTGTCTTCAAAGTGGTAACATTAACCTTTATTTAGGCTATGTTTTCATCACGTTGGTAGTTCTTTTAGTTTGGGTTAGATAGGTGGTAAAAAAATGAGTGGTAAGCTTTTAATAATCTTAGGGCAGTTTAGTTTCTTGCTTTTGCTTGCCCCGTTAATCAATGGAATCATCAAAAAAAGCAAAGCCTTACTCCAGTGCCGGAAGGGTCCATCCCTGTTACAACCTTATTTTGATATTAGTAAATTTTTGCGTAGGGAATCTGTGGTGTCGGTGCATACCTCATGGTTAACTCAGTTAACTCCGATTATCTGCTTGGCTTCCTACTTGGTGGCCGGGAGCATGATTCCTCTGTGGCAACATGAAAATCTGGGCATCGGTGATATGATTGCACTGACGTATCTTTTTGCTATGGCCAGGTTTTTTCTTGCCTTGGCAGCTTTGGAACCGGCCAGTGCCTTTGGCGGTATGGGCTCCAGCCGTGAAATGATGATTTCCTCTCTGGTAGAACCGGTGATGGTGGTGGGACTGTTTAGTCTAGCGGCAGTTGCTGGAACCACGGATATCAACGGTATCATGGGCGCAGGCCAGAATCCTGCGGGATTGCTTACCTTTATCGGGTTACTGATCGTAGTTTTGGCCGAAACCGGACGTATTCCTGTGGATAATCCCGATACTCACCTGGAACTAACAATGGTCCATGAAGGAATGCTGCTGGAATATGCGGGCAGACAGGTGGGGTTGTTGCACCTAGCGGCGATGATTAAACAGGTGGTTTTACTCATGCTCTTAATTCATCTGTTTTGGCCGCAAAACCCGAATGCCCCAGTTTATTGGGCAGTAGTTCTTATGATTGCTAAAGTCGGCTGCCTGGCACTGGTATTGGCTACGATTGAGAGTGTTTTGGCTAAAATGAGGTTATTCAAACTTCCAGAACTTATGGCAGGTGGCATGGCCTTTTGTTTATTGGCTGTATTAAGTACCTATTTAATCTAGGAAGGGAGGGGCTTGTCGGTGGTAGACCTTTTTGCACTTATTTTTCTGGTTGCTTCGTTATTCATGCTGGCAGGGAGAAGTATCATCAATACGATAATCTTGCTGACCGTTCAGGCATTGGCTCTCTGCCTGATCGCCTTCTATCTGGGTCTGTCCAGCCAGGAAACCAATTGGCACATGGTTATCGTTGGGGGACTAACCTTGGTGGTCAAGGTGATTATACTTCCTTGGGTATTTTACAAATTGGTGTATAAAGTAAATCTACACCGTGAGGTTTCACTTTCTGTTGGCTTGGTTTCTTCCATATTAATCGGACTGCTGTTGATTGGGCTGGCCTATGGCTATATCGTTCCGGTGTTATTAAAGGATATTCCGGTGGGGGGGCACCTTATTTCCGCAGCACTGGCCGGGGTTTTGCTGGGTTGCTTTTTCATGATCTCCAGGCGTTCGGCTCTTAGTCAATTAATCGGGGTGGTAGCTATGGAGAATGGGCTGTTCCTTTGTGGTGTAGCTGTTACCGGCGGCATGCCCCTAATTATAGAATTAGGCATATTTTTTGATATTCTCGTGGGAGCCTTAGTCATGGCCCTGATGACGTACCAAATTAACGACACCTTTGAGACTATTGATACAAAGTTTTTAAATAAACTGAAGGGGTAAAAAATGCTGTATTTATTATTAGCACTGCCGATGATTAGCGGCCTACTCTGTTGCTTCACGAAAGCCAGGAATGCGGAGTTAATCAACATCCTAGGTTCCCTGCTGACGGGAATCACAGCCATTTATTGCTGCCTAACACCATTTATGACTGGAACGGCGCAAAAGCTTAATAGCCACAAAATCTATAAACTACTTATTTTGGATGAATTATCTGCAATATTAGTTTTTATCATCGGGGTGGTGGGAACAACCTGTTGTCTGTATGGGGTGACCTACCTGCGGCAGGAGCGCAGCCATGGGGCAATAGCAGAAAAACGGGTAGGACTTTTTTTCGGCTTACTTCATTTTTTTGTGGCTACCATGTATTTAGCTGTGCTGGCCGATAATTTGGGAGTTATGTGGGTGGCCATCGAGGGTACCACCATCGTTTCCGCCCTGTTGGTTGCTTTTTATGGCAATAAATCAGCCTTAGAAGCCGCCTGGAAATACCTCATTATCTGTACCGTCGGTATTGCCTTTGCCATGCTGGGGATTATTCTAACCTTTTATGCAGCCAGAGGAGTGTTGGGCAGTGATGAAATAAGTCTCAGCTGGCAACAGCTTTATTTGGTGGCTGATCAATTAGATCCTTCTCTCATGAAACTGGCATTTATCTTTATCCTGGTTGGCTATGGCACCAAGGCGGGCTTGTTCCCATTACACACCTGGCTGCCGGATGCGCATAGCCAAGCTCCTTCACCAGTTAGTGCTTTGTTGTCGGGTGTTTTGCTGAATTGCGCTATTTATGCCATTATTCGCTTCCATCTGCTAACGACCCTGGCTGTGGGTGAAGGTTTCTCCAACCAACTGTTAATTATCTTTGGCTTACTGTCAATGGTTGCTGCCCTGCCCTTTATCTTGGTGCAAAAAGATATTAAGAGACTATTGGCCTATTCCAGTGTTGAGCATGTTGGTATTATCATCCTGGGTGTGGGCCTGGGTGGAGCACTGGGATACACCGGAGCAATACTGCATCTCATTAACCATGCCCTGGGCAAATCGGTTTTATTTCTCAGTGCGGGGACCCTGGCGCAAAGGTATAAAAGTAAATTAATTCCTAAAATACACGGGATTGGCCAATGGCTGCCCGTTACCTCCGCCATCTTTATGGCTAGTTTGCTGGCCATTGGAGGGTTACCGCCCTTTGGCTTGTTTTTCAGTGAACTCACCATTGCCAGTCAGGGCTTTCAGGTCAAAGGGACTCTCGTAGGTTTCGTTTTTTTAATGGTGATCGCGGTTGTTTTTTCAGGGTTAATCTACTTTGGTGGGAAAATGTATTTCAGCGATCCGGGAGCCTGTCCCCCGAAGAAGGAAAGGTTTTCGGCCAGCCATGTATTGCTTCTTTTGCCCCTTGGTTTGCTGTTGCTGCAAGGTATCTATATGCCACACGCTATCCAGCAGTTAATCAACCAGGTAGTAAAGTTTATGCTGTTAGGAGGGATGCCAAGTGTGTAATCAACCCTTTTGGAAAGTTTTTTCTGAACACCCGGACTTGGATTTACTAAAAATTACGACCAACGGTGCTGTGCGGAACATTAAGCTTGGTGTACCAGTAAGCAAATTTTCCGAAGCCGTAGACCTGTTAAAAAAACAGGGAGCCTTTTTAATAACTATGACTGCCACAGATAAACGGCGGCAGTTTGGATTTTTTTCAATATACACTGTATTTGCCATCCCTGGGGAAAACACCGTCATTGAATTAAAGGTAGTGCTGGATGCTGAGCAGCCAACCTATCCTTCAATTACACCGATAATACCGGCTGCCCATTGGCTGGAAAGAGAAATGAAAGACATGTTTGGGATTATGCCTGTGGGTCATCCAGATTTACGGAGACTAGCTGTTCACGGGGATTGGCCTGAAGATCTGTACCCCTTACGCAAGGACTTTGCTGCCAATACAGTAGTTCCCAGGGTACCCGGGAAGTTGGAGTTTTGTTCAGTGGAAGGGGAGGGGCTTTTTCAGGTACCGGTGGGGCCTATTCATGCGGGTATTATTGAGCCAGGTCATTTCCGCTTTTTTACCTTTGGAGAAGACGTGATCAATTTACAGGCCCAGCTATTTTATACCCACCGGGGTATTGAGAAAGCCGCTGAAGGAAAGCACTATGCTGAGGTAGCACTGGTTGCCGAAAGAATTTGTGGTGTTTGTTCTGCGTCTCACGCAGTGGCCTATGCCCAAGCTACTGAAACCTTGGCAGGGGTCGCTGTACCGAAACGGGCCTTGTACATCAGAACGATCTTGCTGGAGATGGAACGACTTTACAACCATATAGGTGATATTGGGAATATGTGTGCCGGGATAGGTTTTTCCTTTGGTATTAGCCGTGGAGCTATGCTCAAGGAACGACTGATGCGAATGAATATGCGCCTGACCGGACACAGGTACCTACGGGGAATGGTGATCCCTGGTGGAATACAAAAGGATGTAGCTAATCTATCAGAAATCAGTTCAGAATTAAGAGAAGTGGAGCAAGAGCTTAAAAAAATTACCTCGATCATGCTTGCCTCACAGTCATTAGTGGATCGGATGAGAACAACCGGCATCCTGCCCAAGGAAGTAGCAGTAACCTTAGGGGCAGTTGGTCCGGCCGCCAGAGCGTCGGGGGTGAAAAGGGATTTGCGAACAGAATTGCCCTATGGAGCCTATGCGGATTTTGCCTTCAAGATCCCCACACAAACGGAGGGGGATGTTCTGAGTCGATTACATCAACGAATAGAAGAAAGTGAACAAACCTTTGCCATTTTACAGCAGGCTTTTTTACATCTTGCAGAGGGAGATTTGGCCGTAGAACTTCCTAAACTGCCACCCTACAGAACAGCCGTTGGATATACTGAATCCGCCCGAGGAGCCAATGTGCATTGGGTGATGAGTGGGCCTGACAATACGATTTTCCGTTATATGGTTCGTTCTGCTTCTCACTGCAACTGGCCTGTTTTGCCCCTGTGTGTACCTGGCAATATTGTACCTGATTTTCCGTTAATCAATAAAAGTTTTGAATTGTGTTACGCATGTTTAGATCGATAGGTGGGATGAAAGCAACATGTTTAATTTAGTAAAGGCATTCATCAATAGTCGAATCGTTACTGAGGATTCCACTCATCGGGGTGGGGACTTTGGCAGGGGGCTACCCATGATTCAGCAAGAGTCTTGTCTGGCCGATTGCTCTACATGTGAAAATACATGTCCCACGGGGGCTTTGAAAAATAAAGTTATCGACCCTAGGGCCTGTATATTTTGTCATTCCTGTCTCCGTTCTTGCCCTGTCAATGCCATAACAGAGACTGAAATTCCGGTCATTTCGTCCAGTGTTTCAACGGAACAACTAGGGCAGGAACTACGAAATAAACTAAAAAAAGATTGTCGAAGGTCTCTACACATTCGCTATGTTGACGCGGGATCTTGTAACGGTTGTGATTTTGAAATTAACTCGGTTACGAACCCTGTTTATGACATCCAACAGTATGGGATTGATTTTGTGGCATCTCCCCGTCACGCCGATATGCTATTGGTCACTGGTTCGGTAACCAGAAACCTAGAGATTGCTTTGCAAAAAACCTATGAAGCCTGCCCTAAGCCCACTCTGGTGGTTGCTGTTGGAGCCTGTGCCTGTGGGGAAGGAATCTTTAAAGAGGCTTATGCTGCTGGTGGTGGCGTTGGCAAGCATCTCCCCGTGGATGTTTATATCCCTGGTTGCCCTCCCACACCAGCCTTGATTATCAAAGGAATCCTAGCTGCAATAAACAGGGGGTAATTATCCTATGCGGGTATGTTTAATAGATTTGACGGCAGGCTAAGTTTTTCTATGGGTTTATTAACGTCCTTTGGAGTGAAAGTTGAGGCTGGAACCTTGTAAATTTTACTGATATTACATAAAATTAGGGTTAATCAACCAACGTCTTAGCATGGTAGGCTTGTTAATTGCCGGAAAGATCGATGTTAACTTGAAAGGCGGGAGTGTTAGATGATGTGGAAAGAGAAATATAAAATTGGGGTACCTCTCATTGATCAGCAGCATGAGGAACTCTTCAACCGAGTGTCAGATTTTATCCAGACGGTGCGAAAAGAGGGTGCCTGGGAAGCAAAGTTAGAAAAAATTAAAGCAACCATGGCTTTCATGCAAGAATATGTTGTGGTTCATTTTGATGAAGAGGAAGTTTACCAAGCACAAATCCAATATCCAGATTTGGAAAATCACAAGCAGGCTCACGCTAAATTTAAAGAAGCTGTCAATGGCTATGTCAATCGTTTAGATCAGGAAGGCTATAGTGAAGAACTTATGCAAGAATTTGGTGGTAAACTGATGGCTTGGTTAATTATGCATGTGGCTGCAACAGATCAGAAAATTGGCGAATATGTAGAGAGCCAAGGGGGAAGAATTTAATGAAAGCAGAATATGTAAACTCCTTTTACCAAGCAACTAGTGATGTATTTCAATTGATGTTGGATATACAAGCCGAAAGAGGAACACTGAGATTATTGGAAGATATGGTATTAAGTAAAGATGCCAGTGTTATGCTTGGTGTAACCGGTGACCTGAGGGGAACGATTCTGTTTACCTTCCCTAAAGATATGGTTTTGGAAATGGTTAAAATTATGAGTGGTATGGAAATGGCTGAAATAGATAGCTTCGTTTCTTCGGCCATCGGTGAGGTGGCGAATATTATCGGTGGTAATGCAGTGACAATTCTGGCAAACCACAATTATGCTTGTGATATTGCGACACCGCAGGTCTTGGTAGGGGAATACAAATCCTTATCTGTAGGCAATGAAAAAGCTCTCTTGCTGCCTTTAATTACCTCCATTGGGGAATTTGAGATTGCTCTATTTTTAAAGGAAAAACAGTAAGTTGTTAATAATATGGAAAAGAGGATTAACTCATGCCTTGGATTTTGTTTGACTATCCGAGATGAACAACCGTAAAGAAAGCCAAGGATTGGCTTACGCAAAAAGGGATTCCCTTTGAGACTCGACATATTGTAGAAGAGAAGCCTACTCGGGACGAAATAAAAGAATTGCATCAGAAAAGTGGTTTAGAATTGAAAAAATTCTTTAATACCAGTGGTGTAAAATACAAGGAACTAGGAATTAAGGATAAAGTAAAAACAGCCACCCAGGAGGAACTATACGATATTTTAGCTTCAGACGGTATGTTGGTAAAGCGTCCCATTCTGACGGATGGACAAAAAGTGTTGGTGGGTTTTAAAGATGTAACCTGGGAAGAAGCATTTTCTGCTTAACATAGGCTAAGCTGACAGGTTAAGGGTAGACTAATTTACCGATTTACATAAAGAAAAACTTAGCCTCCGTCGGGTCTAATGACTTAGCGGAGGCTAAGTTTTTCTAATTTCACCTTCACGGACTGTCATTGCCACATAATAGGTACGACAAGAGTTATTCATCCTATAAATAACAAAAGTATGAACAAATGCTTAATAATTAATAAATTGAAAGGAAAATATTTATCTTGACGAGAATAAATAAAATATATTAAAAAATATAAAAAACCATAAGGAGGTCAACATGACTTTAAAAGGGACTAAAACCGAAGAAAATTTAAAAGCTGCCTTTTCAGGGGAAAGCCAAGCCCGCAATAAATATTCCTATTGGGCTAGCGTAGCTAAGCGAGAAGGTTATGAGCAAATTGCGGCTATCTTTGTAGAAACTGCCGATAATGAAAAGGAACATGCGAAGCGGCTATTTAAGTTTTTAAATGGTATTACCGATACTAAAACTCACCTTAAAGAAGCAGCTGCTGGGGAAAATTATGAATACACCAGTATGTATGTTGAATTTGAGAAAATTGCCCGGGAAGAGGGCTTTACTGAAATAGCTGATGTATTCCGGGAAATCGGCGAAGTGGAAGAGGAGCATGAAAAACGCTTCTTAGCCCTGTTAAAGAATATTGAAGAAGGTAAAGTATTTAAAAGAGATGAAGAAGTAAAATGGAAGTGCCGTAACTGCGGCTATGTTCATAAAGGGAACGAAGCACCGGAGCTCTGCCCAGCCTGTGCCCATCCACAGGCCCACTATGAGCTATTATGTGAAAACTACTAAAGTAAAGGCCGGGAGTTATTCCCGGCCTTTACTAATTAGGATTCCTTTTTGATTTTTGTATCTTCGATTTTTTTGCCAGGTATTGCTACATCACTGGAGTATTCTTCCTTATAATCATGATCCTTGTCTTTTTCGGTAACTCCCGCAAAGGTAACACCAAAAAAACCTAATCCGTTTTCTTTCTCAGCCATGATATGGCCCCCTTTTTCATTTAACTCTTGGAAGCATCAGATTCTTGTTGGGCTAGAACACTATGGGTACGACCATAGGCAAAATAGGTTATAATGCCAATGACCATCCAGACGAAGAAATTTCTCCAAGTATGAGCGGGTAAATTCCCCATCACGAAAGCACAGAAAATCAGAGCTACCGGGCCAATCACGAATAGTGCCGGACACCTAAAGGGACGTTCCCAGTCGGGTTTGGTTTTGCGTAGTCTCATCACGCCGATGATGGACATAAAGAAGGCAAACAAGGTGCCGATACTACACATTTCTGCCACCAGATGAATGGGGGTAAAGCCGCTCATTGCGGCAACGGCAATACCAACAAGGATCGTGACGAGATAGGGTGAGCCAAATTTCGGGTGAAGTTTGCACAGGGAACGGGGAATCAGGCCATCACGGGACATGGCAAAGAAAGCTCGGGTTTGCGCATACATCATTACCATGAGAACCGTTGTTAGGCCCGCTATAGCCCCGGTGCCCACGATTGCGGAACCCACACTATAGCCCAGATTACGCAAAACAAAGGTTACCGGTTCGGCTGTATCTAATTGTGGATAGGGTGTGGTGCCAGTCAATACTGCAGTCACAGCGATATACAATACGGTACATACGGCCAGTGAAGTGAGAATACCAATGGGCATATCATGTTTGGGGTTTTTGGCTTCCTCTGCTGAGGTAGCAATGGAATCTATGCCCAAGTAGGCAAAAAAGATTACCGCTGCCCCGGTAGCCACCCCATGCCAGCCGTAGGGTAAAAAGGGGGTCCAGTTGGTTGGGTTAACCTTGGGTCCGGCCAGGATTAAGAAAATAAAGATGGCGGCTAGCTTAATGAATACCAGAATTTTATTTAGATTCGCACTTTCCTTCGTGCCTCTGACCAGTAATAACATTAGAAATAGTGCGATTAAAACAGCGGGTAAATTCACAATACCGCCATCAGCGGGTACCTTCGTTAAAGCTTCTGGTAAGTGTACTCCCCCAGATGCCAAAATGCCAGTGAAATAAGCAGACCAACCGCCCGCCACCGCGCTGGCCCCCACCGTGTACTCCAAAACTAAGCCCCAGCCGACAAAAAAGGCTAGAGATTCACCTAATGCGGTATAGGTATAGGTATACGCACTGCCAGCTATCGGAATCATCGATGCCAGCTCCGAAAAAGCCAAAGAAACGAAGGCCACGGTTAACCCTGCCAGAACAAAGGATAACATCAGACCGGGTCCGGCATATTTAGCAGCTGCCACACCTGTTAGAACAAAAATACCGGTACCGATGATTACGCCTATGCCGATTAGCGTAATATCTAAAGCACCTAATGATTTGATTAAGCCATGTCTTTTTGATTCTCTGATCATGACTTCTACATCTTTAGTTCGAAAGATACTCATGGGCATACTCCTTTTATTTACGATCATGTAGCACAAGGGCCGAAAGGGTTAACCCGAATCGGCCCTTGTGTAAACTATCTTTTGTTCTTCTTTACTTGAGGGGTTCAAAGCGAGAGGTAAAGAAGCGTAGTACAGGCGGTTCATAAACCATTTTTAGACCAGGAATACTATCGCGCTTTTTGTAAAGCTCGATTACGGCATCAGCTACTACGTCCATATGCGCATAGGTGTAAACACGACGAGGAATGGTCAGGCGCACCAGTTCAAGCTTTGGAAAGTAATGGTTACCTTCTTTGTCACGACCGGCTGAAACGATACCACGCTCCATACTCCGTACACCAGAAATCTCGTAAAGTTTAGCGGCCAACATTTGGGCTGGGAACTGATCTTGGGGAATGTGAGACAGGAAGGCCCGAGCATCCAGGAACACAGCATGACCACCGATGGGCCTCACAATGGGAACGCCGGCTGCTGTAAGTTTATCACCCAAATAGCGTACTTGCTCGATTCTGTGTTTAATGTAGTAGTAGTCTACAGATTCATACATACCACGAGCCATAGCTTCCATATCCCGACCAGCTAAACCACCGTAGCTGGGCATGCCTTCATAGACTACCACTAATTGGGTAGCTTTCTGGTAAAGATCTTCGTCATTAAGGGCTAAGAAACCGCCAATGTTCACCAGGCAATCTTTCTTACCGCTCATGGTAGCACCATCGGCATAGCTAAACATTTCTTTAACAATTTCTGCGATGGTTTTGTTTTGGTAGCCATCCTCACGCTCTTTAATGAAGAAGGCATTCTCTATGCAGCGGGTGGCATCAAACATTACCTTGATACCGTGTTTACTGGCCAATTGTTTAACCTCACGCATATTTTGCATGCTGACGGGTTGACCACCAGCCAGGTTAACCGTAACGGCCAGGCAAATGTAAGGGATTTTATCAGCGCCGACGCGGTCGATCAGTGCCTGGACTTTCTTTAGATCAATGTTGCCTTTAAAGGGATGTTCAATTTGGGAGTCATGGGCTTCATCAATAATGATATCGACAAAGGTACCGCCTGCCATTTCCTGGTGGGCTCTGGTGGTAGTGAAATACATGTTGCCGGGCACATAATCTCCAGGTTTAATGGCAATCTTGGAGAGAATATTCTCTGCACCACGACCTTGGTGGGTGGGAACAACATATTTAAAACCGTAAAGCTCACGAACCGCTTGTTCTAAATGATAGAAGTTGGCACTACCGGCATAGGCCTCATCACCAATCATCATACCGGACCACTGATTGTCACTCATGGCCGTGGTGCCACTGTCTGTTAAGAGGTCAATGTACACTTCCTTGGATTTTAGTAGAAAGGTGTTGTAACCGGCCCGTTTAATAGCCTCTGTTCTTTCCTGCTGGGTCGACATAGCAATGGGTTCTACCACTTTCACCTTATAAGGTTCTGCCATATACTTATGTTCCATAGTTTTACTTCCTCCTTATGTATTGTTTTTGTTTGCTTACTTCATAAACGTTATTGCTACTATTTTTAGCATTGACAACAGTAGTTTGTAACTGTTACTGAATTTTATCCAAGTTGGACATAAACTTTTTAAAAAAATTACAGTAAAAATATCCCAGGTATTTTTAACAAGATAAAGTCTAATACTTACATTGAATTTACTTAGAAAAATAGTAGGGGGGAAACAGTATGCCAAAAATAAATGAATCTCTAACAACAAGCCAAAGAACCGCTAACCCTACCTTAAAGGATGCATTTACAGATCAAACCGAAGCATCTTACTGTAAAGTAAAATCTGATGCACGTGCTTTAGGATCCGAATTTGATGGCAACTATGTACCTTAAATAGTAAGAAACAAAAAGTGGTTGGCTACTACTAGCTAACTGCTTTTTGCTTTTTCTCCCTATGAAAAATCATTTCCAAAACGATATACCCCTTAGCTTCATTAAAAGGAAGTGAGTTGAACGATGACCGAACGTGAAGCTTGGTCAGGTAAGCAGGGTTTTATTTTAGCTGCTGTAGGTGCTGCAATGGGATTAGGGTCCATTTGGATGTTCCCCTTTCGGATCGGAGCCTTTGGAGGCGGTGCCTTTCTGGTGCTCTATTTGCTTTTTACTTTCATTCTGGGTATCACCGGACTGATGGGTGAATTTGCCTTTGGCCGAAGTCAGCAAAAAGGGGCTATTAGCGCTTTTGAAAATGTATTTAAGGAAAAGAACAAGGGCGGATTAGGAGCAGCCTTAGGGGTTATTCCGGTGCTGGGTGTAACCGGCGTGTTTACCTTTTACCTGATCGTTTGTGGCTGGGTCCTAAAGTATTTGTGGCTATCGTTAACCGGCGCCTTTGCTAAGATTAATCCTGGCCTATATTTTGACGGGTTTGCCGGGCAACCGGAGAGTATCTTCTGGCATGCCTTAGCACTGCTAGTAACGTTAGTGATCATTGTAAAAGGCGTTACCGCTGGAATAGAAAAATCAAATAAGATCATGATGCCAGGTTTGTTTATTATTCTGGTGTTGCTATTGGTACGTTCTTTAAGTCTAGAGGGGGCTTCAGAAGGAGTTAGGTTTTTAACTGTACCGGATTGGTCTAAATTACAGGAACCTTTGACTTGGGTAAATGCATTGGGACAAGCTTTTTTTACCGTATCCTTGGGAGGAGCTGCCATGCTGGTTTATGGTAGTTACCTGCGTGAAAGCGAAGATATTCCCTTTTCCGCTTTTCATACTGCTTTTTGGACTACCGTCGCTTCACTATTATCAGCCTTTGTTGTTATACCTACGGCCTTTGCCTTTGGGCAGGACCCGCAGGCAGGTCCGCCGTTATTGTTTATCACGATTCCCTATATCTTTAGCCACATGGTTGGGGGTTTTTTCTTTGGCCCGTTGTTTTTCCTGGCAGTTCTTTTTGCAGCTATCTCCTCTGCCATTAATCTAATGGAGGTGCCGGTGGAAGCTGTGATGGATCGTTTTAAGATGGACCGTAAAAAGGCTTCTATACTAGTGGCTATAATAGGCTTTATAATGGGTCTGCCCCTTGACTTAAACCTAGAACTCTTTGGCAAATTCTCTGATTTTGTCACCATTTATATGGTGCCCTTTGGTGCTGTGCTGGCAGCCTTTGTGTTTTTCTGGGTTTATGGTGTAACAAGAGCGGTGGCTCAAGTAAACAAAGGAGCAGTAAAACCAGTGGGTGAGTGGTGGGGTTATCTCGGTAAATATGTTTTTACCGGTGTTGCTCTATTTATTCTGGTCATGGGCATTGTCCTGGGCGGTATTTAGCGGCTGAAGGTCGATGGCTGATGGCAAAAAGGGAAGTGGCACAAAAAACACTTTACGCCACGCTGTACTTTTGCCAAGAGTGGTAAAGTACGGAAATATATGATACAATCCTCTGGTAGTGAAATAATAGAGGTGATCACATCGTGTCAACAAATTTGATAAGTGGCATTATTGGTTTGCCGCTGGTGGGAAAGACGACCATTTTTAATTTGTTAACCAACTCTAATCAAGAAATATCCAATTTTCTAAGTGGTAAAACAGAGACCATCACCGCTTCTGCCAAGGTTCCGGACAAGCGGATCGATTTTTTGACGAACATGTACAAGCCCCGCAAAATCACCTTTGCTCAGATTCAGTTTAGCGAAGTTCCTGGTCTAGTTCGTGGTGCCAGTGAGGGTAAAGGCGTAGGCAACCAGTTCCTCAGTGCTATTCGTAATGCTGATTTATTGGTGCATGTGGTAAGAGCCTTTAACAATTCAGATGTGCCTCACGTAGAGGATGATGTTAACCCCTTGCGGGATATTGAAACCATTGCAGTGGAAGTTTTGCTGGCAGATATGGATTTGGTGGAAAAGCGAATCGAAAGAATTCAATCCGGTAAGAAAATCACCAAAGAAAATGCCTTTGAATTAGAAGTTTTAAAGAAATGCTTGGCTGCCCTGGAAGAGGAATCTCCCATCAGTCAACTGGGACTCACAGATGAGGAAAAGGGTACCCTGCGTAACTATGCCTTTTTAACTGAGAAGCCCATGATGCTGGTGGTTAATATTGATGAAGACCAGTTTCGGTCAGGAACCTATCCTGGCAAAGCAGAGGTAGTGAGTTACGCTGCCGCTAAAGGGATTGCTGTCATTGAAATCTGCGGCCGGATGGAAATGGAAATCAGCCAGTTGCCGGAAGAAGATCGGGCCCTTTTTATGGAGGACCTAGGCATTACCGAGCCGGGCATCGACAGGCTGGCCAGAGCGGTTTACGATTACCTGGGCTTAATTTCCTTCCTAACTGCTGGTGAAGACGAAGTAAGGGCCTGGACTATTAAAAAAAGTACGGATGCCAAAAAGGCGGCGGGTAAAATTCACTCTGATATTGAACGGGGCTTTATCCGCGCTGAGGTAGTAGCCTTTGAAGATTTGGCAGAGGTTGGTTCTATGGCCAAAGTGAAGGAAAAAGGGTTATTTCGCCTGGAGGGCAAGGAATATATTGTGAAAGATGGCGACATCATCAACTTCAGATTTAACGTATAGCAGAAAACCCCGGTTAGCCGGGGTTTTTTAGTATAGTATTTTGTCATCAAGTGTTAAAATACAGTAGTATTTATGAATCATTAAGCAGATGTAATAGGAGTCGATAGGATTGACCAAGGGTTATGATGTGATTATTGTCGGTGGTGGGCCGGCGGGCATGATGGCGGCAGCTCGGGCAGCAGAAGTAGGTGCCAAGGTACTGTTGGTAGAAAAAAACGAGGTCTTAGGCAGAAAGATGCTCATTACCGGTGGCGGGCGCTGTAATGTAACCAACAATGCCAATCTTGAAGAAACCATTGCTAACATACCTGGCAATGGCAAATTTGTTTATAGCGCGCTGCATCGATTTTCCGGGCAGGATGTACGCTCCTTACTAAAGCAATTGGGGCTACGAACAAAGGTAGAGGAACAAGGACGGGTTTTTCCGGCCAGTGATCAAGCGGCAGATGTGGTGAATACGCTTATTAAATATCTGCAGCAGCAAGGAGTAACCCTGCGTTATCAAACTTTGGTGGACGCATTGCAGATTGAGCAGGGGGGTTGCCAAGGTGTTTGGGGGATCAATTTTTACCGGCTAAAGCTGTGATTATAGCCACTGGGGGTCTTTCCTACCCGAAAACCGGCAGTACCGGGGAAGGACATAAACTGGCTAAAACGGTTGGACATACCATTACCCCACTGTATCCCTCGGCAGTTGCCATTACCTGCAATGATCCTTGGATTGTGCAAAGGGAAGTACAAGGTGTTTCGTTGTCCCAGGTCACTATTACCCTTTATCGTGAAAACGGCAAAGTACTGGCCTCCGAGGCAGGAGATGTCATCATCACCCACTGGGGCTTGTCTGGTCCCGGAGCGTTGCGAGTGGGGCGGCTGGTGGCCTTAGCCTGTGCCAAAGGACAGGGACCACTGAGGGGAGAAATAGATTTATTTCCCGGGCATACCTGGCAAAGCCTGGAGGAGTTAATCAGAGAAAAGGCTGCCCCAGGCAGTAAGCGTACGCTGAAAAATATTCTATCCACCATTTTGCCGGAGCGATTGGGTAAAGTTCTCATTACCTTAGCCCAACTTAATGCCGAATGCCCCTTTGAGAGACTTACTGGATCTTCTCTGGAGTTCCTTGTCCGCCAGATGAAGGCACTGCCCCTTAGGGTTACCGGAACGAGACCTCTGGCAGAGGCTACGGTAACCGCTGGTGGGGTGCATATCAAGGAAATTAACCCCCGCACCATGGCCTCAAAGCTTATCCAAGGGTTGTTCTTTGCCGGGGAAATTATCGATGTGGATGCCCATACCGGGGGGTTTAATATGCAAGTGGCCTTTAGCACCGGGTATGTGGCAGGGGAGGCAGCGGCTTCTTTGGCCTGCCGGAAAGTATAAAACTTTCCGACCTGGATAAGGGCAAACTAAACTGCCACCTGCGTCTAAGACTTGGCGTACGCTATAGGGCAAGGGC
The DNA here is from genome assembly GCA_946411205.1 of uncultured Desulfotomaculum sp. Taxonomy (GTDB): domain Bacteria; phylum Bacillota; class Desulfotomaculia; order Desulfotomaculales; family Desulfotomaculaceae; genus Desulfotomaculum. The sequence goes on from CAMKDG010000008.1 coordinate 44,686, forward strand.
ATAGCCTAAAGGTCACAGGCAAGCAAGCTACGTTTTTCTAAGCTAAGGAAGGCACTTGACGAATGAAAGTTCTTAGTGTAAATTACCATTAATATAAAATGTAGCGATCTTATCTAGAGTGGTGGAGGGACTGGCCCTATGAAGCCCGGCAACCGGCCATAATACTGGCGACGGTGCCAACTCCTGCGGAACCAGAAAAGGTTCTGAGAGATGAGGGTGCTGAGGTTTAATGTGTATTAATACCGAAAACACCCTAATTGGGTGTTTTTTTGTACTATTTTCTACTTTATAAGGGGTGAGGTATTGCTCTTTGCCGAAATATCGGTTGCCATCGATCCACAGCAAGTGTTGAGATATATGGGACAACCGGTCAATAAACAGAGCCAGGAATTGTTACAACACATCGAAAACATGGTACATGAGACTAAGCATTTGCTTTATCCCCGGGCTGTTTGCAGGGACTATGTTATTACCCCACAGCTTTTTTTAACACCTTCTATCAATAGCTTGCTGCATTGTTGTAAAACTGCAAGCGTAATAGCCGTAACGGTTGGCAAGGCTATAGAGGATGAAGTCGACCGTCTTTTTCAGGTAAAAGAACTCACCGCTGGCTTAGCCACCGATGCCCTGGGCACTGTTGCGGTGGAGGAAGCTGCCCAGTGGGTTGTGGCAGGGAAGACTAGACAGCAGCGGTTGAGAGGACTTTATGCCACTGCTAAAATCGGTCCCGGTTACCCTGGGGTGGAACTTTTGCAGACTTCCCGGTTTTTAACCTGGGCTGGGGCTGAGCAGATTGGCCTCACTTGCGATGAATATGGTCAGATGCACCCCAAAAAATCTTTGGTTTTCCTGGTGGGTTGGAGCCATCAGCCAACGGTGGACGGTCATAAATGCAATCACTGTCATCATCATAGCTGTTATTTCCGCCAAGCTCCCCTAGAAGATTACCTTGACATTGAATGAGTGAAGAATATTTTCATGAAAAGGAGAGGGTCCGTGTTGTCCTTTCAGGATAGAGTAAAAAAAGAAATCCTAGTCATTGATGGAGCTATGGGTACCTTGTTGCAGCAAAGGGGATTACCTTCCGGGTGGTGCCCCGATGAGTGGAACGTCAGTCATCCGGAAGTCATTCAAGAAGTACATAGGCTTTACTTAGAGGCAGGGGCAGATATTATTACCACCAACACCTTTGGAGCTATCCGCAGTAAACTGGCCGACTACGGTCTAGAGGACCGGGTTAAGGAGTTAAACCAGGCCGCTGTAACCCTGGCTAAAGAAGTGGCCAAGCCTTATGGAGCCTTGGTTGCTGGCTCTATAGGACCGTTAGGTAAATTCCTCCAGCCGTTGGGTGAGATATCCTTTGACGAGGCCTATCAGCAATTCCTGGAACAGTGTCGGGCTATGGTGGAGGCCGGGGTAGATTTAATTCTTTTTGAAACCTTTGGTGATATCGGAGAAATGCGGGCTGCTTTAATTGCTGCAGCGGATGCAGGTAATGTACCGGTGGTGGCCAGTTTTACCTTTGATGAATCGGGCCGCACCTTTACGGGAACCGATCCGGAAACAGCTGCTGTGGTGGTGGAACGGCTGGGGGTATCCGCCATTGGGGTTAATTGCTCGGTGGGTCCCCGGCAGCTGGCGGATGTGGTGCAACGGTTAACCCAGAGTACCAACCTACCTATTTTGGTTTCCCCCAATGCGGGCATGCCTGAGATGATAGAGGGACAGACCGTTTTCCGGGAAACACCGGAACTGATGGCCGACTATGCAATACGCTTTGTAGAATACGGAGCATCCATTCTCGGGGGGTGTTGCGGCACCACCCCGCTACATATTAACGCTATTCGGCAAGGTGTCAAAGAATTAACGTTAAAACCTAGGCATAAACTCTTTGGTCTGCGAGTGGCCAGTCGGGTAAAAACCGCCACCATAGATCCAAAGGGTATGCCCATTGCCATTGGGGAACGTTTGAATCCTACGGGTAAAAAGGCTTTGCAGGCAGAAATCCGGGAGGGGAAAACAGAAATCACCCGCCGGGATGCTCTGGCCCAGGTGGCTGCCGGGGCTGCCATTTTAGATGTCAACGTGGGTGTCGGCGGGGTGGATCAAGTGACCGCCATGGAGCGGGCTGTCAATGCTGTGCAGGTGTTGGTGGATGCACCCCTCTGTATTGATAGCACTGATCCTCAAGTTATTGAACAGGCTTTGAAAAATTATCATGGCAAAGCTCTGATCAATTCAGTGAACGGGGAAGAAAAAAGCCTAGCCACGATTCTGCCGCTGGCAAAGCGTTACGGTGCAGCACTCATTGGCTTAACCTTGGATGACCAGGGAATTCCCGCCACGGCCAAGGAACGATTAGCGGTGGCCCGCAAATTGATGCAGCGGGTGGAGGAACTGGGCATTCCCAAGCAAGACTTAATGATTGATACTTTGGTACTGACTGTCAGTGCTCAACCGGAAGGGGTACCGGAAACCTTAAATGCTATCCGGTACATTAAAAAGGATTTAGGCCTTACCACCAGCCTGGGGGTAAGTAACGTTTCCTTTGGTCTACCGAATCGGGGGCTGATCAATACCGCCTTTTTTTCCATGGCGCTGGCAGCGGGACTGGATGCCGCTATTTTAAATCCCCAGGATCAACGGATGATGGAAACCTTGCGGGCGGCTGCAGTGCTCACCGGCCGGGATGTACGGGCGGAACAATATATTGCTCGGGAGCAGGCCGCCCAGGGGGGGAATCAACTCTCAGCAGCACCAGAGCCAGTGGCTAGCACTCCTTTGGAAGTGTTATACCAGGCGGTGCTGTCCGGGGATAAGGATAACGTGGTGGATCATATTAATAAAGCGATAGACAGTGGCCTAAGCCCGATGGAACTGTTGGATAAAGCCCTTATCCCAGGAATAGAAGAAGTGGGGCGGCGGTACGGAGCAGGGATCTATTTTTTACCACAGTTGATGATGGCTGGGGAAACCATGACGAAAAGCTTTGAGCGGTTGAAGCCCGAGTTGGCCAAAGGCCCTTCCAGGAAGCTGGGGACAGTGATCTTGGCCACGGTTAAAGGGGATATTCACGATATTGGTAAGAACATTCTGTCAGTCATGCTGGCCAACCACGGTTTTGAGGTTATTGATCTGGGTAAAAATGTAGACAACCAGGAGATCCTGCAAGCTGCCAGAGCGCATCAAGCAGATATTATTGCCCTCAGTGCCTTGATGACCACCACCATGGTACATATGCCCGATTGTATCGCCAAAGTGAAGGAGGCAGGTTTACCTTGTAAAGTTATGGTGGGTGGTGCAGCGGTGACTGACCAGTATGCCCGGGAAATTGGTGCAGACGGGTATGCCTTTGATGCGGTAGAAGCTGTGGGTTTAGCTAAAAAATTGGTATGCTAGATTAACGGAGCTGATGCAAGTTGCACAAAGATATAGTAAAAATCTCCTTTCATCCAGGAGGGCAAAATATCGAGGTCTCAGTTGGCACCACCATCTTGGAAGCAGCCAGATTGGCTGGTGTGAACATGGCGGCTCCCTGTGGAGGAACGGGTCGCTGCGGCAGGTGTTTGGTCAAAATTTTTTCTACCCAAAGGGAAGGATGGCTTTTAGCCTGCAAAACAGTTGTTACAGATGATCTTAGCGTGGAGCTAGCAACCCAGCCGCCGGTTATTCTGGAAACGGGTGAGACAACTGCTGTCACATTGGATCCAGCTATACAACGGGGTGACAAGGGTGAGCTTTATCATCAGAAAGGCTTTCCCCTGTTGCCATCGGCCAATCAGGGAGAGGAAGTCCTGGGACTAGCCATCGATATCGGAACCACTACTTTGGTGGCGTATCTATATAACTTACTGGATGGCAGTTTGTTGGCGGTTAACTCGGTGGTTAACGGCCAACAAATCTTTGGGGCGGATGTTATCTCCCGTTTGGGTTATGCCTTGCAAGGGCAGGAAAACTACCAGAAGTTGCGCCAGAGGCTTTTGGATAGCCTCAACGGTTTAATTGAACGCTGCTGTCAGTCTGTAGGGATAACTACTGAGTGGGTTAGGGAACTGGTGGTAGTTGGCAATACACCCATTATGCATTTCTTTTTAAACTTACCGGTGCAGGGGTTGGCAGTTGCTCCTTTCGAACCCTATCAAAAGGGTCCCTTTTACCGGACTGCTGCTGAACTTGAAGTAACCACAGTCCCCCAAGCAATTTGCTATGTGCCCCCCTTTATCGGAGGTTTTGTGGGGTCCGATGCCCTAGCAGCGGCGTTAGCGCAAAAGTTTGGCCGTGAAGTCACGGAGAGAATGCTAGTGGATATCGGCACTAACGGTGAAATATTGCTGCAGGTTGGAGACTACCTGCTGGCGGCTTCGGTGCCAGCAGGCCCTGCCCTGGAAGGAGCGGGCATTGAATGCGGTATGGTGGCATCAGTGGGAGCGATTAGCAGGGTTACCCTGGATTACGATGTTCAGGTGGAAGTTATTGGCGGAGGAAGGGCAACAGGAATTTGCGGCTCAGGCCTGATAGATGCCATCGCGGAGATGCTTCGCTTAGGTTTAATTGACAGCAGTGGTAAGTTACTCCCTCCTTCCCAGGTGCCTCCGATCGTCAGTTTTAAAATTAAGCAAAGACTTAAACAAGTTGGAGAAAACCTGAGATTTGTCTTAGCCGAGCAGGTCTACCTTAGCCAAAAGGATATCCGGGCAGTGCAACTGGCCAAAGCGGCGGTGGCAGGCGGTATCCAGTTAGTAATCGCTGAGACTTCGTTAAGCAACAAGCCCCTGTCAGTACTATTGGCCGGTGGTTTTGGCAGTTATCTTAACCCAAGCAATGCCTTACGAATTGGTTTATTGGGAACGCAACCCAATATGAATCCTCAACAAGTAGGGAATGCGGCCGGGGCCGGAGCGGTGCTGCTGTTGCTCTCTTATCCGTCCAGGCAAAGGGCTGAACGGCTTTGCCAACAGTTTATTCATCGAGAATTAGCTGCTGAAGCTAATTTTCAAACCTTTTTTTTGGAACAAATGGCTTTTCCCACCGAGGAATGGTGATAAAAATTTAAAAAAAGAAAATAAAGGAAAGGTTTTTTTCGTTGGTTTTGGGCAACATAGTACGGGAGGTGTTACAAACATGGCTAAAGAGAAACGTACCACTAAGGTTCAAGAAGAAACGGAACAGATTACTTCCAGTTGTTCCAGCGAGTGCCCTAACAGTTGCAGCTCATCTTCCGACAGTTGTGGAAGCCTTTCCTCCGATTGCCACGAGTAACACTTTTTTGAAAGAGCGGGTTAACCGCTCTTTCTTTTTTCATTTCCAGAAGGATAAAGCTTCTATATAAAAATCTAAGAAAAATTTGTCTGCCACTGCTGTCTAAAGACTGGGTGGCAGACAAATTTTTCTGATGCTATAATCTATCTAATAGTTGCCAAAAATGGAGGAGCTACCATGAGTGTTAAATTATTTATCAAGACCAAGATCACCCAGGGCTTAGATAAAGATATTGTTAAAGTAACTTGGGGTGCAGTTAACAATGCCGGGCGGGTCTTTTATTCGAATACGGAAGTTATGAGTGTGGAGGACTTTGTAATATTTCAAGAGTTATTTGCCACGGTGGGTTTAGATGATGAAAAAAGGATTGATACTGGAAGGAATCACTATTAGAAAGAAAATATTTGGAACTGCAATTTGTTGTTGACCTGTGCTAAATATGTGGATAAAATTACCTAAAAACGGGCATAATTCCCGATATTGGTAGCCAACTAGGGTTGCTAAACGAAATGGAGGTGTTACCATGAAAGCAGTGGTAGACCAGGACCTTTGCATTAGCTGCGGTGCCTGTATTGATGTCTGTCCGGAAGTTTTTGAATGGAATGATGAGGAAAAGGCCCACGCTATTGCAGAAGAGGTACCCGATGGGCAAGAAGATCAAGCTAAAGAAGCAGCGGACAGCTGCCCCACCGAAGCTATCAAAGTAAGTTAATGAGGAAGGCCGCCCTATCTGGCGGCCATTTTTCGTTTTAAGAGTCCCTTCCCAAATGGTTTTTTCTGGACGGGGCAGGTAAAAGTCCTTAAAGTGGCGAATACTGGTGGGATGCATACAATTGGGGTCCTTTGGAAAAGATATACAGTTGCAGGGGTGAAATCCATTGTCCAAAATAAAAATATTGCACGTGGTCAGACCCGCCGCGGGAGGTTTAAAAAATCACCTGATCAATCTAGTGCGGTATACTGATAAAAACAAATTTGAGGTTACGGTGGCTTGTCCCCCAAATACTCCTTTATTTGAAGAACTAGCCAACCAAGGAATAAACACCTTGCCTATTTCTTTAAGCGGGGAACTTTCACCAACCAAAGATTATGCAGCAATCCATACTTTAGTTAAATATCTTCACCAATCCGGCACGACCATACTTCATGCCCATAGTTCCAAAGGTGCACTGGTGGGACGCATAGCCGCCATGATTGCCAGAACGCCGGTGGTTGTTTTTACGGCTCACAATAGTATCTTTTATGAGGAATGGCCCGAGTGGAAGAAGAAGCTATTTGCTTCTGTAGAACGTTTTCTAGCCCGCTTTACCGATAGAATTATTACTGTTTCCGATGCCTTAAAACAAGAATTGTTGGAGAAAGAGGGCATCCCTGCCTCACAGATATCTACCATTTATAATGGCATAGAAGTAGAAAATTTTGCTGCCCAGGTGGATGCCGTCGCCACCAGAAGAAGCCTTAGTATTCCCGAATTGGGACCGGTCATTGGTACGATTGCCCGGTTAGCCCCTCAGAAGGGGGTCAGTTATTTTTTAAAGGCTGCTTCTCTCCTGAAAGAGTATCAGGTTAATTTCC
>CAMKDG010000009.1 GCA_946411205.1 uncultured Desulfotomaculum sp.
CCTATGGATTTAGGCGGTTCCGGTTCCAACCTGCGGACTCCCAGTTGCTGTGCTGGTCCTGCTCGCTGTGAATTTGCTTTAATTGACGCCACAGATATATGCCATAACTTCACCAATGAGTTTCAGGATTACCTACACCGTCCCATGTGGCCTTATAAATCCAAAATTAAAATTTCTGGTTGCCCCAACGATTGCGTAGCTTCTATTGCCCGTTCCGATTTCTCTGTTCAGGGAACCTGGCGAGACGATATCAAGATCGACCAAGAGGCAGTACGTGAGTATGCAGCTGAGGGCTTTGATATTGATGGCATGGTTATTGCCAAGTGTCCCACCCAGTGTATGACCTGGGATGGCCATGAACTAACCATTGACAATCCTAACTGCACCCGTTGTATGCATTGTATCAACAAAATGTGCAAAGCATTGCGTCCTGGCGACGATCGTGGCGCCACGATCTTAGTCGGTGGAAAAGCTCCTATTCTGCAAGGGGCTATGATGGGTTGGGTAGTGGTTCCCTTTATGAAAGTTGAGCCACCCTATGATGAGATCAAGGAATTCTTTGAAGCCTGCTGGGAATGGTGGGATGAAAACGGTAAAACCCGGGAGCGCATTGGTGAGCTAATCCTGCGTCTGGGTATGCGCAACTTCCTGCGGGGCATTGGCAGAGAACCTATTCCGCAAATGGTATATGCTCCCCGGGCTAACCCCTTCTTTTTCTGGTGGCCTGAAGAAACCGTCCAGGACTAATGTAAATAACAAGCAGTCTGATGTTGCCTAAAATAATGAAATTGGGAGAGGTGAACTGTTTTGGCACAAGCAAGAACTGACATTGGACCGCCGCTTTATAAAGAGATGTTACCGCCAATTATCAAGGAAAACTATGGTAAATGGCGGTATCATGAAATCGTAAAGCCAGGCGTTCTAGTACACGTATCTGAAACGGGAGCCAAGTTGTATACTGTACGTGCTGGTTCTCCACGTTTGATTAGTATTTACTTTATTCGTGAAATTTGCGAGTTAGCTGATAAATATTGCGATGGTTTCTTGAGATTTACCAGCCGCCACAATGTTGAGTTCCTGCTAAGCGATGAAAGCAAAATTGATCCCCTCATTGCTGAACTGAAAGAAATGGGTATTCCCGTGGGTGGTACTGGTAACTCCATTACCAATATCGTACACACCCAGGGGTGGGTACACTGCCATACGCCTGCTACTGACGCTTCCGGTATCGTAAAAGCAGTTATGGATGAACTGTTTGAGTATTTTACCACCATGAAGCTGCCAGCCAAGATGAGAATTGCTTTGGCTTGCTGTTTGAATATGTGCGGTGCTGTACACTGCTCTGACATCGCTATTCTGGGTATTCACAGAACTGTACCCAAGATTGATCATGAAAATATTGGCAAGCTATGCGAAATTCCTACCTTGACTGCCAGCTGCCCTACTGCTGCTATCCGACCCAATCCCAAATTGAAATCCGTCGATATCAAAGCTGAGCGCTGCATGTACTGTGGTAACTGCTATACCATGTGCCCCTCTGTACAGATTATCGATGCTAAGAATGACGCCGTTTCCATTTGGGTTGGTGGTAAGATTTCCAACAGCCGTATTGGTCCCAGATTCTCCCGTTTGGCCATTCCTTTTCTGCCGAACAACCCCCCGCGTTGGCCGGAAGTTGTTGACGCAGTTAAGCATTTGGTTGAAGTTTGGGCTGCCAATGCACAACCCGGCGAGCGTATGGCCGAGTGGATTGACCGTATTAGCTGGGAGAAGTTCTTCGAAGTTACCGGTCTGCCATTTACGGACAAGCATATTGACGACTTTACTTTGGCGCAAACTACCTTCAGAAGTACCACGCAGTTCAAGTGGTAAGCCGACTCTAAACCCATGGGTATCTCAACATTTACCACCCATATGGATGGTAGGAAACGGTGGTGTAGCTAATGGAAGAAATTAAAGAGAAAATTTTAGCCTATCTGGCAGGAGTCAGTAAAGAAAAACCTCGTTCCTCCTATATAACCCTAGCTGGGAAAGATCATACACCTGGCGTGGCCAAGGAAGAGTAATTATTTAAACACCAAAAAGAGCGAATTGTTTGTCCCAGCTTGCATGAGTAAGCTGGGATTTTTATGATTTAAGGTGAATCCTTTTCCTAGTTTTTACGTCTTAACTAGCGAAGGGAGTTGATCAATTGCGATATCTCAGCAAAGACCAGTATAAGTTTTTGCAAGAAGAACTAGTGTACAGCAGGGACCAGGCTATCCTTAGTCAAGAACAGGCCGATAAAATTCTGGACTTATATGCCATAAAACCGGGACTTAGTTTTGTCCGGGTAATGTTAGTCATCGGGGCTATCCTTGTAGGACTAGGGATTCTTAGCTTTATAGCATCTAATTGGGATGAGATGACCAAACTTGTTAAATATCTAATCATTGTTGGTATGTTTCTTGGTTTTATCGCAGCCAGCTACTCTATGTCAGAGAAATATCCTAAGACATCCAGGAGCTTTCTCTATATGGCACTCATTACCTACGGTGCTGGAATCTTTCTAATTGGTCAGATGTTTAATTTTGGCGGGCATTTTACACAGGCCTTTTTACTATGGGCCATCGGGGTTTTACCCACGGCCCTCCTGATGAGAGATAAGCTGGTTTTCCTATTTGCTCAACTTTTGCTGCTTATCTATATTCTTGGCTCTATTGATACAGTTGGGTTCGCCTATGGTATTTTGTTAGTACCAGCCGGTTATTATTTTGCCAGGCTCCTCCCCTCTCGCCTGATTACTTTTAATAATAACTTGCTTTCTATTGCTGCAGTTATTTATCTCGGGGAATTCTCTACGGTTGAGCCAGTTATAACGGTTCTTTTATTGTTTATCCTCGGCAATATTGCCTTTTATAAGCTGCAGGATATCTATAGGTTGCAGGGAATATTGCTATTTTGTATCACAGGTTTCGTACTCACCTTCCCGAATATCTGGAATGTGTGGCAACTAGCCTCATTGAATACTGAAATAAGCATTGTCTTTGCTATTGGCTACATCCTCTATCTGCTTTGGCTAGTAAAAAAGGAACATTTTATCCCTTTGATTTTTGTTTGTATAACTATTTTCCGCTATTATGTTGACTTGACCTATGATTTTATGCCCAAGTCCTATGTATTTATAAGTGGCGGCGTCCTGCTCTTACTATTTGGCTACTATATTGAGCGCCGTAGAAGAAAGGTGGCGCGATCATGAGGAAGTACATGCTAATCGCTTTATTACCACTACTGATTTTACTTGGGCTCACGGTTAAGCCTGCTCTTACCTACACTTTGGGGGAGGAAATAATTCTTAAAACACAGCCCGTTGATCCTTATGATTTATTCCGTGGCCGTCATATGGTGGTTGCTTATGACATATCCAGGGTTGATGTTAGTAAAATGCCTAGGGACTTTACGCAGGTTACTAACGGAAAAGAGTCTGCCGATAGGGAAAAAGGAGATCCTTATATCCGCGGGGACGAAAATTACAGAGGTAAAAAACTTTATACAATTCTTAAAAAAGAGGGTTCCTATTACACGGTAGATCGCATTGTATCAGATAAACCGAAAGGTCTCTACCTTCCTTGTAGATATCAGTATCTAGAAAGAAGTGCTGACGGCGAATATCATATTAGACTAGACTACAATCTTGATAAATACTTCATTCCTGAGAACAGCAACTCAGAGCTGGAAAATGCCGCCAGGGCGGGCAAGGTTGTGGCAAAGGTAAAAGTTTATAATGGATACCCACTGTTAATTGACTTACGTAAATCATAGAAGAATACCCGTCAGATTTAGTTCTGACGGGTATTCTAATGATGATTGCATGAAAAATGAGAATGAGAGAATCCAAGCTGTTTATTTACCAGATCATAGCCTGCCTGATCAAGAGCTACAGGATCATCAAAATTGATGGCTATAATTTTAGTTATCGAATGTATTGGCAACCTCTTTTAAACTTTCTACAATGGACAGATGCTGCGGGCAGTGGTCCTCGCACTGACGACAGCCAATGCAATCGGAAGCACGACCGTTCTTGTCTACATAGTTTGCATAATAGAATTTTGAGAGGGATTTCTCCTTAAACTGTACATAGGAGTTATACAACGCAAAATACTTCGGAATGGGAATATTTTGGGGACAGCCTTCCACACAATACTGACATGCCGTACAGGGAACGGCAATGCTGGAATTAATGATAGCAACTGCTTTATTTAGGAGGGGCATTTCTTCCTCATTGAGCGGTCTGAAATCCTGCATATAATCTGTGTTATCCAGTAATTGCTCATAACTTGACATACCAGAAAGTACCATCATGACATTGGACTGGCTAGCTGCAAAGCGGATTGCCCAAGAAGCTACGGACAAATTTGGGGCATAATCCTTAAACATCTTTTCTACCTCTGCAGGTACTGTAGCAAGGGTCCCCCCTTTAATTGGTTCCATTACGATAACGGGTGTACCATGCTTTACGCAAACCTCATAACAAAGCCCTGACTGAATGTTTTCATTATCCCAATCCAGATAATTTAACTGTAGCTGTACAAATTCTACCTCTGGATGATCGGTAAGAATTTCTTCTAAAAGTTCTGCATTATCATGGTAGGAGAAACCGATACTTCGGATTTTACCCTCCTCCTTCTTCTTCTGAATAAATGCAAAGCTCTCTAGGTTTTTGGCAATTGTATAGTTAGCTGCATTTAAACAATGCAGCATATAATAATCAAAATATTCCACCCCGCACTTTTCTAACTGTTCATTAAAGATGCGCTCCATGTCCTCTTTGGTTTGCAACATCATGGTAGGCAGTTTAGTTGCAATGGTAAAGCTTTCTCTTGGGTGACGTTTTACCAAGGCCTCTTTGACCATAACCTCACTACCATAATTGTGGTACATATAGGCGGTATCGAAATATGTGAATCCCCTTGCCAAAAATGTATCTACCATCTTACATAACTGCGGCTGATCAATACTGGTCTGGTCTTCGGGATTTATAATTGGTAATCTCATACATCCAAACCCTAATTTTTTCTGTTCCATAATTTTCCTCCCAACTATTTAATTAAGATCACAGCTCTCCTTCTGTTTATGCAAATTACTAATATCATCATTCCCTATAAAAAATACCACTTGGAGATAACTCCAAGTCAATATATTTTTTGGAAATTGGCAGAGGCTTTTCTGTTCCACCATAAATAGGTAGGAATTTTGGGTAACAACTTATCTCTTCACAGATTAACGGGAACTACATTACTTAAGCAAACAAAAACGGATGCTGTGGCATCCGCTTATTAACTAACGCCCCGTTAGTTTAACGTATTAACTCCAAGTGAAGGAGGGGGGATGGTTGGTAGCAGCGGCAGGAATATTGAGAACCGACTGCCCTGGTCGGGTGTGCTTTCGGCTACAAGGGTGCCGCCCATTCGTTTGACTGCTTCCTGGGCAATTGCCAGGCCTAGGCCGGTGCCTGGTATGGATTGGGTGTCAACTCCGCGATGGAACCGATCAAAAATGTAGGGTAACTCCTCCGGCGTAATACCTCGGCCAGAGTCCTGCACCCTAAAGACCGCCTCCTGTCCATCCACCCGCAGGGTTAACACCACCTCCCCGCCGGGCGCTGTATATTTGCAAGCGTTATCCATAAGATTGTCCAAAGTCAATTCCAATAGATGCTGGTTGGCCAGTACCTGTAAAGGTGCCTGGGGGCAGGCTATGGTCAGCCGTTGGCCGTTCTCATCAGCCAAGGCCTGGTAGACCGGCTTTAAACGATTCATTACTGCACAGAGGTTTGTTAGCTCAAGGGATATATCGCGATCCTCCACCAGATTGGCTATTTGCAACAAACCGCTGATTACCTGTTCCATCCGTTTAATCTGACGGTCGACAGCAGGTGTGACCTGTTGCAGTCGTTCAGGGTGTTCTTTAAGCACATCGTGGAAAGCACGTAAAGTAGCCACGGGTGTTTTTAGCTCATGGGCGGCATCAGCAGCAAAGCGCTTGGCCATATCGCGCTCCAGGGCCAGGGATCGAAAGGATTCCCTCAGATACAGAACCATTCTGTTAAATTGCTCCCCCAAGCGATCCAGCTCAATAATGCCCGACCTGTCCACCGTTTCCAGGAAGTTGCCCCCCGCTACCGCTTCTGTTGCCGCCACCAGACGGGACAGTGGCCGGGACAGCCAGTGGCTCAGCAACCAGCCGATGATTACGGCAAGCACCAGAGCCAGACCTAAAACTGCCAACACTTGGCTGTAAAGATTGGATAAAAATGCAAATGTCGAGGGACTCAAGGTAAATCGATAGAGAGTACCGGAGGAACCTTCTTCGCTTGTCACCAGTGGCAAGGTAAACGAACTTACGCTTAACTTGGACGTTTGCATAACGAATATTCTTCCTGGCTGGAGAGATTGGGGTGCCTCGTCTGTTAAAGAAAGAGACAGGACGTTGCCGCTAGGAAGTTCAGTCTGTGCCGGTGTCGTAAAGAGACGATGAGAAATACCTCTCTTTTCCGGTTCCAATTTCTCCATTTCAATGCGTAGGTCAGGGAGGTTCTGCTGCAGGAAAGCAAGGGCCGTATCCCCGGAGAGTTTTTTCTTCTGGGCTTCTCCAAGCAAGTTCATGGCTTGCCTGAGATACATGGCTTGCTGAGAACTCTGCACTGACATGGCGTACATAGATAGAGCATTGGAAAATATATAACCGGCAAAGGTAAGCAGCAGCAAAGCTAGGGCAACATAGCTGAAAATTAGCCGCAAACGCAGGCTTCGCCAAAGCTTCATCGTCCTTCCTCCCGCAGTTTGTACCCCACGCCCCGAACACTAATGATGTACCGGGGATTTTCCGGATCGTCACCTAGTTTAGAGCGCAGGTTTCGGACGTGAACGTTCACTGTCAACGGACTGCCGGTGTTGCGGTCAGTCTGCCAGAGGGCCTCCATCAACATCTCTCTAGTCAAAATCATCCCGGGCCGCTGGGCCAGGGTGAGGAGTACCTGGTATTCACTGGCGGTAAGAGCAAGCCGTTCCTGGTTTCGATAGACGGACTGCCGTTCCGGCAGAATGAGCAAGTCATGTACTCGGATGCGTTTTTCTTCCTCTGGTTGTGTATGGGCACGCCGTAGCATTGCTCGTACCCGGGCTCTCAGTTCCCGCATGCCGAAGGGCTTGGTCAGGTAGTCGTCTCCGCCAAGTTCGAGTCCCACCACCTTATCCGTCTCGGAGCTGCGGGCGGTAAGAAAAAGTACCGGAACATTACTGCTGCGACGCAACTCCCGGCAAACGTCAAAACCGTTTAAACCAGGTAAGCGGACATCAAGAATGACTAAGTCGGGCTGGCCAGTTGTGGCCCTGGCCAGCCCTGTGGAGCCGTCGGCCACGTGCTCCACCCACAAACCTTCGTCCTCAATTCCCATTTTTATTGCCTCTGCTAAATCAAGGTCATCTTCCACCAGAAGAACCATCGCGGACACGGCACACCCCCCTTTCCTCAAATAATGGTGCCCGTTGGTTTACGGTACAGAAATTCTATATTTTTTATAAAATTATTTTACCATCTTCACCGAAGGTCTCCAAACTCCTGGTTTTGGAAATGCTGATGTCAGCCAAGCCGCTCAGTGAAAAGGCAAGTGCTGGTTGGAATTTTTCCAGCCAGCCTTGCTCAAAAGACATTGTTTTAGCTACCGTTCACGGGGATTATTTAAAAAGAGGATCATACCCGTCTACTGGGCATTCACTTGCCCATCGACTGATTCGCCTTTAATCACCACGTGATCCAATCCTGCCACTACTTCTTTCACAGCATCTGCCTGTTGCTGGCTAAGAATACCCTTGTCAACCATCTGACTGACCAGTTCTTTTCTGTTACTAAAGTTTTCTTTAAGATACTGGGTCCGTTGTTCCGGGCTCATATCCTTGATTCGTTCAAGCATAAGCTGCATCTCTTGATGGTTGGTCTCCAGAAACGTGAGAATATTGGTAGCTTGCTCCTCTGTAATGGTTCCCTTACTTACCAGTTCGTTCAGATTAGCCTGTAGTTGCTGGGGTGACTGTTTCGTTAGATGTACAGTTCTCATGAAGGATGGAATTACTTCTCTTACGGCATCAGCTTGCTGCTGGGTTATCATCCCCTGCTCTACCATCTGGCTGATCGCGTCTTTGGTATTGATACTTTCTTTTAGATACTGGGCCCTTTGTTCCGGGTTCATATCCTTGAGCTTTTCACTTAAATTGCTCATTTTCTGATTGTTGCTCTCCAGGAAGGTAAGAATCTGGCCGGACTGTTCCTCGGTGATGCTTCCCTTGGCTACCAGCGTAGCAAGACCTTGATGCCACTGTTGCTGCATTTGCTGGTCAGCAAGAGAACGCATCTTATCCCTGATCGACTGGGCCTGGTCTTCCGTGATAGTACCTTCGTCCACCAAATTCTTCAGAGGATCAACTATTTTTAACGCTATCGCCGGTTCAGATGCTTTTATTCCGTCAGCTAGTGTTGTTATTTTTAACACGTCAGCCGATTCGAAGGTTTTTACTCCATCGACTGACATCGTATCACGAATCACTAGTTTCTGGAGCAGATCTTGTTGGAAATGTTCAAACACGGCAGCAGATTGGTTCTGAGTGATGGTTCCGGCAGTTACTAAATCAGCTAGAGCCTCTTTGAGGGTACCTTGGCTGTTAGTACTATGGAATATCATTTTATTGGCAAAGATATCCGCTGCAGCGGTGCTGACAGATAAAGATTTCTCGCTGGCTAGGGCTGAACCACTAAAGGAGGTTATCAACCCCGCTGCCAAAACTCCGGTCGCTAAAGCTTTAACAATAATACCCTTTTTCATTATTAATCCTTCCCCTTTCGCTGGTTGTAATGTGTACATTGGAGCGCTCCAACCTTCAATTGTTATTAAATCATAGGACGGTGTAGATTGAAGACAAGGTTTCATTAAGAAATCTACTCTGTTTTAATGTCCCCCCAAATAACAAACCAGGAAGGGAACAAAATAATGTTCCTTTCCTGGTTTTCCTTTCCTTGGATCGGCAATCACTGAATAAGCTGCAAGGTTTAATTAGGTATGATAAATACTTTTTTATTTGTACAGGCAGGTGTGGTTGCGCCCGCTGCTTTTGGCATGGTAGAGTGCCGAGTCCGCCTGACTCAGCATGTTTTCCAACGAGTGAGCATTCCCTGCAGGGGAATGGGCTACCCCAATGCTGATGGTAACGTTGATGGTATTATCTCGACAGGATATCGAGGTGCTTTCAATGGTTTTGCGAAGCTTTTCCACTGTAGTAAACGCCTGGATAGCAGAAATATCCCTCAGTAAAACCACGATTTCCTCGCCTCCATAACGGCCCACAACATCATTCTTGCGGCAATGGTTCTTCACGATAGTGGCGACATTTTTCAGTGCAATGTCGCCGCAGAGATGGCCGTAGGTGTCGTTCACCTGTTTGAAATGATCCACATCAATCATCAGCAGGGCAAAAGCACAGGATTTTGCTTCAGGGGAATCCAGCGTCGTGCCAGCAAGCTCAAAAAAGGTGCCCCGGTTGTAGATGTCCATCAGGGGATCGACCGTAGCCTGTAGGTGCAGGTTCTTGAGCAACCTGTTTTCCTCCGTTATGTCTCGGAACACGATGCACACACCACTGTTTTTCTCGCCTTGTTGGATGTAGTTGGGGGTTGCCTTATAGCACCGTATTTCATCGCCTGACGGAATACATACCTCACCTTCACTTTTGAAATGCTCCACTCGCTGCATGGATTCGCCAGGCGCGAGCCTACTTAATTGGGGGAACAGTTGCCTGGCTGCCCGGTTTGCATCTAGAAAGTTGAATTCAGTATCGCAGACGACGAAAGCGTCCTCCAGCGCCTCAATTACCTGCACACGTGCCAAAGGAATCACATTGAGCAGATTTTGGATCAGGACGGCATACATAAATGCGGCCACTGAAACAACAAACATAAGTGGGGTCAGATCGTACATCTTTTCACCGCCGAGAAAGATGTAAATTACGTTAGCGATGAGTGGGGCCACCACGCCCGCCAGTAGCACAAGACTTTGCTGCCTTTGCAGCTTGCTGCCGCCTCTAAGCCGTCTAAGGATCTGTCGGAGCATCAGAAAGATGCACAGGTAATTAAATGCGGTACCCAGTAGGTACAGAGGACCACGTGTGTGCTGGCAATTGGCGATATAGCCGTTTGTCAGATAGGAGATATCCGCGTAATGCAGTCGCAGCAAAGGAAATGCCTGCAAGGCGAGCAGGCAAAGCAAGGGTATCACAAAAAACAGACCAAGCTTTCTGGGGCTAAACCTTTTTTCTCCATAAACGTCTCTGATAAAGAGATAGGTCAGGGGTACAATAAAAGGCGCCCCCACATATTGTACGCGAATGCCATAAAAAGCCGTTTCCAGCGAGGGGGCGGAGATTTCCAGCAGATTGCCGAAGGTGAAAAAGAGATCGGCGATGGACAGAAAAATCAGAAAGAAAGATTTCTCGGCGGTGTGTTTGACAATGGCGTATACCAGTAGAACAACACAACCCACTACTGTCATCATACTGATTAGAACAAATATATTGGGTATGATCTAATCCCCTCCCCCGACTTGCTGCTGGCCACTTTAGCTGCATCATTTCGACAAATTTAGTAATTATATCAAATGTTTTCGTTGAAAACAAGAATTGAAAGCTGTCTGACCATGCTATCTTAAACACTTACCTACCGTAATAAGGGTTTTAAGTAATATTAACATCCTCTACATAGTCTCTTTACTTTTGTATTTTATAATATCGTCAAATAAATCTTTTAACCTATTCAAGGGAGGATAAACATGCAGCTAAAAGCGGATTTACACACCCACACCATAGCAAGCGGTCATGCCTTTAGCACCATTAAAGAATTGGCAGAGAGTGCTAAGCAGAAAGGTCTTGAGTTAATAGCCATCACGGATCACGGTATTACTATGCCGGGTGGTCCTCACCCCTATTACTTTAGCCAGTTGTTTAGCCTGCCTGGGGAAATTGAGGGAGTAAAAATACTCAAGGGCGTTGAAGCAAATATTATAGATTGCCATGGTTCCCTTGATATGCCAGAGAATATACTCAAAAAATTGGACCTAGTGCTGGCTGGTTTTCACACCGATACCGGTTACCAGGGCAAGTCATTAGAAGACAACACCCGGGCTATGATTTCCGCCATTCAAAACCCTTACGTTCATATCATTACCCATCCAGGCAACCCAGAATTTCCTGTTGATCTAGAGAAGGTTGTTTATGCCGCCAGAATGGCAGGTAAGGCATTGGAAATCAACAACAATTCTCTACTGTCCCTGAGCCGCCCCGGCAGTGCTCCACGCTGTGATAAACTAGCCCGCCTCGCTGCTAAAACGGATACATTTATTTCTATCAATAGCGATGCCCACATCTGTTTTTCAGTGGGAAACTGTGATTTGGCTTTGCAGCTTGTCGAAAAGGCTGGCATCAAGGCTTCTAGGGTGCTAAATACCTCTGGAGAGTTTATTGAGGACTATCTCAAGGTATTGAAAAAGAAATTGAGAAGAATATGCTAACAAAAGCACCTTTGGCTTTTTTAGTTAGATAGCATATTTTTTGATTAACCTTGAGAGTAAATCTTTTTGTACATGTAAGCCTACTTCAAGGAAGTTGATTTGTAATAAAGAAAACAGCAAACGTACCACTTCATTCTTTCTAAGAAAAAGGGTACTCTTGCTGTTTACAATTCCGCCAGCTTAGGTGATGGCCTTACTGGCTTCTCCTTGGAATCGCAGATAATATCCATACATTTTTGCCTATGGAATCAATTCCCTGATCTTTTTAGTGCTTTTTCTTTTTCAACTACGGTTTGTTCATAGATTGCAATTTTATAATCTAGGCGTTCCAGTGTTTCCTGCATATCTTCGATTCTTGCTACGAGCTGCTTACGCTGCTCGATAAAAAGCTCTTTTCTTGCTTCAATGGTTTCATCACCCTGTTGAAACAGCGCAACATACTCAATCAATACCTCAATCGTAAGACCGGCGCTTCGCATACATTTGATAAATTTGATCCAGTTACAGTCTTCTTCCGTATAATCTCTGTTGCCGCTTTTATTGCGGTTCACCCTAGGGATCAGTCCAATACGTTCATAATAACGGAGTGTGTCCTGTGAAATATCTAATCTTTCACTTACTTCTCTGATCGTCATGTTGTTTTCCTCCCAATAACCATCTATTTTACGTACCCTTTGGGTGAATAAGCCTTTCCTAAATTAAAAATCCCACCATGAAGAAGGAGGAATATGTAGGTCTGAATCTACTAGAACAGTTTCACCAATTTTAGGGGTTATCAGGTAAACTGCTACTTTTTCTGCCTCTTTTAATGCTCTTTCTACAGGCTCTTTCCAACCATGATAGGCTAAGGTAAATGCTCCCCAATGCATTAACAGCATATTCCGACCATTTACATCTAAATGAGCCTGAACAGCTTGCTCTGGTGTCATGTGGACCCAAGACCATCGTTGGTCATATTGACAGCCTTCAAGTAAGGTGATATCAAAGGGTCCGTATTTTTCCCCAATTTTCTTAAAATGTTCATCATAACCACCATCTCCACTGGTGAATAAACGTGTATTTTTTCCAAGAATGACCCAACCACCCCATAAGGTCGTATCTCGGTCAAGAATTCCTCTACCGGAGAAGTGTTTGGAGGGTGTCAATGCAACGGTTAAACCTTGGAACTCGGTTTCATCCCACCAATTGAGTTCTGTAATTTTTTCTTTAGCGACTCCCCAGCGAATCAAGTGAGCACCTACACCATGAGGAATGAAGAAATGATTGACCTTGTTCTTTAGCTTTAGTATGGATGGATAATCTAAGTGATCGTAATGGTCATGTGAAATCAACACTGCATCGATAGGGGGCATTTCATCCAGCATAGCTAGCATATCTTCACTATATGGATATCTTTTACTTCCTACAAAAGAAACGGGTGAAGCAATAGGCCCTAGTATTGGGTCTACCAGTAGTTTTTTATTATCAATGCTAAGAAGAAAAGCAGAATGACCAAACCAAGTTAGACTATCTTCTTTACTTTTAATTTTCTGCCAATCAATCACAGAAACAGGGATTTGACCAGCAGGATTGCGGTCTTGACTACCTGAAATAGAATCCTTAATCATAGAGCAGATGGCAGATGCACTCATATTCATTTTTGTTGGCACTTGATTAACAAATTTCCCGTCAACATAATTTGCAAAGTTTGCGTAGATCTTTTTTTGTTCTTTACTTGGGCGCCCGCCAAACGTAGGATGGATGTTTATAAACAAGATAACACCAACACCTACGACCATTAAAAAACTGGCTAAATACAATATCATCTTTTTCCTCTTTTTCATAGTTCTCCCTTAGATGAACAGCAGCACCGAATCCAATCTATTTTTCAATTGCAATTATAAAATTACCGTTTCTACATAGTAAAAGGTATCTCATCACTCCTCCCTTAAAAACATACCATGTAAAGTTAGCTCCAAGTCAACATTTTTTATCACAGCTATAAAAAAATCCTGAGCTTTCACTCAGGTTTATTTTGCTTAATAAATTTTCCTTCGTTTTGATAGAACCTTCTTTTGCCTCGGGTATCTCTGAAGAACAACAAGCTCCCATGCTTAGGTTTACACCCATAGGACCATCTGGTCTTGGTTCTATGTTCTTCTCCCTTATCCTGGAGCAAATAGACGCAGTCGTTTCAGGATTATCTTCCCCTATTAGAACCACAAACTCATCTCCCCCAAATCTAAAGACATAATCTGCTTTCCTTACACTCTGGGTAATGTTTTCTGCAGCCTTAATGATTAGTTTGTCCCCGGCTTCATGTCCGTAGTTGTCGTTAACATATTTTAGACCATTAATATCCAGCATAATTATGCCAAAGGATTTTTGATGGGTAGTCAAATCATGAAAAATTGTATCAAAGAATCGCCTGTTATAAAGACCCGTAAGGTTATCTGTCACCGCAGCTTTTTTTATTACGGCAACCATTTTCTCTCTTTCAGTTACGTCTTTAGTAATGATCATAACACCGGTAAAACAGTCTTTAATGCGAATGGGTGTGTACGAGTTTTCAATGAATCTGCCATTGAGCTTAATTACGCTATGCCATTCTTTGGTATTAGCATGGTTTATTTTGTCTATAACCCGGGTATTAACCTCTTTGGAGTGACATTTAGTACAGTATTTAACGCTCCTTCTACAGCACTCCAACCGAGTAGAAGCCGGGCCAGATTGTTATACCAAGTTACCTCACCATTTTGGTCGACTAGGGTTATGCCTACAGAGGCTTCCTCCAAAATAATATCTATGATTTCAGCCGGAAATTGTTTTATCATTTGCATTTTGCCTGCCTTCGCATATAACTGTGGGTACTGGGTAATATCTCGGAAGCTCTAATCGCTCGTTCTTCAAATTGAATCTGAAATTGAGCAAGTTGAATATCATTTGGGACTCAACTTCAGATTCAATCCTTACTCTATTATTCGCTAAGAAGATGTAATGATATTTCTTAGTTTCCTGCGAATGATTTTTCCCGATGTAGTTTTAGGCATTTCCGGAACGTAGATAATTTTTCGAGGATATTTATAAGGAGCGGTGTTCTCTTTAACATGACCTTGCAGTTCCTTTGTCAATGCTTCCGACGGAGTGTAGCCCTCACGTAACAAAATTACCGCACAAACAATCTGGCCGCGAATTTCATCAGGATGAGCAATAATAGCACTTTCCCTAACCGCTGGATGCGTATTAAGAACGCTCTCTATTTCGAAAGGTCCGATACGGTAGCCAGAGCATTTGATCATATCGTCATTACGACCCACATACCAATAGTAGCCTTCTTTGTCTTCAACGGCAATATCGCCGGTATGGTAAATTCCTTCCTGGATAGGATTAATCATTTCACCATTGGTATAGTACGCCGAAAGCAAGCCGAGCTGATGCTCGCAGGTAGTAAAGATAACAACTTCACCTTCTTCGCCCTGCTCACACAGACTTCCGTCTGGACGAATGAGAGCAACATTATACAAAGGAGATGCCTTTCCCATGGAGGATGGGCGCACCGGCAGCCACGGAAATGCACAGGTGATAGGCGTACCCTCGCTCTGACCAAAGCCCTCGTGAATATAGTGCCCGCTGATCTTATGAAACTCGCTGTTCACTTCTCCGGAAAGAGGTTCTCCTGCCGTGGAAAACCACTGGATAGACTCTACATGTTTTTTTTCAATACCGTCTCGCAGCAGAAAACGGTACATGGTGGGTGGGATGCAAAGTGAATTCGGTTTGAAACGTTCCATTGCTTTCATTAAATTATGAGTATCAAAGCGAACGGGATCATAGGCAAATATTGCACTGCCGCAGATCCACTGGCCGTAGATATTGCCCCAGCCAAATTTTGCCCAGCCGCTGTCGGACTGTGTAAGGTGTAAGCCGTTATTCTGTACGCACTGCATATATTTTGCAGTTACAATATGTCCTAGTGGATAGGTTCTGTTATGAATAGCCATCTTTGGATAGCCGGATGTACCGGAGGTGAAATAAATGATCATTTCATCATGATTTGCCAGACCACTGTAATCCTTCCATTCATCGTATTTGATATATTCACGGTTGAAATCCTGATATTGCTTTTGGGGTTCATCTCCTACAATAAGGATATCTATTATAGAGGGGCATTTTTCTTTCATATTCTTAATCTGTTCAAGCACAAAACTATCCTGCAAAGCGATAATCAGTTTTGCTTTTGCCGTGTTAACACGGTAAACAATATCCTTTTCTGTCAGCTGAATGGATGCTGGCACTGTAACAGCACCGATTCTGGCCATGGCAATGGCGCAGATCCAATATTCATAGCGTCTGCGTAATAGAGTGAGAATACGATCACCGGGCTTGATACCAAGAGCAATAAAATATGCTGCTGCACGTTTTGATAACTCGGCTACTTCCGAAAAGGAAAATTTTCTCTCAAAACCGTCATCATTACAATAGACAAGTGCCGTTTTATCAGGCTCATACTCTGCCCACTTGTCTACGATGTCTCTTGCAAAATCAAAATCATCGGGAACTTCAATTATAAAATTTTCCTTGAAATCTTCGTAGCTTGCAAATTCTGTTCTTGGTAGATAGTTTTTAATGAGTTCCATTTTCGTCTCCCCTTAAAAATAATTATCTTAGAAAATCCGGACAAAGTTAAAAGTTAGCTGATAAAAAAATAAGAGCCATTCGTCCCAATATTAGGACGAATGGCTCGTGTTACCACCTAACTTCGTATAGAAGTGTTACAACTATACCTCATACCAGCACGGATTTTACTCGATGCCGTTTCCCTTTTAACGGTGGGAATTTCCGTCAGAGTCTACTTAAAATAACTAGTTAGCGTCATTTTTTTCGATCTGCAGCTCCAAGACTACTTCGTGTATTTCCCCGACAAAGCGCTTCCACCGTCCGCTTCTCTCTATGCTCGGTAAAAAATACCTACTCCTTCTTTTCATCGCTTTTCATATTCATTTTTACCCTATCGGCTTAGGCTACATTATATAGCAAGTTTGTTAAATTTTCAATAAAAATAATTGCACAAATATTTGTCAGGGATATCCTTGTATTGAGCAATAGATAATTTACAAAATCAAAGTTTGCCCAAGGATTTTTATGTGATTGAGGATGATTATAACGGATAAGCACGTTCAGCGAATGCGGCGCGTATACGGTGAAAAACGAAATGCTTTATTGCGTTCTGTTATACATCACCGGTATTGCCGCTGCTATCAGGATCATACCCATAAATGCGGGTGCGGCATGACCCAGTGATACATAGATTTGGCCTCCCATGATAGGTCCAATCATTCTTGCTAAAGCTTGAATTGATTGGCTGCCGCCTTGAATCCTGCCTTGTTCACTAGAATCCACGGACTTGGAGAGCATCCCATTGAATGAGGGTCCAAAGATCGAATCACCAAAACCAAATATAAACATTCCCACGATCAACAGAGGATAAAATGAGAACAAAGCTGATGCTGCAATAAAGCTGTAGCCGATCATCTCCGAAGCCATCCCAAGAATGGCTATCTGTTTATCAGTGAGTTTTTTCAACAGCCTGGGCATGATGAAACCTTGTGAAATGATGTCTTGGAAGCCTATAATGGAAAACATAAGTCCGATTAGTGCAGGCTGCCAATTGAAAGTATCCATTATGAATTGTGAAAAAATTGCTTGTAAAGATCCGTTGGGTATCCAAAGTAGGAATGCCGAGACAAATAGCCTTTTTAAGTTTTTTATGGAAAGTACGTTGACAAGCTGTGTAAATGGATTCAGCCTTACCAAGGTAATTTTTTTCAGTCTATTCTTCTTGTCAAGGCTTTCAGGCATATATAAGATTCCATAAACAACATTCAATAAAGTTATGATTGCCCCAAAATACATTGGTACAGAATAACCAAACTTGGCAAGTAATCCGCCTATAATTGGACCAATAACGGTCCCTACACCGGCAACGGCACTCACCCAGCCAAAGTATTTGGTTCTCTGTTCCGGAGGAATGATGTCTGCAAAATACGCGAAAATAGTGCTGATGCTGCCGCCTGTTATACCTTCTATGATGCGCCCAGCAAATAGTATCCATAGAGCTCCGCCTATGCCAAAAACTAAATACCCGATTGCGGAACCCAAAAGGCAGGCTAAGAGCAATGGACGACGGCCATATCTGTCGCTCAAAGCCCCAAGTCCGGGAGCCGCAAAAAACACGCAGAAGGCATAAACAGAGGTCAGCAGCGTAACAATGATAGCTTGCTCGCCTGGATTGCTGGTATAAGGCTGGACTAAGAATGGGACAACCGGTGCTATGATACCAAAACCAATTCCGCAAAGAAACACAGACATAAGACCGAATAGTAAAGCCTTTTTATCGATGGCTGGTTCTGTGTTCTGTTCATTGTGTGATCTAAGTAGCAACACTTAAATGCTCCCCTCAAAAGTTATGATTTTGATTCCGCGGAAACAAATTTATCGTAACGCTATTTTGTATCCTTGTCAACAAAATAATTGCAATAAAAATGCAGCCTGTTCTCAATAGAGTTGGGCTGCCTGTGGTTTCAGGTTATTCAAATTTATTCTGACTTACTATCTAACCCCAGTTTCTTTATTTCTGCATCCAAATGCTTACTATACTTTTCCACAAAATTAAGCATACTGTCAAATTGTTCCTCAGTTACCTGCTCAAATACAGCTTTGTCCCGCGCTTGAAACTCTTTGTGTAGTTGTTCATGGATTTTATAAATTGCTTTCCCTTGCGGAGTCAAGCGAAAATAGATTTCTTTCTTGTTATCCGACTTTTGATAGCTTTCAATGAGCCCCTTTTTTTCGAACTTCTTGGTCATTTTACTTATGGCGCCTCTGGTCATATAAAGGGACTCCGCAAGTTTTGTCACATTGGAATCCACATTTTTTTCAATGCTTTCGATATAATGTACTTCAGAAGGCTTATAATCTTTCAGACTTTCTTCCATCTTTACCTTATTAAGCCAAGCCATCTTGTTTAATAAGTTTCTGAAACCCATCATGACCTGTTCCTCTTTGTTCATGGGCTGTCCTCCCACCCGTTGGTACATTACCCTATTATAGTAAATTTTTGTTTCTATTTCAACAATACAAGCGGCTTTGCCTCCTGTATGGCCTCCCTGTTCAGGGATAGTAACACGCTAATTTCATATTTGTCGCAAGGAAAAAGACGGAGATTATCCGCCTTTAACAGGTACAGCAGGAATTTGCGATTTCCAATGAACGGAAAATCCACCAACCGACATAGTCTATCTTCAGAGGTTGGCTTGGATCAACCAGACAAATTTGAGGGTCTAGGTGGACTTTGATGTTGTCCACTGTTAGGGATTGAAAATAAGTACTCTGTTTTTCCGAAGGTGAACCCCTTCGCACCGAAGGGGAGTGACTTCCTATAGAAGCATGACTGCCGCAGCTTCACCCTCCTGCTGCCAGACAAAAAACAGTAATTTGCCCGCCCAACTTTTCCAGGATATAGTTACGGGCTTGGGGTGTAAATAGAATTTGCACCTGTGTAACCTCCCCCAATGCTTGATAACTGGCTAACTACAAGCAAGCTTAAAATCCTGTTGATTTATCTGCCATCATGGTGATGATGCGACAGGGCTGTTTCAATGATCGTTTTAACACAATCATCATGCAGGGAGTAAAAGACCATTTTACCTTGTTTGCGCTGTTTGGCCAGCCCTACATTCTTTAGATACCGTAGGTGATGGGAAGCCGCAGCCACCGTTGAACCTATAATTGTGGCTACATCACAAACGCAAAGCTCCTCTCGGGAAAGGGCATAGATAATTTTCATTCTGGTGTCATCGGCCAGAGCTTTAAAAATTTCCGCCAGGCCTTCGGTGACTTTTACTTCTGTTTTTAATCGTTCAACCTTTTCCTCGTTAAAACAAAAGATTTCACAGGTGTCGGGCTGTTTTGTTTCAGTCACAGAATCACCTCCCATGAATCTTCCTTCGTATTATAGAAACATTCACTTTATCATTATAGTATTTCCATTGTTCCCTTCACAAGAATTTATTATTATTTACTTATATATATTTTTAAGCCCGCCCCCCTTATTGATATGCTCCCTGCCAAGTAGACAGAGGGCAGTTCATATGGGGATGCGGGCTCGTTTATCAAAAGAGGCTTACACATTGGCGTAGGCTACAGAAGATTGGTTTGGCTTAGCTGCTGCATCACTGTAGGGATCGCCCACTTTCATTAACCTCATGCCGTTGGCAATGACAAGTAGTGCTGCGCCGGTATCAGCAAAGACTGCCATCCACAGGTTGGCCATTCCCAAGAAGGTAGCCACTAGGAACACAGCCTTTACCACCAGAGAAAAACTAATGTTTTGCTTGATAACACCCAAAGCCTTACGGCTTAGATGGATAGCATAGGGCAACTTGGTCAGGTCGTCTGCCATTAAGGCAATATCTGCGGTTTCCAGAGCGGTATCCGTACCGGCACCGCCCATGGCAATACCCACGGTGGCTGTGGCCAGAGCTGGGGCATCGTTCACACCGTCTCCCACCATGGCCACCTTTCCATACTGCTGTTGCAACTGCTGAATAGCAGCAAGCTTGTTATCGGGCAACAGTTCTGCCCGATAATCGTCAAGCCCCAATTCTTCAGCAATAACCCTAGCAGTTCCGGCATTATCCCCTGTTAGCATTACCAGTTTAGTGATACCTGCAGCGTGCAGACCCGCCAAGGCCGCCCGGCTACTTTCCCGGATTTTATCTGCCACGGCAATTAGACCCAAAGTCTCTTGGCTGCTGCCCACAATCATCACCGTGTTGCCCCGTTTTTGCAGGACAGCAATTTGTTCTTGCAGGGATTGTAGGGGTATCTTCATCTCTTCAAACAATCGGCTGTTGCCAATGTAATAGTATTGCCCGTTAAGTTGTAAGCCGGCACCTTTACCAGTAAAGGATTGAAAATCAGTGCCCTCTGGCACTTGAACGTTCTGTTCTCCGGCATACTTTAGAATGGCCTCTGCCAGGGGGTGCTGAGAACGTTTTTCGATGGCGGCAGCAACTTCAATTACCCGCTCTTGACGAATGCCAGCCACAGGGATGATCAAATTTACTTCTGGCTTACCTTCGGTAAGCGTGCCTGTCTTGTCAAAGGCAATCACCTGGAGGGCACCTGCTTCCTCCAGATAAGCTCCTCCTTTAATCAGGACACCTTTTTTTGCGGCACTGCCAATGGCGGCCACAATTGACACCGGAGTTGATATAACCAGGGCACATGGACAAGAAACTACTAAAAGAATCAGTGCTCGTTCAAACCAGAGCTGAAAGGGTTGCCCGAAGAAAAGCCAGGGCAGTACCGCGACTAGGATGGCTGCAATAATTACCGCTGGTGTGTAATACTTGGCAAAAACATCTACGAACTGCTGAGATGGTGCCTTCTGAGCCTGGGCCTCTTCCACCAGGTTGATAATTTTAGCCAGGGTGGTATCTTCCACCAGCTTGGTGACGTTGATTTCAATGGCACCCTGACCATTAATGGTACCTGCATAAACCTCCATACCTACAGTTTTTTCCACTGGCATGGATTCACCGGTGATGGGGGCTTGATTCACATCGGTTTGCCCTGCCACGACCTCACCATCCATGGGAATACGCTCACCAGGCTTGACGATAAGGATATCGCCTACCACCAATTCCTCCACCGGCAGTTTTAGCTCTTGACCGTTACGCCGTACCAAGGCTTCTTTGGGAGAGAGATCCATCAGTGATCGGATAGAATTACGGGTCTTATCCATGGTATAACTTTGTAGGGCATTGCCCAGCGCAAAAAGAAATACCACGGTGGCACCTTCGGCCCATTCTCCGATGGCCGCTGCACCCACCACCGCCACGACCATGAGAAAATTCATATCAAAGGACAATGATCTAAGGGAGTATAGACCGCTTCTGGCAGTGTAAAATCCCCCACTGATCATAGCAGCCAGGTAAGCCCCAGTGACAATGGACTCGGGCATGTTAAAATAAGCAAGGACAAAACCGGCCAACAAAAACAAACCGGAAAGCACAGTCAACAGCACCTTGGTATCTCCGAATAAACGCTTTGGGGATGGCTGCCCTTTTTCGTTAGCCAACTGGCCATCATAGCCAGCGGCCTTGATGGCCTGCAAAATCGTTGCTACAGAGATTGTGTGACTAACAGTTAGTTTGCCTGCTCCAAAATTTATTTGAGCTTCCGTCACCCCAGGTAGTGCTTGCAACTTTTTCTCTAGCTTTGCGGCACAATCAGCACAATCCATGCCGCTTACCCGGAAGACAGTGGTTTTGGCTTGACTATCTAGTTCAGCCTGGTAACCCGCTGCCTTCACTGCATCCAAGATTGTTTCTAAGGCAGTAGTATGGTTGACGGTCATTTTACCCGCTCCGAAATTGATACTAGCCGCTGCCACACCCGGCAGGTTTTTAACCCTTTTCTCCAACTTCGCTGCGCAATCGGCACAATCCAGCCCGCCCAGACGAAGCTGGGTTTTCTTCAAGGCTTCTTGTTCTGTTACGGGAGTCTTTGAAGGAACATGGACTAGAACAGCAGATTCTTTCGCTAATACTGGAGGATAGTTAATTTTTCCCAGTGTTAATCCTGGTAGAACATTACCACCCTTATTATTCAGTTTCATGCCAGTAGAGCCAACCGTCTTGCTCTCTTGTAAATTATCTGTTATCGTTTTATCTTTTCCAGAACAACAGTTGTTGTTACAAACACAACCAGTCTGGTTATGGGTATGATTATGAGTTTTCACAAAGATCCCTCCTAAAATAATTAATTTCAAGAAACATTCAAACGTTCGCTTTAATATTAAAATATCACAAGAGACTTCCTTTGTCACCTGTTTTTTTCATAATAGCTGCAAGATAAAAAACACTCTCCGAGTTATCGGCGAGTGTTAGAAATATCTATATATTATAAATGAAACTTTGTTGGCTCTGTTGTACTTTACTCTGGCATGTGCTGGGTAATACAGTGGATGCCGCCACCCCAACGATTTACATTTTCGGCGTTGATACCAATGATGTGACGACCTGGAAACACCTTCTGTAGGGTATCTTTAACCTGGCCTTCCGTGGTTTTAAGCGTGTCACTTCGGCCCGGCTGCCAATAAGTCTGCATAAGTACGGCTCCATTGGTAACCGCGTAGTTTAAATAGCTGAGTAGGGGTATTTTGCCGGTTTCATCAACTTGTCCATAAAGAGTGGGTGGCATGGGAATTCTAATAATACGAAAGGGTTTGCCGTCCTGGTCAGTGGCATTACGGAGTATTTGGTAGTTCTCCTCCATACGACGGTAAGATTCCTGTGTTATCGTGTTGGTATACCTGTCCGCAGGCAGAATTTGCGCTAATAAAATAGTATGGGGATTGGCAAAACGGGCTATTTCATTAATGTGTCCGGTGGTGATATGGTCATCTTCCGCTAGCCCTTTTTTTAGCCAGATGATTTTTTTAACTCCCAGCACCCGTTGATATTCCTTTTCTATTTCTTCTTTGCTCATCTTTGGATTACGGCTTAAAGCCACCGATTCGGTAACCAGCATAGTACCCCGACCGTTAGACTCTATGGCACCACCTTCGGAAATCAGGTTGGCCTTAATGACCGGTAGGTTAAGCTGCTCCGCGGCTAGTCTATCCACCTGGCTTTCGGTAGCAAGGTAGGTGGGGTCGCCACCCCGGCTGTAGTTGTTAAAGTCGAAATCGACTACCTGGAGCTTATTTTGCGGGTCCTTGACAAAAATGGGTCCCACATCCCGGGTCCAAATGGACATGTGGTTAACAACGTAGTAATGTACATTGTTGCCGGTGGAGCCGTTACTTTTCAGCAGATCTTTAACTTGGTTCATTTCTTCCTGGCTTCGTACCATCAGATTAACCTGGATGTACGGCTCCAGGGCTTTCATAATAGCGAGGGTCACTGGATAAACCGGGCGGTCGGTGTTATAGATTTCAGGGGGCCACTGCAGCCAGATGGCCTGCTGTTGATCAAACTCGGCGGGAAAAGTATACGCCGCAGCAGGTGGCTTGGCTTGAATGTTTTCTGCTTTTCTAGATGACTGGGGCTTAAAACCTCGGACCGCCATGATCACCAGTACACAAACAAAAGTAACGAGGATGATTGAATATATCTTTTTCATGTGCTATCTACCTTTAATTTTTAAAGATAATATACCTCGCGATTACGAAAATTATTTTCACAGAGTATTAATCAGCAAAATACATCGGCACAAATGTATCTGGGCTGTTCATATCCGCTTTCCCAATAGCGCCTGTTAAGTAAGCCAGCGTGTAGAAATAAATGATGTCTGTGTTCGGATCGACAAGGGTTAAATAAGGTCCTTGAAACAATTCATAACGCCCGACATTGCCTATATAGTATGTATTATTTATCGCGTTATCTATTTTTGCAAAGCTTGGGGCGTTCAGGCTTTTGCCTTTTAAGTTTCCTTTGAGCCATGCCATTGAACATTTGCTCCAAATGCCTTTCGTCCAGTTGGTTTGGGATGATCGTGAGAATTAAATAATCTGGTTTAAGAAATAATTCTTTGATAAGCTATAAATAAGCCCGGTGCGAAGAAGCTGATTATTGTTTTTCCTATAGGAGAAGGTATTAAAGGATGTGATATCAATGAATATTGAAGCATTATTTGAGCAATATGGATATGCAATCCTGTTCATAGGATTATTGCTGGAGTTCATTGCTCTTCCCTTTCCAGGTGAAATTGCATTACTGTATGCAGGATATCTGACTTATCTGGGAGTGCTAAATGGATGGACAGCACTTTTTTTAGCGTTTATCGGCACGATAGTAGGGATGACGGTGACGTATTTTATTGGACTGAAGGTGGGGATGCCTTTTATTCAACGTATTGGTAAATGGGTGTTTATTACACCAGACAAATTTGATAAAACGACAAAATGGTTTTGCAAATGCGGCTATTTCCTTGTCTTCATTGGCTATTTTATTCCCGTTGTTCGGCATATAACCGGTTATTTAACAGGCATTTTAGGTTCTTC
Source organism: uncultured Desulfotomaculum sp. (assembly GCA_946411205.1). Lineage (GTDB taxonomy): Bacteria > Bacillota > Desulfotomaculia > Desulfotomaculales > Desulfotomaculaceae > Desulfotomaculum. Next base: position 24,642 of record CAMKDG010000009.1, read on the forward strand.
CTTTCGGACCTTTGCAGTCTATGCTTATAGCGGCGCCTTGTTTTGGTGTATTAGCTTCCTAGGCTTGGGATACATATTTGGCTCACAATGGAATAGTTTGTTATACGCCATAGAGCATTATTCGTGGAGTGTCGGAATCATCCTGGTACTGCTTGCAGCGCTTGTCTGGCTAGTAAAAAGAATGGTTCATTGTCGATCTTCGGAATAACGAGTGTGCAACCAGCGTAGCAAAGGAATGCCCCGGAGTCTGGCTCCAGGGCAATCAGAAATAAGACCTTAGATTTTCCAAAGGAAATCCAACATTCAGGGGCCTTTCTCCATCTTGGTACAATTATCCATTTCGCTTCCGCATTAAGCAAACCCAGGCTCTAGGCGGGGTAGGGCTGTTAGAGCCAAAATGGCTTGAAACCAGCGAAAGGATTTCGAAGTAGGGTTCCACGGAGTTAACAATATCTCTGGCAGTACGCTGCGGTGGACCAGGGACATTACGTTGTTCATCCGCATTGCCAACGAGACTAAGCCACAGACCTTCTTTTTCTAAATGAGCAGCTACTTTTTCAGCAAAAATCTTCCGCTCTTTATCCGTATTAAATGAATGAAAACAGCCTCTGTCAAAAGCAAAACTAAACGGAGCTCCTTCAATGTTGTTTAAACGGATGTCATTCACCATAAAGGTACACGTAATATGTTCTATTGCTGCCCTCTCTACAGCTTTCTGTATGGCAAGCTCTGAAGTATCAATACCTATTACATCAAAACTATTTTGGGCCAGCCAGATGGAATTATTACCGGTGCCGCAGCCAATATCCAGTGCCTTACAAGGGTTGATGGACATGGTGGTTACCGTCTGAATAAGGTTAAAATCAGGTTTGCCAATATCCCAAGGAGTATTGCCTGCTTGATATCTTTCCTTATAACGTTCCTCTATCATCTTGTTTTAACCTCCTACAAATAGATCGTGTGTTCTGCAACGGAATACATATAAAAAGACAGGATCTTCCTAAATTAGCCCTGCCATTGTTTATGGTTATAAAAAAATACCACATTCGCTTTGGACCAAGAAAATTGCCCAAAGCGAATGCCTTTACGTACATACTTAATGGACTAATTCCTGCGCAGCCGGGCCGGCACCTTTGGTTCGTGACCTTGAAACCAACTTCTTGCCCCGGCAGCATAGATGCTTAGGAACATAACTACAGAAGCCATACTACTTAGCAGCCGCCAACTTAAGCTATTAAACCTTTTCATGCATTTCCCCCCCTTTCGGATATGGATAACCTATGACATATAGTAAAGTGAAGCTGTTTGTAGCCATCCCCACCGCAGACCATAATAAATACTGCTTCAGCCAGGGCTGCCATAGCCCCAGACCCAAAAGCACGGCACTCTGCAAAAGAACGATACCACGGCTCATTTTTTTATTCTGCTGTTTTTCCGCCTCATTAAGAGGCTTATTGGGATGATCTACCGGTGCCCAGAGGCAGGTGATGAAAACCGAAAGTAGCACTAAGACTACCAACGCCCCATCAAGATAGGCGGGTGGCAGGTAGAAATGAAACAAGGGGGCGGTGCTGTACAGGGTCAGGGTGAGCCAAAAACAATTGCCATAACTGGCCGCATGGTAACCCCCGGCATAGATCCGTAAAGAACAAAAGAACAAGATATACAGCAGTGTACCGGGCAGTTGTCCTAAAACCGTGCCCAGTAAAAGCATGGCTAAAAAACTGCCCAGAGTGGAAAGCAACAATGACCAGCCATAGACATAAATTTCTTTATCTTCCGGGGGGATCACTCCTTTGTTCGTCATGTACGAGGTTAATTGTGAGGAGATCTTTTCCAGCATGACTAGCCCTCTCTTTCTCGAATGTTTTTTGCTTTAAGGGCAGTTGAATAAGGACAGTAAAGAAAAAGTCTGCCTGGGTAATTTGCAAGGTGCCGTGATACCGATCTACCAACTCTTTGACAATTTTTAAACCCAAGCCTAGGTTTTGGGTGGAGGACAGAGAGGCTAAGTCCTCTTGACTGCGCTTTTCCAGGCCAGTACAGGGATTTTTGACTTGGATTTCATAGAAGTCCCCCCGGCTGACCAAAGAAAGTTCTATAATTTTTTCAGTTCCTTCCGCCGGGATTAATTTCTGCAGAGCTTCAATAGCATTATCCAACAGATTGATTAAAATACTGCCCAAATCAATGGCATTAAATTGATCTTCCGGCGGCAAACTAACCTTTGCCCGCAAGTGAATACAATGCAGATTGGCGAGGGCTTCCTTACTGGCTAGGACCATATCAAAAACGTCATTGCCGGTATGACATAAGTGAGCAAATTGTTGATTAATCTGGACAAACTGTCGGAGATACGTTTCAAATTGGGGTATTTTATGCATTTTGGCCAGGCTCCATAAAACTTGCAAATTCTCGTTCACATTCATTTGGAATTTTTTAAATTTTTCATGTGTGGCTGCTAATTCCTGATGGCTTTTTAGCTCCAACTCCACTTGTTGGAGTTGTAATTTTTGGTCTAGCAGTTGTTGTAGCTCTTTTTGCTGAATTTGTAGTTGCTGCTCTGATAGTTTTTTTTGCTGTTTTAATAGTTCTTTATGTTGTTTGTTTGTCAATGTAATCAATAGTAAATAGCAAAGATTTATAATAACAAAAGCCACTGAAAGGTTTAAAAAGATGTTTTCAACTTTGGTTTTACCTGTAAAGTTATATAATTCTAAGAAAACCATAAATAAGATGCTTAAAGAAGCACCTGCTGTAATAAAAAGCAGCATGACGTAACTAAAATTATTCAAATGCAATTTGATGCGCAACAAAAAGACCAACAATAACATTTCAAGTACTTTAGAAAGGAGCAAAAATTGTAGACGATAACTATTATGTAAAGCAAAAACATCTGTGGTAATTTCTTGATGGACATGTATTAAAAAAGAAAAGATAGACAGTTCTATACCATGTAACACGGCAATGGGAAAAACAAACCAAAATATTTTTAGCAACAATTTTCCTTGGATAAAGAAAATGGAATATATAACAAGCAAAGTAATTGACAAAAATACCACGGAAATACTGTTCTGGGTAGCATAGTTATAAATAGTAATAACAATAGTACTAAATAATCCATAAAGAATGGCATTTTTTTTAGTCACCCATTTTTGATAGCCCAATTGAAAGGCTGGAATGGAAAAAAAGAAAAAGGTATCAATACAAGTCATAAAGATTTCGAGAATGCCCCAAAGAACAACCATCCAAATGTTCGCCCTCTTCTGAAACTTTTACAAAAAACAGTCAATAAACTGGATTTTTTAAGAAAGTTCAACATAATATTTAAGAAATCCTTTGTCAAAAAACACAATAAAATGTTGAATAAAACAAAAACCCGAAGGAACAGTACTCTGTTCTCTTTGGGTTTTCATTTCCTAGGCCTGCCAATCACTGATTACGCAGGTTTGCATCAAGTTCCGGCAGGGTTTTTGGTGAGGTAGTAGCTCCGGTATGTTGCTGTTGGATATCTTGCTGGTTTTGGCAGCAATCCCTTTGAACAAGGGGGTCTAGTGGTGACTCCTTTACGGTGGCATACTGCTACATCCTGTACAGCTTCTTTAAACCAGATCCTTACCTTGGCTTCTTATCTATCCTCACAAAGCCACAGAGTTTTAATCTAGATCGCCGAGATACTTATTTATAAAAGAACATATTTCATCCATTGCTTGTGTAGCCTCAGGAAAAAAAGGAGCCATAGCGGGATAACAATGGAACATTCCCTCTCCAATCCTTAAAGTGACGTCAACACCTGTTTCTCTCGCTTTTTCCGCAAAGCGAATTGAGTCATCGCAAAGAGTTTCATCTTCGCCGGCATAGATAAGCAAGGGTGGAAGTCCGTGAAGGTCCCCATAAAGGGGTGATATATATTGCAAACCAGGGTCCTTATCTCCAGCGTAATGCTTTGCCAGAGCGGTGCCATCCAAACATACCTTAGCTTTCGTTCGATAGGACTTCCCGCATGCCAGTTAAAACCGAGTACAGCATACTATTTACAAAAAAAACCGGATCAAGAACTTGATACCAGTTCATGATCCGGTTTTTCAGCTTCTTTTTACTTTTCTATGATGCTTACACTTTCAATGTAAACATCTTGAGTGGGTGTACTTAATTCACCCCGTGCATTTGCTTGTACCGGTGTATTAGAAATTTTCTGTACCACATCCATACCTTCGACGACTTGACCAAAAACGGTATAGTCCGGATGGTTATTTAACGCCTTTGAATCCTCCCCGTTACAGATGAAGAACTGACTTCCGTTGGTGTTGGGCCCCCGGTTAGCCATCGCTACTACACCCGGTCCATAGGGTAAAACCGGGGGTAACTCATCCTCAAAGGTATATCCGGGGCCCCCAGAGCCATTCCCCATTGGATCGCCCGTTTGAATCATAAAGCCCTTGATGATCCGATGAAACTTAACCTTATTATAGAAGTTTTCTTTAGCCAAGAAGACAAAGTTATTGACCGTCTTAGGTGCCTTTGCTGCTAATAGCTCCAGTTTAAAAGTACCTTGGTTGGTCTTAACCTCCGCAAAATACTGTTTCTTTGGATCAATGGCCATTTTAGGTGCAGCAGCATACTGTTTAATGGTATTTGATGAAGTACTATCCTTTGTCTCCTTTGCACTGGCTTGCCCCTGAGCCTGATTACCAGTACAGCCCGCAAATAGTAGTAATCCTATAAGCAGCAGAATCATCCTGAAACCCTTTTTCATTTCGGTATTCCCTCCTATGTGTTCCATATAACTTTAGAATCTTTGACATGGTTTTGTAAATATCCTTTTTCTTACTGCAGTCGGGTTATTCGAATGGAGCGGAGGCTCCGGAGTAACCGAAAAAAGGCTCATCAGCGATTAAGCCAGCGAGCCTTTGGTCTCACCCGTTTGTTTGAAAGCTATTATTCTCTCCTGTATCAGTCATTATCCGCATTGTCACTCAGATGCTTTCTTCTGTATGCTTTAGGTGTCATATTCATTTGCTGGACAAAGACACGATTAAAGTAAGAGGGATCTGAAAAACCACATTCACTGGAAATACGATAGGCAGGATAATTGGTGGTTTCTAATAATTTACAAGCATACTCGATCTTCAATTTATTTACATAATCAATAAAAGAGACCCCTACTTCTTTTTTAAAGATGCGGCTAAAATATTGAGGGTTCAAAAATACATAGGACGAAACAGCTTGTAGGGGCAATTTTTGTTTAAAGTTATCGTGAATATATTGCAATGATTTTTCAATAAAATAGATCTGGTTGGTTTCTGGTTCCCTAACTTCTTCGTCAGGCGGTACCTGGCAGGTAGTTACAGTCGATAACAGGTCATGGAATACCTGTTTGAAAACAGATGGTTTAACAGGTTTTAATAAATATTCCTGAACGCGGAGGCGAATGGCTGTTTGTGCATAGGAAAAGTCTGAATAGGCCGATAGGATAATAATAGATGCCTGTGGGAGAAATTTTCTTATCTCCTGTAGAGCCTGTAAGCCGTCCATTTCAGGAATGTGTATATCCAGTACGATGATGTCTGGTCGATACTGTTTGGCCAGCTTGACAGCCTGAATGCCACTTTCACAAGTGAGTATTTTATCTTTAGCAGAAAGTTCTTCGGTCACAATCGATTTGAGAAAGTCTAATTCGAGTAATTCATCTTCTACGATTAAAACTACACTCATCGCTATCGCCTCGCATGGGGTTTGGTGGGAATCGAGATCGTAACAGTACTACCACTGTAGTCTGACTTTACGACTTTCAACCCATAATGATCTCCAAAATATTGTTTTAACCGTTTGTCTGTACTGCGGAGACCAATTCCCAGTTTATTTTCCGGTTGATCCAGACTTTGTAAAACATCTTTGGGAAAGCCATTCCCGTTATCTACGATAAAAATATTGATGTCATCTTTATATTTTTCTGCATAAATTTTTATCTTACCCCCATCCCTTTTCGGGGAAATACCATGGATAAGAGCATTCTCAACGATGGGTTGAATAATCATATTAGGTATTCTATAAGGTTTAATATCGTCTGCAATGTTAATTTCATATTCCAGGCGACTCTTAAATCGCACTTTTTGAATATAAAGGTATTTCTCGATATTATCTATCTCGGCCCCAATGGTGTGTAATTCATCATCCTGTTTTAAATTATATCGTAATAAATCGGAAAGACAGTAAATGAGTTCTTCCGTTGTATGGGATTTTTCAAAATAAGCGATACGTGCTATGGAGTTTAGGGTATTAAACAAAAAATGGGGATTAACCACCAAAGACATATTTTTGGCTTCCAGGTCAAGAATCTTTTTTTCCAGCATTTCTTTTTCAATCGATAATCTTTCTATAGCTGTATCAGTATTATTGATACTTTCAGAAAAATCATAGGAAATATTTTTGGCAATGTGGTTGCAAAGCTGTTCATGAATCTGAATTTTATTTTCTTCGATGGTTTTTATCGCTGCTATTGTTTTAGCAATAAACTCCGGTTCCAGTTTTTTATCCTTCGCTATAGCCATAATGTCAATCAGGTATTTCTGATATTCGCTATCCGGTAAAAAGGCCTGTGCTCCTACAACATAGCCTATCGTTTGGTTGTCAAAATCCACTGGCAAAATAATGTTTGCCAGCCCGTGCTGACAGGTAAAGCGGTCTCCCTTACCGGGTTTTAATCTAGAAATATAGTCTTTGCATAGCCGTGTTTCATCTTCTTGACATATCCGTTTGCAAAACTCAGGAGACGGATTAAATTCAAGCAGAATATCACCCTGGGTATCGATTAACTGCAAAGAAATATTAGAGAGGGATAAAAGTCCGCTATATCGGGAATACAGATTAGAATCCACTAAATCTTTTAATATTTTACTTGTGCCCTTCTCGTGCCCTTTAGGGTATAGGGTATCAGTTTTGTTCATGCTTTTCGCCCAAAATCCCTTTTCTCTGATTGAATGTATTTTGTATTTCAAATAAAGTATACGACACAACGGTTGTCAATCCATCGCAAAAAAGAAAACATCCGAGCTATGTGGACCAAATTCTTTACGTTGCTGACTAAAAGAAAAAAAGGTCACGGATTCGCATGCAGCTTTCATTATACCATGATTTTATTGGGACTGCCAAGTTTCATGAACAACGTAAGTTAAACACCTTTGACTTTGTAATAATTGTGCACTTCCCTAGCAATATTTGTTTTGGTAATGCAGGGGGCTGCCTCAATAAAAATGAGGCAGCCCCTTTGGTGCATTGTTTAGCTAATAATTATAATACTTCTTTTCTGGTTGGCAGAATCATTTCTACGTCACTGTGTGGACGGGGAATAACATGAACGGAGATTAGTTCGCCAACCCGTTGAGCAGCAGCAGCACCGGCATCGGTTGCTGCTTTTACAGCACCAACATCGCCTCTTACCATTACGGTTACCAGAGCACCACCTACTTTTTCATAGCCAAGCAGATGAACGTTGGCGGCTTTCACCATGGCGTCGGCTGCTTCAATAGCTCCTACCAGACCTTTGGTTTCAATTAATCCTAAAGCTTCAGATTTACTCATTTTTTGTTTCCTCCTAAAATTTTATTTTATTATTGTTATTTTTGAGCTTGCAGTGAGGTTTAAAGCATTCGCTTCTTCGGTGTCGATATGGCACTCCAGAGCCGATGTGTTGTTGGCTCTGATGATGACATTCGAGTAGGTTCCTCCCCGAAGTCCATCTACTTGGATATTTACTATTTCTCCATCGGTTACACCAAGGTTTTTAGCATCTTCCAAGGTCATATGAATATGCCGTTGGGCAATCATCAGGCCTTTGGAGAGATAGATACTTCCTTTGGGACCAATGAGAGTGATTCCCGGAGTTCCTTGCAGGTCGCCAGACAACTTTACCGGTGCGGTTATACCAAGCTTAAAACAATCTGCCTGGAGTATTTCCACCTGCGATTCGCTTCGTGTTGGCCCGAGGATGCGAACTTTTTCAATAGCACCCTTCGGTCCTGCTATGGTCAGGGTTTCCTTACAGGCATATTGCCCTGGTTGAGAAAGTTCTTTGATTTTGGTTAATTGGTATCCAGCACCAAACAGGGTTTCTAAATCTGTTTGGGAAAGGTGAATGTGACGGTTAGATATTCCCACGGGTATGGAATTTGTGTCCTTTTTTAAAATCCCCCCTTCTTGGATTGCTTCTAGCAGAAGCGCTGCTAAAGCGTCATACCTTCCCACTTTAGTTATCACCTCTTTTTTTCAGCAGGGCAATGACTTCATTCACTACATTCATAATTTGATCTTCGCTGATGGCACCAGAGTTGCTGCTTTGGGCCACACAGGTTGAAGAAACGGGAGCAGCGTTTTCGGTGCAGTCTTTGATACCATAGGCCACACGTTTTCTATTGATCAAGTGCATGGGGGTTACATTATCGGAAGTGGCACTGCCCCCCCAGGTACCGCAACCCAGTGTAAAAGCCGGAGCCAGCCCGGTACTTACACCTACACCGCCATGGGTGGAGGGTGTGTTAACCAAGATTCTGAATACGGGCTTTTCAGAGAACTTCATAGCCATTTCAGGGTTTTCTGTATGAATGGAAAGGCTATGTCCTACACCGCCATTTTTCAATAATTTAATGCACACATCACAAGCTTCTTCCCAATCTTTTACGGTATAAAAGGCCAACACGGTAGTCAGTTTTTCGTAAGATAGGGGGTGCCCTTGTCCCACACCCTGTTGTTCACCCAACAGGACTTTGGTTCCGGCTGGAATCGTGATGCCGGCACTCTCCGCAATGGCTGCTGCGGACCGCCCAACAAATTTCGCGTTCATGGCATGGCCGCGCACAAACAGTTTTTGAGCAACTTTGTCTGTTTCTGCGGGAGTCATGAAGTAGCCGCCCTGACGTTTGAATTCTGCCACAACCTGGTCACGAATGCATTCTTCCACAATGACCGCTTGCTCAGAAGCACAAATGGTCCCGTTGTCAAAGGTTTTACTGGTAATAATATTTTTGACTGCTTTTTGGATATTGGCTGTTCTTTCGATATAGGCGGGGACGTTGCCCGGACCTACACCCAGTGCCGGTTTCCCGGCGCTGTAGGCAGCCTTTACCATGGCAGTACCACCGGTGGCAATAATCATGTCCACTTCATCGCATTTCATCAGCTCATTGGTTGCACTCATAGAGGGCTTGGAGATGCAGCCAATGATATTGGCCGGCGCACCAGCAGCCACTGCGGCACCATTCATCAGTCTGGCTGCCTGCAGCGTGCATTTGAGAGCCGAAGGATGCGGTGAAAAGATAATTCCGTTACGAGATTTAATAGCAATAATAGATTTGTAAATGGTGGTGGAAGTAGGATTGGTGGAGGGGATAATCCCCATTAAAAGTCCCACCGGTTCAGCAATTTCCACAACTTTATTGACCTTATCATCATTGATGATCCCAACAGTTTGCATTGGTTTGATGAATTGGTATAGCTCTGTGGAGGCTAACTGATTTTTAAAAGTTTTATCCTCCACTTTACCAAAGCCGGTTTCTTCCACCGCCAATCTGGCCAGAGAAACGGCATTCTCTTCGGCCACCTTTACCATATTCTGGATGATTTTATCAATCTGTTCACTGCTAAATTTGGCCAGTTCAGCTTGTGCCTGTTTGGCTTGGCGGGCCAGATTTCTGGTCTCTTGCACAGATTGTAAATCATAATCAAAGTTTTCCAATTTTCTCGTCCCCTCTACACTGTCTTAACTTTTTTTACAGGGTGCAAGTTACTTTTCACTCCCCCGCTCGTAATATCCCTTTAGCTTCTGAATCAGCAATTCTTTGTTGGCTTTGGAAATGGCTCTACCGGCTAGGCCAAGATCTTTGTACTCTCTGGCTAGATTCCGGAGTTTTACCACAGAAAGCGATTTCAGGACATCAACGACTTTTTCAAGACCAAATTCCTGTACGAGAGCATCTACCGCCTCTTTACGGAGTTGGTTAAGCATGATTTGCTCGGGCCTAGTGCTTTCCTGTATATTCTCAACCGGCTCTAATGATTCTGTTGCTATATCCTGGTTTACCAAGGGATTGTTTATGGGTTCGACCATGCTTCCAATTTCATGATGCGGTCTGGGAATTACATGCTGAGAGACTAAGGACAACTGATTAATCTTTTCAACCGCGGTTACAGCTGCTTCCACGGCCGCCTTCACAGCTCCCACATCACCGGTTATCGTAATTGTTACGAGGCCGCTACCGACAAAGGTTCTCCCCATCAGTTCCACTTGCGCCGTCTTAAGCATGACATCCGCACACTCAATGGCTGGCAGGAGTCCCCGTGTCTCAATTAGTCCAAGAGCCTGCATGGCTTACCCCCCTATTGTTGTGCCATAAGATCAGCCCAGTTCGCCGGGTAGGTTGCATAGAAGAGCTTCACATAGCCGGATGAACTCCAGGTTACTTTAGAACCTTTGGGTACGAAGAGTACATCTCCCTGGCAGGCCTCGTAAGTCTCACCATTAATGGTAATGGACAGGCTTCCTTCGAGAATAATATCAATCTCTTCATAGCATAATTCCCATTCAAAGCTGGATTTCTCAATGGTCAAAAAGCCTGCGCTCATTTGGGAATTATCTTTACTGATCACTTCACGATAAGCTACCTTGGTGTTGGGATTTCCTGTATCAAAGGGCTCATATTTCACTGTCCTGCCGCGTACAATTTTCAGCCCGCTTTTTGGGTCACCATCGGTAAGAAAAGCCGGCTCAGAAGATGGCGCGGGAACATTGTCCAGGAGGCTATTGGCTAATACCGCTTTGACGATTTGATAGATTAAATCTCTATCAATCGTTTTTTCCTGGTTATCTTTCTTCTGTAGACCACTGTCTTTACAGATGTGATTTTTTGTAGCGGATGAATCTGCTGCAAATTCCACACCCAGTTCTTTGGCTAGATCCTGAGCTGCCGGTGTAATGATGGTATTGCCTTCTACGTAAAATACTTTCTGGCCTTTTTCTGCTGCTGCTTTTACCTCATCTGCACAAACCAGTTTTTTCAAGGTACCACCTCCTTTCACTGACTGCTATAGAAGAATGTGATTGTCACGTTAGTATAAGGTTGTCCATAATCTATCGGATGGAGAAGGAATTACCTCGGTATCAACTAGCAAACCTTTTTCCAGAGCAATAACTGTTCCGGCTTCGAGACCTGCTTTCACAGCGGCAACATCTCCGGTAAAGGTGAAGTAGGCTTTGCCACCGATGCCACTGCCCATACGTAGTTCCAGAGCCTGAATGTCTGCGGCTTTCAGTGCTGCATCAGCTGCAATAACCATGGAGGCTAAAGAAAATGATTCCATGATCCCCAGAGCTCCGGTGCCATCCGGCAGGGTGGTGGCCGTAATGGCTGGGAAAACGGCCGGATGAACATTGGGCAGAATAAAGCTATCTACTAAATATTCTCCTGCTGCTTCAACACCTACGCTGATAGAACTGTCTACGGCACCCACATCGCCATGGACGATGGCGATATATTTACCCGGACAGACAGGAGTTGCACTAACTATTTCCACGGAGGCTGTTTTAAGCATCAGGTCTGTGGCATAGATTCCTCTGGCAATACTTGTAAGCTCAATCATACCTATGGCGTTATACATACGAACCCACCTTTATGACAATAGAATGTTCTGTGCTTTCGACAACTGTTCCATCGAGGCTGGCATGAACTGCAGCGCCCAGACTGTTGTCGGGAATTTTTCCAATCAATTGCCCGGCTTTCACCTGTTCCCCTGCGGTCACAACCGATATAGCCGGTGCACCGATGTGCTGGCGCAGGGCAATACGAATGGTTTCTGGTTTAAATTCAATTTCTGTCAGGGGTGCTGGTTTATCAAAAGTCGTTAGACCGATTTTGGCAATAAGACGTTTGCTTGGAATCAAGCGATACTCTCTGGCTGACCGCGGTTTAAATTCTACCTGTGTCGGCTGATAACGAATGCCTTGTTCTGCCAGCTTCTGCTTATAAAGAATATTGACAGACTTCGGATGAAGATTGGCCGGACAAGAGAATAATTCGCAAATATTGCATTCACAACATAATTGAGCGATTTGTTGGTCTTTCAGGTCACCCAGATTGTAGCTTAGGGCCCGCATGATTTTATGGGGTTGCAGATTATGTCCTAACAGATAGCGGGGACATAAATCGGTACACATGCGGCATTGTTCGCAGGCGGTTCTGCCGATTACCCTTGCCCGATCAAGACTCACGGATTTTTTACGAATCAAAAAGTGATCCTTTTTCAGCAGTACATAGCCTTTATTTTTTTTGCTAACATATCCATCTAGGGTATTCATGACAGGGCCCATCATGGGACCACCATCGATTACGGTATAATCATCCAGGTTTGCCACGCCGCAAAGATTTAGGACCTCCCGGATGGGTACGCCCACGGGCACTTTAACGGTCACCGGGTGGGGAATATCGCCGGCAATGGTGATATACGTTTCCGTAACAGGCTTGCCAGCTATGGCATGGTAGATATTTAAGGCTGTTTCTGAATTGATGATCACACAACCCACTTTTAAGGGAATGGATGCTTCAGGAACAACTCGTTGCGTTAGTTCATGAACCAGCACCTGTTCGTCACCGGCAGGATAGACATCCCGCAATTCCATGACTTCCATGTAATCGGCCAGGTCGAGGGCCGTAATTCTCTCTCGCAAAATGCGAATAACTTCTTTGTGTTTTCCTTTGATACCGATGATGGCCTTACGAGCTTCAATGCTTCTTCCCGCAGCTTCCAGTCCTTTAATGATTTCATCAGGAAACTGTTCCATCAATTGTTGGTCTACCCTGAGCAGTGGTTCACATTCGGCTCCATTCAGTAGTATATACTCGGCTTTGGAAGTTAATTTAGCGTGAGTTGGAAAGCCTGCTCCCCCCGCCCCAATAACTCCTGCATCCTTAATTAGATTCAGTAAATCCAAGTTTCTCCACCCCCAGATTTCTTAAAACACGCAGTCTTCGTCAATGATACCGACAATGACGGCGTCAACAGGCATATCGTCCCGATCCAACATTTTGCGGGCTGAGCTGCCGGTACAGACAATCACTCGCTCGCCAATGCCGGCACCAATGGTATCCGCAGCGATCATTAGACGCCCTGCGTCAATACCGCCGAGGACTTCCACCAACATGAATTTCAGTCCGATGAGGGATTCTGCTTTTCTAGTTGACCAAATATTATCGATTACTTTGACTGCTATCATATAGGTCTCACCTATTTTCAAATTTAATTTGTATATCCTTCATGGCTGCTTCTACCGACGCTGTATCTCCGAAAATGGCAATCATAATCATATTTTGCGGGCAATGCCCTCGAATATCTTCTACGACTACCCCAGCTGCTTTTTCTGCAATATCAGCAGCGAAGACCATATCAATCAGCCGTCCCTGGACTAAACCTACAGCATCATAGTTCTCAATAATGGTGGCTGAAGGAGAGCTTTTTCTTCGAAAGAGAATATCTAAGGTCCCCTTGGAGGGGGATTTGATGATGCGGTACTCCATGTGGAAAAATCACCCCAATCTTAAAGGATTTCCTGTGTGCAGTTCAGCGCAATACCCAAGGGTGTTACAAACATGGGGTTTTGCGGCTTATAGGTAGGAAGATTGGTTTGTTTGGCGATGATATCTTCGATTCCTTCCAGGCAACAGGTTCCCCCTACCAGATAGATTTCTTTTACTTGGTAGTCAGCTACGTGGCGATTGATAATAGATGAGACTTTTTCAATAACCGGTCGTAATACGGGCGTTAATTCCCGATGGTTTTTGAAATCCTGCTTATATTGATCCGCTTCGTCAAAATTCATTTTATAGGCTCCGGCGATGACGAGAGAAAAGTGAGTGCCACCAGTAGGTTCATCCGCGACATGAATTACTTTACCGTCTTTCAGGATCGCAATCCCTGTCGTACCACCGCCAATATCAACAATCGCGCCGTCTTTGATCTTAAGCACGGCATTGGCTGCCGTAGGTTCATCCAACAGATTGGTAATTTCGAAACCGGCCCCCTGTACCACATGTTTAATGGCTCCGGAATCAAGGGTAAAGGTTCCCGGTGGAAGTGCCGCTGCCGCATAGATCAGTTCTGTACCAAGTTTCTGTTCAAGTTCTTGTTTTAGCTCTCTGACAATGCGAATAGCACCGATATAGTCAACCACCATGCCATCTTTAACCACACTGGCGAAACGATAAGCACCGGCCACAGGACGATAATTTTCATCCAGGACGGCCAACACAATGTAAGCTGTACCTAGGTCAACACCGGTGTAATAAACGGCGGATTTATTCAATATGGGTGTTTTGATAACTTTCTCAAAATCCCGTACCAGTTGATCACAGTATAGAAAAGTTGAATTTAGCGTGTCCATTCTTTGCCCCCCAAACATTTCCACATCATAATGCAGAGGATGTTAATGATCAGATTAACCGTATCAATCAGATCCTGTCGTGAGCAAGCTTGCTCCACCTCGTTCCAATAGGTTTCCAAAAGGGCTGGTTCAAGCTCGCGGAGGGAAGCACGTAGGTGGTTTAACAAAGCCAGCTCTTTGCCATTTTCTAATCCCACGTGAAATTCACTGATATCAAGGTAATTTTCCAGTTTATTGGATCGTTCTTTAATTTCCTCTGCAGACCAGTCCCAAAATCGAATAACTTCTGGAGCTAGCTGTTCCCGTTCCGCCTTTCGTACATTCTGGAAATATTTGCCCAAGCTTATAACCTCTTCAGACAGGGCAGTATCTCCAGAGCGTAAAATTTCTGCGGCAATGAGAAGAAATAAAGATTCTATGCAGTCCATTCTTCTACGCAAGCGTAAGGTGAACCAGTTTTCCCTTCTCTGTTCCTGATTCGGCTCGTTAGAAAGGGATTGTTTGCTGTCACTGCAGGGTGCTTGTACCAGCGTAACGCGTCTATCTACAAGAAATTGGCGGGCGCCTGGTGTGATCTTTACATCTGGCTCCAGAACATACGTAGCAAAGGGCTCTGTTTTATATAAATCTCGCAGTTCCATTTCGGTGACGAATTTCATGAACCTCACCTACCCTTCCTGAAATCCTCTTTTACCAGATTTCCAAGCGATTTATAGCTATATATTGAAGAAACTTAATTTTTGTCAGGTGTTTCTTGTTTTCTTAGTAAATATTCTTGCAAAGCTGCCACACCCGTATGATTCTTTAAGGAAATCCAGAAGTACGGTTCGGCAAGCCCCATTCGTTTCAATTGCTGGATAGAAAGCTTGGCATTTTGTGGTGCCAAATCAATCTTGGTAACCACTCCCAAGACGGGACAAGTAAAGGTTTTCGCAAAACCGGGCGGATATACTTCAATGGGTCTGGCTTGATCCACCAGCAGTAGCACATGGGACGCGGTTTGTGCTGTGGCGATCAGGTATTTGTACATAGAAGGATTTTCAATATATGAGCCCGGTGTATCAATGGTGTTTTTTCCGTAAATAACATCCTGGGTCTTTTTTAAAGGTCGCTCGGTATCATTTAAAACATTGGCTAGTGTAGATTTGCCGGATTGGGTTGGACCGACAACCATAATTCGTTTTTTCATGTACGAGTAATCTTGGCGGACGTAAAGTCCAGCAGTTTTTCCAGGGTGTCATTAATGGCCAGCATGGCGGCTTCGACACTTGCTACATCGCCGGAAATGACCAGGGAGCCTGTAAAACGATCCAGAAAACCGATCTCTACGTCAGAGGTCTTGGTAGCAATATCGGCTGCGATAATGGCTGTTTCATAGGGAGTAAGAGTTAAAATGCCAATGGCACCGGTTTCTTCAATACCCAGACGTTCATAGAGATCTTGCACAGGCGAAGCTATAATGTGAGCCAGTGTGACTTGTTTGCCTGGCACATATTCTTGAATAATCCGTTGTTTAGTAAATTCATCCGCTGCGCCCATAAAAATCCCTCCCCATATGCAGACTGACTTTAATGTCTAATGACCTCAACCTGTAAGTCGTATCCTTTGATAAGCTCTTCAATTTTTGTAAGTTCTTCTTCTTGGAAGCTCAAATCTTCGGTAATGGCATATGTCATATCTAGTTGCTTGTATTTGTTGATACCCAATTTATGATAAGGCAGTAAGTCAATGCCTTGAAAGTTTTTGTAGTGTTGAAAGGGTTGCAAAAATTCCATGGTTCTGCGTAGGGTGTCGGCACTATCATTAAATCCCCGGATAAGGGGCATGCGAACTTTCACGGTGAACCCACGCTGGATGAGTTCTGTTAGGTTATCCAGGATACGTTCATTGGGTACACCAGTAAGTTCATAATGCCGTTCCGAGTCAATATGCTTAATGTCATAAAGAAACAAATTGGTAAACTGGGCGATCTTGAGCAGCGACTCCAGTTTGGTATAGCCAGAGGTTTCAATGGCTGTGTGGATGCCCAGGCGCTGACATTCTGTCAGCAGTTGGGTGGCAAATTCCGGTTGCGCTGTGACTTCTCCTCCTCCCAGGGTGACGCCGCCCCCTGAACTGTGGTAGAAGAGTGCATCTTGTTGGATGATGTCCAGCACTTCGGAAATGGTTTTATCCAAGCCGACAATGGACAGTGCCTGTTTAGGGCAAAGGGTTTCGCACTTGCGGCAACCGACACAATCAATGCTTCTGTTTACTTGATGCCGAGTATCCTCATTCTGAAAATGATGGATGTGGACGGGACAAACAGGAATGCAGTTGCCACAGTGAATGCAAAGGTCTTCTTGGTACATGACTTGGTATTTTCTTTCCAGTCCCTCGGGATTCGAACACCATTTGCATCGCAGGGGGCAGCCTTTAAAGAAGATTAATGTTCTAACGCCCGGTCCATCATAGATGGAGTATTTTTGTACATTGAAGATCCTTGCTTTTCTTTCTAAAAAGCCACCGATTCCTGTTGTCATATTGTCCCCATCCTTACCTATTGCTACTTATAAGCTACTTTAAAAATGATCTAATACGGTTCTGCTAATAATTTCATCCTGTACTTCTTTGCACAGTTCTACGAAGTAGGCACTGTAGCCAGCTACACGAATGATTAAATCACGATATTTGTCGGGTTCTAATTGAGCTTTCCGCAACACTTCATTATCAACGTAGCTGAACTGCATTTGGCCGTTGCCCAGGATAGAGGCTGTTCTCAGCAAGGTAATCAGACCGTTTTCACCTTCCGGGGTTTCCAGTAGGCCACGTAGTAATTTGAAGTTGTGCACCATACCAATATTCATGGATTCAACATTTAGCTTGCTAACCGATTTAATAATAGCTGTGGGACCCAATTTATCCGCACCTTGGGTCGGGCTGATGCCGTCTGACAGAGGTGTCCAGTCCAGTCGTCCATTGGCTGTGGCGCCAGTAATTTCACCAATGGGCGTATTGTTGGAGATGGACAGGGTACCATGAGAAAAGTGCGAATACAGCATTTTAAATTGGTTGTGTGTCCGTTCTGTCCAAGTGATGATATCCGAGGCGATTTCATCAGCATAGTCATCATCATTGCCGTATTTCGGAGCATTCAGGCAATCCGTCCGCAGGGTGTCAAAGCCTACAAAATTGGCCGCCAAGGCATCCCGCATTTGGCTTAGCGTATATTTCTTTTCCTCAAAGACCAACTTTTTAATCGCTGCCATCGAATCGGCATAGGTGCCGAGGCCGGAGAAGATCAGGCCGGGGCCGTAATTAACCACAGCGCCGCCGTTTGTCACATCGGTACCTTTCTCCATACAACCTTCTACCAACAGGGACATGAGTGGCTTAGGAACTAGGTCTCTATGAATCCGTTGGCTGACAATGGTGCCGATGGCCGATAAGCGGATAATATGCTCAATTTGTTTTTTGCAGGCAGCGTCAAATTCTTCATAGGTCTTGATATTGTCAAGATCCCCTGTATCAATCCCTTGTCTGGTGCCGTGCCATTTCATCATGCCGCGATTAAGAACAAATTCTATGGCAATGGGCCATTGGGTATAACCAGTAGATGTCCACTGATAGATTCTGCCGGATTTTTGTGGTTCCACGCAACCCATGAGGCAATAATCCCGGGCATCTTCAATGCCGAAGCCCTTAAGCAGCATCATTTTAATATGAGCATCATCAAAATGGCAGGCTGGGAAGCCAAGTCCTGCTTTTACTACCTCAACAATTTTCTTTAAATATTGTTGAGGTGATTTGTTGTGAATCCGGCAAGCCAAGGACGGTTGATACATTTTGGTAAAACGAATGGCATCCATGATCAGGTACGTCAAGTCATTGGTTGCGTCGCCACCGGTTCGCTTCTGGCCGCCGACGGTGCAGTTGACAAAGGGCTGATAACCGGCAAAATATTTTGCTCCCAATTCACTGGACAGCCACATAACTTCCGAGCATTTAATAATAAAACAACAGAGCAGTTCAAAGGCTTCCAGTTTGTTCAAGCGGCCAGCTTCCAGGTCGGCCTGGAACATGGGATAGATATATTGATCCAAACGTCCTAGAGAAATACCGGTTTGGTTTTCTTCCACTACAAACAGAGATTCCAGCGTCCAGATAGACTGGAGTGCTTCGTGGAAGGTACGGGGCGGATTAGCCGGTACATAGGTTAAAATTTCGGAAACTTTATAAAGTTCTTTCTGCCGAGCTGCATCATGCTCTTTGTCAGCCAGTTCTCTGGCATACTCGGAAAGCCGTTTGGCATATGCTAAAATGCCGTCGCAGGTCTCAATTTCCGCTTTATAGAAGTAAATTTTATCTAAATCATCGGGGTTTTCCATGGACAATTTACTGAGTTTCTCGACAGCTTCCTGTCTTGCACCATTGATGCCTTTTTTAATCAGGATAATGTCATAGCCTGGGCAGGTATCCCCACCGCCATTGACCTGATGATAAGAAAGATCACTGACAAAGGCTTCACCTGAAAATGACCATACACCGGCTTCTTCATATTGTTGCTGACAAACTTCATCTACGCTCTTACCTTCCCAGAAGGGGAAAATCTCTTCCCGTAAAATACGCTTGTCCTCTTCACTGATTTGAAAGGGGTCCTGTGCTCTGGTTGACATGGTGTCCAGTTCGTCGCGAAGCCATCTCCAGGCAATATCAGGGGTTACAGCACCGGCTCTCGGTTTGCCGCAGGGATGTCCGATAATCAGTTCGTCCTTTTGAATCAGCAGGGGAGCAGTCTCACAGGCTTTTCTAAAACACTTGGCCCGCAGCAGAATCTTAGGTAATCCTGCATTTTCTTTGGTCACTTGGGTGAAAGCTCTGGCACGATAGGTACTAACACTGGGTTTAGCTTGTAAATAATTAGCCCGTAAACGTTCCAAACGAGGTGTTAAGCCTGTAATTTCTCCTTCGTACACAGGTGACTTTGTATCACCACTCGTTACGGGGCTGTTTGTAGCTAGTTCTTGGGAAATTCCCTGGAACAGCTTCATAATGGCAGCTGTTTCTTCCGGGGATAAATGTTTTGTGGCATCCGCAAATCTATTGGAAAACTCTTTTATATCCAAGCTTCTTTCCTCCCTTTCGCGATAACTTT
Organism: uncultured Desulfotomaculum sp.; assembly: GCA_946411205.1. GTDB lineage: Bacteria > Bacillota > Desulfotomaculia > Desulfotomaculales > Desulfotomaculaceae > Desulfotomaculum. The sequence continues at coordinate 44,201 of CAMKDG010000009.1, forward strand.
CTTACTATATTAAAATGCCTTTTGCAAGATAGCGATCAGATCTTCTCTGGACAGTTGTCTGGGGTTTGTGGGGGTACACCGATCATGGAGGGCCAAATCAGCCATCGTACCCACTTCGCTCTCAAATTTGCTTTGATCAATTCCCAACTCGCGAATGCGATTGGGAATGCCCAGAGATTTTTTCAAATCTTTGATGGCCTGCATGAAATTTACCGTTCCTTCTCGGTAGGTCCGAGCAGGCAATTGCAGTACAGTAGCCAATTTCGCGTATTTTTCAGCTGCGTATCGCTTGCTGCTGTCATTCAAATTTGCGTTATATTCAATCACTGTGCTCAATAACAGTGCATTGGCTCGTCCGTGGGAAATATGAAAAGTTCCTCCCAAGGCATGGGCCAAGCTGTGGTTAATCCCGAGACTTGCATTGGTAAAGGCCATACCCGCTATACAAGATGCATTTTGAACACGTTCTCTGGCGTAGGCATCACTGGGATCGTTGTAGAGTGTTTTAAGGTTCTCAAAAATTAATTGGACTGCCTTTTCCGCCAGGGCATCTGTGCAATCGGTTGCCTCGGTAGAAACATAGGCCTCAATAGCATGTATCAGCGCATCGATACCGGTATCGGCCACCACCTGTTGGGGCACATGTTGGAGACAGGTGGAATCAAGTATGGCTATATCCGGTGCCATCCAGTCATCTACGATGCACACTTTTTGTCCTTCTGTAGTAATAACAGAGAAATTCGTTACTTCAGAACCTGTACCGCTGGTGGAGGGAATCGCAATAAATAATGGCTTTTTAAATTCCTCCCCGGCAGCTTTTCTAAACTGCCACAAGGAATACAAAATACCCTTGGCAGCATCAATGACAGAGCCGCCGCCCAAAGCAATAATGGTATCTGCCTGGGTTTCCAAGTATCGCTTCATCCCTGCGGCGATGACTTTCACATCTGGGTCAGGGTGTACCTCTGTAAAAATAGCAGACTCTATCCCCGTTTCATGGAGGTAATCAATCGTTTTTTGGAGGTAGCCTAACTTCTCCATAATCGAATCGGAAACAATGAACGCACAAGTTCCTTTGATTTCTTTCAGAAATTCCATGGATCCTTCACTAAAATAAATCTTAGGTTTCATGACAAATGTTTTCATTAGCACTGTCACCTCAAATCTTTTCTGTGCTGAGTAGGGTGTTAAGTAATTTTTCCAGCAACTCTTTCAAATCATCTGTGCTTTCAATGGAAGGTTGATAGGTATTTTTTAGATCCGCCAGTTGCCGTACACCATAGCCGACTTTGCGGATGTTAATCAAGTTCATGGGTGTGACATTATCAGAAGTAAACCCGCCGCCTGCTGCGCCGCAACCTAAGGTTAAGGCTGGAAACAGATTGGTTGTTGCGCCGATTCCCCCTAAACTGGAAGGCGTATTTACCAGTACTCTTGACACGGGTTTTTTCAGCGCAAACTCGCGAATTACATGCTCATTCTGCGAGTGAATAACCAGGGTATGCCCTCGTCCTTCATTGACCAGTAATTCTATGCATTTTTCACATGCATTCATCCAGTCCTTTTCAACGTAAAATGCCAGAACCGGGCAAAGTTTTTCTCTGGAGTACGGATTGGTGGGAGACACATATTTTTGTTCTGAAATTAATACCTTGGTATCTTCAGGAACACACATACCAATGCGTCGTGCCAACTCCGTAGCCGATTTACCAACAATTTCCGGATTTATACTGCCATCACGGCGAAAAAAATACTTACTCAGCTGTTCCGACTCCAGGGTCGACATGAAGTAAGCTCCATTTCGCTTAAGCTCTTGCCTTACTTCATCGGCAATACAGTCCTCAGCAACAATCGATTGTTCCGAAGCCGAGACAATTCCGTTATCGAAAGTTCTGCTGGCAATAATATCGGCTGCGGCTTTTTTGATGTCGGCAGAACGCTCAATAAAGGCGGGTCCGTTACCTGGACCTCCATAGATGGTTGGTTTGCCAGAGGTATAGGCCTCCCGAACCATCTTGGGAACACCTGTAATTAGAATCAGCGACGTGTCTTTGTGATTCATTAAGGCAACCGTTCCATCCACAGCCAATGTTCGCAAATAGCCAATGGCACCACTGGGCAAGCCGCTTTCTTCCGCCGCCGGGATCAGGATATCGAGTACTTTAGCGATGGTTTTTTTAGCTTTCGGATGAGGAGAAAAAACAATGGCATTACCGGATTTTATGGCAATGAGAGCCTTATAGATGGTCGTAGATACAGGATTGGTTGACGGAGGTAACGCGACAACAACGCCAACAGGAACACCAATATCCAGCGTCTTATTTTCTTTGTCTTCAGCAATGATACCAACGACTTTCATATCTTTAAGTTTCTGATAGAGAAAATCACTGGCAAAAATGTTTTTAACAAGCTTGTCCTGCCATTTACCAAAACCTGTTTCTTCATGGGACGTCATGGCCAGATCTTTGGCCTGCGCTGATACTGCTTTAGCCATCTGTCCGACAATTTTATCTAGTTTTTCCTGGGGGAAAGTTGCCAGTATCTTTTGCGCCTCGCGGGCGTTTTCCACAAGAATCCGAGCCTCTTGGACGGAGAGTAAATCATTGTCAATTCTAGTCATATCTCAGTCACTCCCCCCTTTCCATCCAAAAAATAAAGATATTTACCATTTAATAGTCGAGACTGTACCTAGCGATAATCTTCTGTATATCTGCATGTGGCCTGGCAATGACCAGGGAGCTATAAATCTTACCCACCTTGCTGGCTTCTTTGATGCCCGCCTCCACGGCTGCTTTCACCGCTCCCACGTCACCACGAACTACGACAGAAATTAGACCGGATGCCACATTTTCATATCCAATTAATTCCACATCTGCGGCTTTGCACATGGCATCCGCAGCTTCTAATACTGAAACCAAGCCAAACGTTTCTATGAACCCTAAAGCATCATTTTTCTCCATGCGGCTTCTCCTTCCAGATAATCAATGTTTATTCCGCATCAATGTCATGTTTTGAAACAATCTTGCCTACCCGACTGATGGGGCGTGGCATGACGTGAGAGGCTGTCAGCTCACCAATGGCCGCCGCCGGCGCTGCACCGCTTTCCACAGCTGACCGTACGGCTGCCACATCGCCTTTCACCATGACTGTGACAAGCCCGGAACCCACGTTTTCATAGGAAACAAGAACAACGTCAGCAGTTTTCAACATGATATCCGCCGCTTGAATGGCCGGCACCATGCCCCTTGTTTCAACAAGGCCCAATGCTTCCTCACCAGAGTATTTCATCGAAACAACTCCTTTTTCACATTACTCCATTAACCAACCTATCAAGGTCTAGGCAGGCTCAGGAAAATACGTTCACATTTTGCTCGACTTCAGGCAGGACCGGTCGTAAACGCCGTCCCTGCCTGAAAAAAGTGCTATGGTTAATCGGGGATGTAGTTGTTTATCGTTGCCGCTCCTTCTTCGTGGGCGCGGTAATACACTCTCAGTTCTCCCTTTTGATCAAGATCATATCTCGTTTCTTCCAGGAGTCCATTGGCCTCACCTGTCATGATGGCTTCAATGACAGCCGGTTTTTTCAATGCTTTGAAATGGCCGTAGTCCTTCTTTAACGCTTCAATCACATCGTCGGCACAGGCTTCTTTCACCTTTGTAAAATGCTTTAAAATAGCGTAATTCAGTGGTTTCATTGGCCTACGCCTCCTTCCTTCTGAATAAGTCTAAGGGATTCATCGCAATGATCAAAATACCCAATGCCATTACGATTGCGGCCACCCAGGCGATAGGCGGCAGAGCCCAGCCTTCCATACCGGCAAATACGCCGAGTACCAGCCAGCAGAAAAAGGGTCCCCAGAAGGAATAAGCGCCGTTACAGGCCATGCCGAGCGCCGCGCCGCACATGCTGTTGCCCTTATACCATAGGCTATAGGCAAATACGGCAAAGAAACCGCTAACCACAAACCAAATGATGGCAGGTCCGCTGGTAACAGCTTGGACCACCAGTGAAGGGGCCAGACCGACATTTCCTGCCAGCATTGCCATAATCGGAACCAGGATAAGCAGATTGGAAAGACCGGAGGTGCTCTGACGGATGGTAATCCCAATCTCGTAATCGATCATGGAAGTTCCGTAACCTGCGATACATCCTTCCAAACCCCAGCCGAAGGCACAAATGAAAGCGATACAGATGCCGAGCAGTAGGTTTGGCGGCGCATCTGCGCTCATGCTGGTGCTGCCGATCATTAGAGCAGCGCTAAAGCAGATTGCAATACCAAGCAGCATACGAGGAGTTAGCTTTTGTTTGAATAAGATTCTGGCCATGATTGCCCCGATGGCCGGACAAAGAGCAGTAATTGGAATTACGATAGAACCAGCCATTTGAAGGGCGACAACATAAGCAGTACTGGCAATCGGTCCCCCTAGCAGGGCGGCAAAGATCATCACTCTGCCCGGTTTCGTTTTCAGCGTCCTGAAATAGTCGCCCAGCTTTCCTTTGAAAGCGGCAATCCCGATACACCAGAGGGCACTTAAGGTGTCGTTCAGCGCGCTCCCCAGCGCCCCGAGCATGTAGGTAATCACAAAGGCTGACAGAGCGGCATTATTTACGCCATACCAGTCTGCCCAGACGCCATTCGCCATACCCAGAGTCATAAAGGCGGTATAAAGTCCGTAAAACATGCCGGAAAGGATAGCAACGGTAACTCCCTTTTTGAAAAAATTAGATGATAGCTGTTTTTTTGCAGCAACCGCAGTTGCATTTGCAGAAGATAAACTGTTGTCCATAGAAACTTCCTTTCATTTGCTTTTGATTTGACCGGTATCACTCTGCTCACCATAAAAAAATTGACTGATAATTCCCCAGATAATTAGTTGCCTTTATGATATCGCATGCAGTACTTATTTTTTTGAATAATCAATAGCTATAATTTGCATTTTTATATCCAGTAAAATTTAGTTATTGTACTAAGGTGACTTTATTGAAAAATAGAGACAAGTGGTTTAATTTAACAAAATACCCAACCGAAACCGAAAGCCATTGTCAGACCAATATGTGGTTCAAATGCATTGATTTTGTTAGCTTTTTTTGCTAAAGTATGTTTACAATAATTCTAAAATCCAAGTTTCACTATACTTGGTGGAGTAATATAGATGAGAATGGAAGAATTAATTCAAGAAAAGCTGCGTCAAGTTTTTCAGGACGAAGGTATTGTTTTCGATAAGTCCCGCTTTGCTGGTGGACTTACCAATTACAACTACATAATGAACATTCAGGGAATCGAATATGTCATCAGGCAACCTGGCGGCATGACGGAACAGATTATTGATCGAAAAATCGAAGGGGTTAATAACAATATTGCCTCAGAGTTTGGTGTAAACTCTGATTGCATTTACTTTGATGAAAATAGCGGTATCAAAATAAGCATTTGCATTAAAGATAGCCAAAATATGGCGCAAGCCAATCCAAGCCTCCCCCAAAATATGGATGCCGTGGCCGGCTTAATGAAAAAGATTCACTCTTTTCCCAAACATTTTTTTAACCACTTCGATTGGCAGAAAGAGCTTGCCAAATACGAAAGGATTATCCAACAACAACGCGGTGATTTTTTCTATGATTACACAAGCCAAAAAGAGCAATTAATCAATTTTGTGCAAAAAAATATTAAAAGTACAAGTTTAGTCCCCTGCCACAATGACACAGTACCTGAGAACTTTGTCATTGACGGTACTGGCAGAACCTATCTGATAGACTGGGAGTATTCTGGAATGAATGATCCCTGTTGGGATGTGGCAGCTTACATTCTTGAATCTAAACTATCTATAGAAGCGATCGACTATTTAACCCAGAGCTACTTTGGTCAGCCATTGACCCCAGAAGAAGAAATAAAAATAAAAAGCTTTATCATGGCACAGGACTTGCTCTGGACAGTCTGGGCTTTGATCAGGCATTACAATGGTGACGATTTTCTGGAATATTGCTGTTTTCGATATGAACGCTTCCGAAAAAATATCAAAATAATGACCCAATCAGCCCATTGTTCCATTGCCAGTATGGTCAAAAGTTAGGGAGCTTAAGCCCTTGATCGTAAAAGGGTTTAAGCTCCCTATTTTGTTATGGTTAGCCTATTATTTTAGATAACTGATTAGAGTAGCATGTTTCATAACTACAATTTAACTAACGTATGTGTTGCATCTTGGCCCTGCATTACGGGAGTGAGGATACTTTCACAATCGTAATGTCTGCCTGACAGGCTGTCTGTGGAATTGAAACTGCCGAACCCGTACCATTGACCAGCGTCAGCGTTGAAGGAACGCTTGTAACTCTAACCAGGGCTGTTCCTACAAGCTGACCGGTTACATTAGGCGAACAAGCTTGGGATCGGGCAGCGCCATTCAATAAAAGATCAAAGCTAATAATGGTTGCAGGCGATGCGCCGTTCGTTGCTACCCACCAGTTGACAAGGTAATATCCCGGTTCATTTATGATAAAGTTGCCCGAGCCGAGCGTATAGGAAATGCTGCCTTTGATTAAACGAATATTATCAAAAGGCACAGGAGCTCCATTTGCAAGGCTCGATGAACCGCCAGTAACCCATGTGGTTTCAATAAGAGACGTTCCAGGTTCTGTACCAGTAGCGCCGGTGGCTCCAGTAACTCCAGTAGCTCCGGTAGGTCCAGTAACTCCGGTAGGTCCAGTAACTCCAGTAGCTCCGGTAGGTCCAGTAACTCCGGTAGGTCCAGTAACT
>CAMKDG010000010.1 GCA_946411205.1 uncultured Desulfotomaculum sp.
TCGAATACCTGAAGCAGGCGGACAATGCCACTTTCTTTGAGGGGTTGAGGACTGTTCCCGGCGGGGAAGCGGTTCTGCCCGTTTTCTTACATTATTTCGAACAATACGGTATGCGAGGCACCGGGGAAATCGACATGACCCGGCCCCGGTGGCGTGAGGTGCCGACCCAGTTGGTGCCTGCTCTACTTAGCCATAGTAAAAGCGTTAGACCCGGCCGGCACCGCCGTGATTTCCTGGCCGGTAAAGAAGAAGCTGAACTGGCTGCCAATAGGCTGCTGGCGCGCCTCCGGCAAACGCCCCGGGGGAGCCTTAAGGCAAGACGTATGCACCGTCTGCTAAAGGTTCACCGGACATTGATCGGAATTAGGGAACACCCCAAATATTTTATTGTGCAGAATCTGGATCTGATTAAGCAAGCTATTATGCAGGAAGCTGTTGAATTAGTCAAGGCCAACATCCTGGAGTATCCGGAAGATATTTTTTGGTTTTCGCTGCAGGAGATTAAAAAGATCATAGAAACCCGGCAGGTGGATCGTAAAATTATCGCCATGCGAAAAGAAAAGTACCAACAGGATGCCAAGCGGGTTCCTCCCCGGGCGATCACCAGCGAGGGAGAAATTATTTTTGCCAAACCGGGAGCTCAGGTGCCGCCAGGTGCTTTGCCCGGGAGCCCGGTGTCAGCCGGAACGGTCGAGGGTTATGCCCGGGTCATTCTGAGGCTGGAAGAAGCTAAGATGGATAAGGGAGATATCCTGGTGGCACCGTACACTGATCCGGCTTGGACGCCGTTATTCCCATTGGCGGCTGGTCTGGTAACGGAGGTTGGCGGTCTGATGACACATGGTGCGGTGGTGGCCCGGGAATACGGTATTCCTGCAGTGGTAGGGGTCGATCAGGCTACCCGCAAGATTCAGGATGGACAGAAGATACGGGTGGATGGTAGCCAGGGGTTCATCGAGATTTTGGAGAGTGGAACCTTAACGAAGCCTTAAAAAGAGTCACTTTCTTAGCATGACAGCATCAATGAGTCCATAGTCTTTGGCCTCTTCTGCTGTTAGATAACAGTCCCGTTCCATGTCTCTCTCAATTTTCTCCAGCAGCTGCCCGGTATGTTCACTGTATAGCCGGTTTAGCTTGGCCTTGGTTTTCTGCAGCCAGTCGGCATGAATTTTTATATCGGTAGCCTGGCCTTTGAGGCCGCCGTCCATCCAGGGTTGATGAATCAATATCTCACTGTTGGGGAGAGCAAATCTTTTTCCCTTCGCACCGGCTGTTAAGAGAAAAGATCCGGCGCTGGCTGCTCTGCCAACACAAATGGTTGATACATCGGGTTTGATATGCTGGATTGTATCATAGATGGCAAAACCCGCAGTAACAGATCCGCCGGGACTGTTAATGTAAAAATGAATATCCCGCTCAGGATCAGAGGCTTCCAGAAAAAGCAGTTGGCCAATAATCAGGCTGGCCGTTGTATCAGTAATGGTATCACTCAAAACAATAATCCGGTCATTTAATAACCTTGAATAAATATCGTAAGAACGCTCTCCGCGGTTTGTCTGTTCGATTACAATTGGTACCAAACTCATGCGATCACTCCTTTGTAGCTGCAGTATTTTAAAAAAAGGTTTACGCTGCCCTGCATAAGGTAGTAGTGATTGAATTGGAGCCCTTGTTAAAGGCATTGGTCTTTCTGCGGTCGACATATCTGCCAAGGGTGTACCTATAATCTCTCGGACTTGAACCGTATAATCGCTTAAAGGCCCTGGAAAAGGACTCTTCTGAGCTAAATTGGTACTTAAAAGCTATATGGGTAATTTTCTCATCTGTTTCTGCCAGTTCTTTTGCAGCTTCCGACAAGCGCATTGTTCGAACATACTCCATAACCGATACCCCGACAGCTTTGCGGAAAAGCCTCTGAAAATGAAATTCGGAGAAATGAGATTGTTTGGCAATTTCATTTAATGTAATACTTTCACATAAATGTTTCTCAATATAGTCAATTGAATTTTGGATTTGGCGTTTATGATCCATATAAATCCTCCTCAATACCTATTTGAGATATATTATATAAAAAATTCAACCAAATAACCTGACATTCCATGCTAACATCTACAACAAGGGACTCCCGTCTCTGATTTCGGGAGTCCCTTTATTTGCTAGTCGGTTTTATTCAAGTCCTTTGACATCGGCCTCAAGTAACTTCCAGTGATTACCGGTAAACTTCCAGAGTGAAGTAGCTGTGGCAATCGAGTCGGCATTACAAATGCCTTTAATCGTTTGTAGCCCCTTTACTTCATAAACACCATCATTATCAATATCCACAGGTGTCAATACATTATAGCTGGTATGCCATGTTTCAACTGGCTTCAGCAGTTTACCATTTTTATAAATTTCGCCCTCATCATACGCACTTTGATGGTCTTTTAGATCAATGGTGTAGGATTTTTTAGTCTCCTTTATAGTTACCGTAGCTTGGTAGTTATCCTGAAGGGAACCGGTAATGTTCAGTTGGGTTTCTTCAGTAGGGTAATACAGTAATTTTGCTTGCTGATCCTTTACGGTTACAATGTGATGATAACAAACGCCACCGCTGCCGCCGGTATTGGCGGTTATGAATACGTCTGGAATTTTATCTCCGTTAAAATCATGAAGTTGCATCTCTGCCCCATAGCCCCCGTCCGATTCCTCCGGTAGTTTTACTAAAATTCCTTGACCCTCGGTTGGGGAAGGATCTTCAACTAGCAGATACAGATTTCCCAGATAGAAACCTCTTCCATCAACGCCTTTGCCCAGCAGGGAGACACGCTGCTTGTTTCCGTCACCGGTTACATCGGCTAATACCTGCTGCAGAATATAGGTGTTTTCCGGCAATTGGTACTGAGCGGCGTTTTGTAAAAAGGCCGGTAGCAGATATACTTCCAGGTAGTCGCCATAATCCTGCAGGTCATAGGTCACGCCACTCTTAAGCCAATGGGCAAAATATTCAGAGGGGGCTCCGGGTTCGCTTTTTCCCTGCTCCGGTTCTCCTAAGATATTCGATAGTTGTTTAATTAAGGCAGTGCGATCGGTTCCCTGAGGAAATTTAACGGTTATTTGTTGAATCTTTTGCTCTTTGTCCGCAGAGACAAAGTACTCTGCTACCACCGGCATTTCCAGGTCAAACCATTTTTCTATAAAGGTAATATGGGACAATTTTTTACCTTCACTAGTCGTGCTATATACCAATTGGCCGTTGGGCTGTAAGTCTACTAATTCCTGGTAGTTCATGCCTAAGCTTATCAAGGGGTCATTGGCTACCACTATCGCCGGGGGGCAGATGGCAATTGCCGGTAACTGCTCTAGGGGTTGTTTTGTAGTAACGCCTTCGATCTGGAGCGGGAGATTTGTAGCTGCCAGGGCTGGGGCAGCACTGAACCCGCCAAACATGGTGGCTACGGCTAAGATGAGCGCACACATTTTTTTATGTACATTTTTTCTAATCTGTCTTTTCATTTTAATAAACGCTCCTTTCGGATAACTGCTTAATTTTAGCCTCTCTATTAAGTAAGACGGGAGTAATTGACAATTCGTTTGCGCTCAAAAAAATAATTTTTTTAGAGACCCCATCAGAAAAGAATCCTGCCGTAGGATATGGTGAGTGTTGAGCGTAAAGATAGAGGGATTTTGCCTATGATAAAGAATATTTGTTTCTAGTAAAAAGTCTTACGCTAATGAATTTGGCTGGAGTGCTGCCCTTGAATACCTGCCAGGTATTACGAATAGGGTGAAAACAATAAATGCACCGAGTAAGGGGGATTTAAGTGAAAAATACGCTAATGGCTTTATCTTGTTTTTTATTTGCAATCATAGTAGGCAGCACGTCTGCCGTAGCTGCCCAACCATTGACGATGCAGATAAATGGATCTGCGGTAACGGTTCCTCCGGGTACCCATGTTACCGAAGGACAAGTGATGCTGCCCATTCGATGGGCCGCCGAGCAGTTGGGGGCCTATTCTATTCAGTGGGATCCCGAGGCACGGGATATTGTCATTAAAACCAATGAAGATTTATATCAGATAACTAAGCTTGATTATTATGCTTTAGCCTTAGAGCATCTGCCCGCAGGCCTAGGAGAAGTAGCGGACAGGGTGGGGAAAGTGTCTTTACCCCAGAGCAGTGATAGAGATAGGAAGTTGGTTCTGGTGTTAGACTCTTGGCAAGAGAAATATGAGAGGCGTTTGGAAATCCGTATGATAGTCATTAATGAGAAGCAACCATATCCGCGTGATTCGGTGCTTTATAGCTTTGAAAATTATAAGGGCCATTTATATGTTCCGATGGATTGGTTAGTGTACCTGTTTGGGGCCAATGTGCATTATAACCAGGCTACGAACCAGCTGTCCATTCAGGTTCCTGACCTAAAAGAAGTTGAACAGCACTTGGCAGTCATAGAGAATGCCCTAATGCCCGCAACACCCCAGGAAGCCATGCAATTGTGGGGCCGGGGCGAGCAAATCCGCAATGGTGCTCTACAATATGCGGTTTTATCACCAGAGCTTCGCCAGCAAGCAGCTAAGCGCGTTCATGAAGCAGGCTGGACCACCGGTTATTCAAGTCCTTGGGTTGGGTCGATGACAGTAAAAGAAGCAAAGAAACTTAGCGATACAGCCGTGGAATATACCGTTACCTTTCCCGAAGAGACTTCGGTTCCCCCGCATACAACCGCAACAGAAAAGTTTGTTGTTAGGAAACTTACTATGGACGGTAAAGAGGGCTGGTTTATTACAGAGATGCTCCAGTCCAGCGGTTATGGGCTACTCTAAATTTTGCCTCTATCCGGTTAAATGGGAGGAAGCTATCATCATCAGAGAATTAACTACGAATAAACAAGAAATCAATAGGGTTATGGAAATCTGGAAAGAGTCAACCATTCAGGCCCATCGTTTTATTGCCAAGGAATACTGGCTGCAAAACTATACTGTTGTGAAAGAAACCTATATTCCCAGGTCTACAACGTATCTCTATTTAGAGGGTAATGAAATAAAAGGCTTTATTAGTATAGTAGACGGGCAATTTATAGGTGCTTTGTTTGTTGCGGTACATTGTCAGGGAAAAGGCATTGGCAGAAAATTGGTTGACCATGTCAAGGGAATATATGATCGTTTAACGCTGGCCGTTTATAAAGATAATCAACAGGCAGTTCATTTTTATCAAAAAAATGGGTTTGTTTTGCAACAGGAGCAAGTAGACAAAGAAACCAATCACGTAGAGTTTATTATGAGTTTTGAAAAAGTGACGTAAGATTCCATGCTAAAGCCCCTTCTGAGAATATCTTAGAAGGGGCTTTCTCCTCCTATATCAGTGATTTTAGTTAGCTAAGAAGGACTTGCAAGGGAGGCAAGGTTTCTAATTCGTTGTCTCGGTGATCCCAAGTTGTTTTTCTTTTTCCAGCAAAAGAATTTTCTCGGTGGGTACCAGGTAATCTGTATATTGCCTGATTACACTGCACTTCGGTATTTTGCTTGGATAGATTTCTTCGCCCAGAATTTCTGCCCTTAGTAAAATTTCTGCTTCATTGATGCCTACCAGAGCACGCATACCCGTAGAGCTACTGAAGCGAGGATTTATTTCAAAAATATAGGGCTTACCCTCAAGTAAGCGCGATTGAAAGTTACACGGACCATAGGGTTTTAAAACCTGGGCTACCTGTTTGCAGTAATCTGTAATTTCGGTAAAATCCTCTGCATCTGCCGCAATGGTCATACCGTCCTGTAAGAACCTCTTTAAAGTAACCCCAGAAAGAACCTTTCCATTGGCTCCGGTGCAGATACCGGTGGTAAATTCCCCGCAGTCATCGGGTAAATATTGCTGCAAAATAATGTCCTTTTGGCCTTCAAGCAAGGAGTAAAGACTTTTATAGTTGTTAACGGTGTGCAAGCCCTCCGATCCGGCACCTCGTCTTGGCTTGATGATAAGGGGGAATTTCACTTCCTTAACAAAGGCATCGATTTGCTCCTGATCTTCTGGATAACGCAGGGTACGCGGGTAATGAAAGCCGTGCTCTTGCAAAAAATTTACGGTAAGCCATTTATCACTGCATAGTTTTAAGGTTTCTGGCTCGTTGGTAAATACTTTGGCACCGGTTTTCTTTTCAATATCAGCTTTATGTTGGCTATAAAAATCAAGCTCCTTGGAGGAAGCGACAAAAATGGCCTGGATACTTTCCTGCTCAATAATCGTGAGCAATTCTTTTAAGTACTGTTCCTGCTGGTGAACAGGGGGTACGAGATAGGCTTGGTGAGCCAGGTAGAGGCCCAAAGTGCGGGGACTCATATCACAGGCCACCAGTTTAAGTGCCAATTCTGACTTCAATAAAGCCTGAAGGATAGCCACTCCGTACAGAGAGCCGGAGCCGGAGATTAATACATTGATGTTTGTCACAAGATCACCTGCTTTGTGAGATACTCCCTACTGTTTGGGCCACAATTAAAAATCAAATCGACCGCCGACAAATTAGGCATAAAATCCCCCCATAATTGCGGGTATACCGGATGTTGAAAGTCCTGATAGACCAGTCGGATACCGTTGCTCTCGAATGCTTGCTCATTATTATAAGCGCGGGCTCCGTTGCCGGATAAGTAGATCTCTGCTTGAAAATGTTGGCACAGGCTAATAATCAGGTCTCCTTTACTGCCTTGAATTCCAGGGTGTTCCGATGATCGCACCAGCGGGGTAGTAATGCCAAGGATGGACCGAATCACTTCAATTAACCTTAGATTAAGGGTTGCCAGATTTTCTTCCCGGGTATGATAAATGGGATAAAACAATTCTCGATATTGCTTCCAGTAGGGGGAACGGGCGTAGCAGGTTTCCAGGGAACCCCAGTGGTTAAAACTCCATGAAATCTCATTATAGATAGTGGTATCTTTAATCAGCGCCCTTTTTCTTTTTAGGGGGACACTTAGTAAGCGGGCCCCTTCCGGGCCCTTAATTTTATTTTTTTTAGTGATTTCCACTCTTGAGAGAAGAACGTCATCCAAAATAACAAAGAGGTCACAGGACATCATTTTATGGAAGTATCCCAGCCAGGGTAGGTAGTTGGGCTGATGACCGCTAATAATCACCGGCATCACATCCTTAACGGAAGGTATTAATGACTTCGACGATCGTTGTTACGTCATTCTGGGAAAGGGCCGGATGAACCGGTATGGAAATACAGGTATTCGCTAGGTCTGCTGCTACCGGCCAGGTACCTAAGCAGCCCGGTATATTGCTGTAGGCTGGTTGAGCCGGAATGATTAACGGGTAGTGAATGCCGTAACCGATGTTGTTTTTGGCCAGGTAAGCAGCAAAAACATCCCGCTCCTTTACCTTTAAGGTATATTGATGATAAACATGTTCTTTGTCGGGCAGGCACGCTGGTTTTTGCACCTGGGAGTTAACAAGATGGTTGTTGTAGAATTTTGCGTTGTCGATTCTCCGTTGATTATAGAGATCTAGTTTTTTTAGTTGTTCTAAGCCAATGGCAGCATGGATATTGGTCATGCGGAAATTATATCCTACCAAATCATGGTGGTAACGCTGCCGCTGCCCATGATTGACCAATAATCTTACCTTTTCTTCGACGCTTGGGTCATCGGTTAGGACCATGCCCCCTTCGCCGGAGGTTATATTTTTAGTGGGATAAAAGCTAAAGGCGGCAGCTTTGCCAAAGGTACCTACTTTGCGGCCCCGGTAGGTGGCTCCGTGGGCCTGGGCGCAATCCTCCAGAACCGGGACTTGGTACTTTGCCGCCAGTTCCAGGATTTCATCCATATCGGCCGGCAGACCAAAAAGATGAACCACCAGAATGGCTTTCACTTCCGGGTTATCTTGCAGGGCAGAACGCAACTGAGCGGGGGAAAGATTATAGCTTACCGGATCAATATCGACAAAAATCGGAGTAGCCCCGGTGAATAAAATGGCATTAGCGGTGGCGATAAAAGAAAAAGGGGTGGTAATAACCTTATCTCCGGCACCGATTCCCAGGGCTGCCAAGCTGGCGTGTAGTGCCGTTGTCCCCGAGGAGGTAGCGATGGCATAGCGGCAACCGTGATAGCTCTTAAATTGCTCTTCAAATTCCTGGACATAACTACCCGCTGCAAGCATACCACTACGCAAAACTTCTAATACTCGCTCTTCTTCCTCTTTGCCCAACAAGGGTTTCACATGGGGAATCATGAACAGTTCCTCCTTAACAGGGGTTTCATTTTTTGACACATTTCGAAATTGTCCTTGTGGCCTGTTCTGATTCCAATAAAATGGCCCTGTACTGCCTGACCCAGGGAAAAAATGTCTCCCAACAGGTCCAGGGCTTTGTGCCTGGCAGGTTCGTTGGCCCACTGTAACGGTACCTGATTAGGCCCAGGGGGGAAAATCAGGCAGTCCTGCATGTTCTCACCTATTAATCCGGCCACCCTTTCAAACTCGCTTTGAATAATGTATGATCTGGCCGGTGCCAGTTCAGCGGCAAAATCCGTTGGTTGATTCAGCGTATAATGAGCTACCTGGGTGGGAATTTCTTTATGGGGGTAATCCAGTAGGTAGGTAATGCTAAGTTGTGGCGCGGGTAATGCCACTAAGAAACGATCATACCGTTTTTCCTGAATATAAAATGAGTTTGCTACCAATAGCGGCTCCGGTACCCGAATGTAATTTTTTGGTGCAGGTTGAAAAACAGGTTCTGCTTTTAAGAGAGCACGAACAAAATCGTGGCTGCTGAAACTACTTACCACCGGAATGGACGGGTTGTTCAAGCATATTCGCAAATTATCTAAGCCCAACCCGGCAATGGCAGCTAGTAAATGCTCGGTATGCTCGATGCGAATATCCTGGAGAACCAAGGAGGTCCAGCGGGAGTCCACCCGTACATATTCGGGCCGGCAAGGAATTTCCGGCTGACCGGGTAAATCTTCTCTGACAAAAACAATCCCGCTGTCAGGGGGTGCCGGGTGGAATTTTACGGTCGAGGAAGTTTGACCGGTAATGCTAATACCGGAACAAAAGCCTGGATGTTTGATTGTTTTTTGCATGGTTAACCCTGCCAGAGATCCGTAAATTGAAGAATTTGAGCTGCCCGATTTTGATACGTGTGTGGGTAAGAATAGACTTCCTGCTGACCGTTTAAAGCAATGTTCTCTCTCTCTGCAGCATGCTGTAGGTAATAGTCCACCAGGCGCAAGGTATCCTCCTCCGACCGGGAGATAACGAAATGTTTACCGGGCTTAAATTTTTCTAAAACAGCAAAGGTTGCCGGAGTTAGGAGGAATCCCCGGGCACCCAGAATTTCATAGGTGCGAGAGGTTAGTTCGGTGGTAATATTTTGAAAACCGAGCATGATTTTGGCGGAACTGTAAACATGATTTGTTTCCAGGTAGGATAATTTCCCCCGCAGATGTCGAGAGTCCACGCTAAAGCCGACGATATCCGGGTCCAGGGTATCCCAGCGCTTGCCCCAAATGGCTACATCGTAACCCCGTTCCACCAAGGGTTTTAACAATATTTGGGCACTGTTTCTGCGGAAAGAGTTCCAGGTAACGCCGCCGGTGGCCACCAGGGCAATATCGCATTGATATTCTTTCTTTGGCGCCACAGGACGATGAAACCCTGGATTGCAGGCCCAGGGCAAATAGTGGGCTTTTAAACCAAGCCGGCTGTATAAGGCTAGCGTTTCCCGGTCAAGGGTGAAGATATAGGCTGGCTTGGTGGCTTTAATGTAGGGTAAGGACCATTCCTCAGTCCAGCGAGAGTCTTCCGTTGCCCAATAGGCATGTTTTAATTGATACTTCTCAACCATGCGGCCCAATATTTTTTGCTTGGACTGCGTGTGGATTTTAGTCCAGCCGACAGTGAAAACAAGATCGGGTCGGTCCTTACTAAAGAGTTGTTCTAATTCCTCTTCTATGATGTCCTCTAGTATAGTTACTTCACAGCCGTGCTCCTCAAAAGCTGATGGCAATCCGAGTAAATACTGAGGGTCAATTTCAATAAAAAGGATTTTCACTAAATCACCCCGTTATAGATCAAGGCAATACGTTTCACGTAAAACGCCTCGCCCACCAAATTTCTCCTTAAATTTAAAAAGCCCGTGATTAATCTTACGTCCTTTATTTTCCGTGGAGATACCCCAGTCCAAATAAGCATAGCCTTGCTGCCTTCCCCAATCAATTAGTTTGTAAAATACTAATTCCAGAGAACGCAGTTGTTGGTATTGATTGTTGCTGGCAATGTAGAAGCAGTTTATAACACGTTTATTTAGCAGAAAAACCACCACGCCGCTAACCATTTCTGCTTCCCGAAAGGAAGCAAAGAGCTTGATGGATTCAGGGTAGCGATTTGTTAGATCAAGCATTTCGGGTAATGTATGGGTGGGTTGAGAATGATGTCTTTGTTGAAGGTTGTGGGAGAGAATGCTCCAAAAGGCAGCATAGTCAGTACTTTCTTCTACAGTAACCCCCAGCCTTTGGGCCTTGCGAATATTCCTTTGGGAACTCTGCGCCAGGGTTTCTGAAGCGTTGGCAATTTCCTGTAAAGGCAACGCCGTAGCTAGTTCGGAGGTGCCAAGGGAAAAGCCGTGATAGCGCAGGGCAAAATCTATTTCGTCACTGGGCCAGTGATGATAGATGCGGGGAACCATTTTCATTTCCATAGCGCGGTAGTTACTAGATCGACAGTGTTGGATTACCAGGGGAATTAGTTCTAATGCTTCTGCCGTTGTAAATTTGGGACCAATAATGATGCCCCCGTGTGATGCACCGGGATAAGAGGAGAAAACTTTTTGCTGGTTTACCGTTTTTTGAGCTGCCGGGATTACGGCAAGCAACTTCCCCGCGTCGTTATAAATCAGTAAGGAGCTATCCACAAACCGGTTCGGGGGATGATAGTTGAGAAAAGTCCGTTGCTGCATAAAGGTACCGTTGCGGGAGTTGGCAACAAAATCATCCCATTCCTTTTCGTACGATGGATCGTAAATTTTGGTAAGTAACATTAATACCACCTTCAATCCTTAGAAAAACTTAGCTTGCGCCAAGTCTTTAGACGCCGGCGGAAGCCTAGTTTGCCCTGATGCATGTCGGAAAGTTTATATTTTTTCGTCATGCCAAGGAAGTCTTGTGCCGTTGTTTACAAGTGATTGTTCAATCAGATCCATCACTTTAAGTACCCAAAGGATATCTTCAGATCCGGTCCTGGGAGATGATTTCGTTTTGATACATTCAACAAAATGTAAGCATTGGTTGGTGAGAGGTAGAGTCTTTTCGCACTTGGGCAGCGTAATTTCACCGTTATGAGAGATTCGCTGTAATTTATAATCAGCTTTGACATCATCAAAAACCAAAGTCATATGTTCCCCGGAAATGACTACCTGTCGCCTTTTGATAGGACAAACCCAGTTGGCATGGATTTGCACGAATAGGTTATCTGGAAATCCCAAGGTGATAACAACTAAGTCATAATGATTGTGTGGACGATATTTTTCTCCCTGGGCGGCTACCCACAGTGGACTTTTGTTAAGTAGGTACCTAACCATAGAGAGATCATGCACGGCAAGATCCCAAAGCACGCTAACATCATTGCGAATTTTCCCGAGGTCTGTGCGCTCCAGGAACATATAGCGCAATTGACCCAGGTGTTCCGGAGTCATGAGGAGTTCTAATTGGGGAACTACCGGATGGTACTCCAATAAATGGCCAGCCATTAACACGGTATTCTTCTTTTGGGCCAGCTTGATTAAAGTAACCGCGTCATGGTAGGAGAGAGTAAAGGGTTTTTCCACCAGCACAGCCTTATTTTGAGATAAAAAATCAGATGCCATGGCATAGTGGCTATGCGGCGGTGTAGCAATAATAACGCCATCTAAGGATTCGTCATTTAATAGCTCTCGGTAATTGGTAGTTATGTTTAGGCTGGGATAGGTTTTCTTTACCTTGCTGAGGGAATCTTCGTTTATGTCGCAGATGGACTGAATGGTAACTTCCGGTATTGAGTACAAAGTATGGATATAATTAAAGCCCCAAGCCCCACAGCCGAGCAACCCAAGTTTAGCCATCTTCACCCCCCCCTGGAATAAAAAAGAAGTTTTTCAATATATCGGTATACTATTCTAGGGCTAGATGGAACGTGAATGTCATTAGGGGTTTTCTAAAGTAGATCCTTTCGCAATAGAATGGTTTATTTTTTACTATACTTCGGTTGGGGAAGGCGGGTTCTTGTAATATTTACTGAATGGAGAATTTTACAGAGATTTATTTAGAGAGGATCGGAAAGCATATAAAAGAATTGCTACAATGTCTCGGCGTTCAGGAGGTTTGGTAATGAATTGTCAAAGGTATGCTCGGTTTTTAAAAATTACCATTGTAGTAACAGCCCTGTTTGCTTTTTTACTGGTATCGATTTCCCAAACTGTAGAAGCAAGCAATACTCCCAAATACGTCTTTTACTTTATTGGTGATGGGATGGGTGTTGCTCAAAGGCAAGCAGCGGAGTATTTTAAACAGGCTAAGGAAGATAACCCTACGTCAAAGTTGCTGATGAACACTTTTCCCGTGGCGGGGTTAATTACAACACATTCGGCCAATGAAACACTGATAACCGACTCAGCGGCAGCAGGCACCGCGTTGGCTACCGGTCATAAAACCCTAAATGGGATGCTTGCTAAACTGCCTGACGGGAAAGCTGTAAAAACCTTAGTTGAGGCGGCGGCCGAAAAGGGATTGGCCACCGGGATGGTGACTACCACCAGACTTACCCATGCCACCCCGGCAGCCTTTATCTCACACAATACGAGCAGACACAATGAGCATGAGATTGCCGCGGACCTAGCGGATAGTGGAGTGAATTTCTTGGCAGGCGGTGGGTATGGCTATTTTGTGCCGAAAAACGATCGGCTGGAATCAAATAGAAATGATGACAGGAACCTATTGGAAGTATTTTATCGAAAAAAATACAATGTATTTATTACTGAAAAAGAAATAGCAACTTTCAAAAAATTCCAGCCTAAGGGACCGCAAAAGGTAATGGCTTGCTTTACCCCCTCGCACTTACCTTACGAGTTTGACCGGGTCAACGATAAGCGTCTCCTACCTCTACCTAGCCTAGCGGAAATTACTGAGAAAGGAATTGAAGTTTTATCCCAATACCCCAAAGGTTTTTTTATGATGGTGGAGGGCGGTAGGATAGATCAGGCGGGTCATCTTAACGACGCGTTGAGAAGTTGCGAGGAAGTGCTGGCCTTTGATCAAGCGATTGCCAAGGCTTATGAATTTTACAAAAAATACCCTAAGGAAACATTAATCTTGGTTTTAGCGGACCATGAATCAGGCGGCATGACGTTAGGCTATGGCACAAAGGATTTTTTAAAAGTGAAAAACTTATTGGATAATCAGGTTCCCAAGAACAAGTTAAAACGTTATAACCATGATCGAGCAGCCTACTTTAACTACCTTTCCCAAGAGGTAGGCTTAGGCAATCTGCTGGATGATGAAAGGTCAATTATTGAAAGGTCAATTATTGAAAGGGCTATGGATGTGGTAGAAAAGAATGGCGACCAAGAAAAAATATATGTTGCCATAAAGAATGTGTTATCTAATAGAGCCGGTATTGCCTGGACAACCCAGAATCATACAGGTGCCTGCGTTCCGATCAGTGCCATCGGTGTAGGAGCAGAAAAATTTGGTGGCTTTCAGGATAATACGGAAATTGCTAAGACGCTGGCTGCTTTATTAAACCTAGAGCTTAATGTGTAGCAAGGACCTCGCTGGACAAAAGACTAACCCTGGTTACTTTACGAACCAGGGTTTTTGCTATCCAGATGATTTAAATTTTGTCTGCCAACTCTTTGATGCGTTGACCTACTTTGCCTGTATATAAGCCGCCATGATAGCAAATGACTGTTTCGATATCGTAGTGAGTGAGCTTGGCCAAAGATTTGATAGATAAAGCATGATCAAAGTTAATGAACTTTGGAGAAGCAACCAGTTGGCCATTTTCCACACCCAGAGCGTCACCGGCTATGAGCACCTTACTTTCTTTAAGATATAGGCAAATGTGTCCCGGCGTGTGGCCCGGGGTGTCAATAACCGTGATGCCGCCGCAATAGGGCAAGACTTCACCATCCGTTACTATTTGGTCTACAGGAGCTTTGCATTTTTCAAAACCGGCCTTGAGATTTTCATAGACAGCTTTCATCTCAGGGGTTAAGGAATCTAACGTAGCTCCTAACTGAGCGAGCTTAACAGGGCATTTCTCGCCTTGAATATAAGGTTTTTCTTCCTCATGTGCAAGCACCCTGACACCCTGAGGCAAGGCTTGATCAATACTTACCAGACTTCCAATATGATCAATGTCATGATGGGTCAGAATTACCATGGTTAGTTTATCAAAGGGTAGGCCTACCTGCTCAATGGCCTCCTTGAATTGGCGTAATTGCCCCGGATAGCCGGCATCAACCAGAATGACTGTATCATTATCCCAAAGGAGCGTGGGAGAAATGATGCTCTGTTTGCCCATGATATTGGCCGTTATTTCAAGCATTTCTACACCAGCAGCTATTTTCAATTCTTTTCATCCCTCCAGGGTCTGTTTAAAAGTGTGTTCATTAGGGATATGTTACCCCATATACGTTAAATAACAACGGGTCATTAGACCCGAAAGGGTAAAAATCAATCCTCACTCCGGAGATTTTCGGTGCCCCATTTAACTAAATCCAGGAGAATCTTTTTTAAGCTTTCACCTTTGGTTGTTAGAGAGTATTCTACACGTGGAGGAACCTCCGGATAGATTTCCTTGGTAACAATCTCTTGCTTCTCAAGTTCTTGTAAGCGTGCGGATAGAGTTTTGGGGCTGATTCCTTTTAGTGATTTTTGCAGTTGACCAAATCTCTTGGTTCCCGAGGAAAGTTCCCGAATAATGGAGAGAGTCCATTTACCGCCCAGAATAGAGAGGGCCTTTTGGGCCGAGCAATAACATTCCTTTAGCCTTTGCTCATCTTGATTGTTCACAATACTTACCTCCACTACAGTAGCTACAATAAAGGTAACTACTTCCTTTATGAAAGAAATAATATTAAACTTAATTCTAACATAATTAAACGAATCTATAAATATAGGGGGGATACTTGATGAAGGTACTCGGATTGAATGGAAGTCCCAGAAAACAATGGAATACAGCGACCCTGTTAAATAAAGCGCTGGCAGGGGCGGCCTCCCAAGGGGCAGAAACAGAACTGATTCATCTTTATGATCTTGCTTTTAAAGGGTGTATCAGTTGTTTTGCCTGTAAAACCAAGGGGGGTAAAAGTTATGGCAGGTGTGCGGTAAAGGATGATCTAGCACCGATTTTCGAGCAGATTGAGGAGGCCGATGCCATTATTTTAGGCTCTCCTATCTATTTTAGCAGTGTCTCCGGGGAAATGAGATCTTTTATGGAACGTTTAATGTTTCCCTATTTGTCCTATACCAACCCGCCACAATCACTTTTTCCCAAGAGAATAAAGGTTGGGTTTATTTACACCATGAATATTCCCGAGGAGAAAATGATGGAGAGTGGCTATGATCAGATCCTGGGTCGTAATGAACAGGGGCTTAGGATGTTGTTTGGTGAGGTAGAGAGACTCTATAGCTTTGATACCTATCAGTTTAAAGATTATGCAAAGGTAGTGTCAGACCTTTTTGATCCCGAACAGAAAGCAAAAAGACGGGAAGAAATCTTCCCCAACGATTGCCAGATGGCCTTTGCCTTAGGAGCGAGATTAGCAGGGGTAAATCCATAAATTTGATAGGAGGTTTTTCAGCATGTTGACGGTAAATCAAGACTGTATCAAATGCGGGGTATGTGCAGAAACATGTCCCGCCCGCATCATCGAGATGGGGCAGGATGGCCCAAAGCTACTTTATCTGACGGCCTGTATTAAATGTGGGCATTGCGTGGCGGTTTGTCCCCAAGAGTGCTTGGATCATGAAATGGTACCTCTGAGTAAACAAGTGTCCCGGGAAAATTATCCTGTTTTAGATCCACAGACCGCAGCCCATTTTTTAAGAGCCCGTCGTTCTATCAGGAACTATCAAAATGAAGCAGTGCCTAAAGAGAAAATGTTGCAGTTGCTGGATGTAGCCAGATTTGCACCCTCAGGGGGCAATTCCCAAGGCTTATCCTATATCGTTGTCACCGAAAAAGAATTGTTGAAGCAGTTAACCGAAACAACGATATGCTGGATGGAAGAGCAGCTTGCAACGGGGCCAGCCGAGGCAAGGTACTTTGAAGGGGTTGTACAGGGTTACCGTAAAACCGGGCGGGACATAATTTTACGGGGTGCCCCGGCCTTGATCATTGCAACGGCCCCCAAGAACTTTCGCTGGGGGCATGACAACACCAGATATTCTCTGGCTTACGCAGAGTTATACGCTCCGACGCTGGGGCTAGGTTCCTGTTGGGCAGGTTACTTTGAAATATGTGCCGCCTCTGGGTATCCCGAAATCTATAGGTTGCTCGGCATGGGGGAGGACCTGACGGTGACGGGTGCGATCATGGTTGGTTACCCTGCGTACCACTATCACCGGTTGGTTGATCGGAATCCCTTACAGGTAACCTGGAAGTAAAGATAAATTAGAAGAATCGTCCTCTTCAGTCAAAGAGAAGGGGTGGCAAAACTACTTTTTGCCACCCCTTTTTTATCATTGGGGCAGATACTTACATCACAATTCCAGATCACCAAACCACTTTTGACAAATTTCTGCATACTCTCCGCTGGCTATCAGCTTTTGCAAGCCGCTATTAATCTTAGCCAGTAGCTCAGGATTATTTTGAGCTACGGCAATACCCATCTCCTCTGGGGAAATCCTTTCAGCAAGCAGCTTAACCTCCGAATTGTTGGCACGAAGATAGGCGACTGCCGAGGGGAAATCGCAGATAACGGCAGCTACCTGTCCCTTGGCCAATTCTGTGAGGGTCTGTTCAAACGTATCAAAGGAAGAGAGCTTGGTTGAAGACTGCTGTTCTACAAACATTTGGGCATAGGTACCGGCCTGTACGGCAACGTTTTTGCCTGCCAGATCAGAGAATTTGTTAATATTGTTGTTAGCGGATTTTACAACAATGACAAGACCGGAAGTAAAGTAGGGTTGGGAAAATAAAAATCTCTTTTGTCGCTCATCGGTGACGGTAATACCGGATATGACGGCATCTACTTGATTCGTCATTAAAGAGGGGAAAAGTTGATCAAAGCTGACATTTTTAAATTCCACCTCCAGGCCCGTGGTCCGGGCAATGGCCTGCATGATGTCGATATCAAAGCCGGAAAATTTGTTGTCAGGTTCCAAAGACTCAAAGGGTGGAAAGGTAGGATCACAGCCGACCACAATCTTAGGTTTGCTGGAAGCGGGCGCTTCACCAATCCAGATACGTAAAGTGTTCTCCTCCCAGGTTACCGGCTGTCCCAGTGATTCAGCCACAAAACGCAAGGGAACATAGGTGGTACCTTGATAGACAAAGGCTGGCTGGCCCTGGGCGGGAGTTTGCTCAATACCGTTAACAAAAAACTTCAGGGGCAGGGGCTGCACGGTGATCGGCTGTTCCGCTGCCAGAACGGTAGAACTAAAGAAGAACGTTGCCATAAGCAGGCTCAAGAGAAGTAGCAATAGACGTTTCTTCAAGAAACATCACCTCCAAGATTTGTTGTTATTAACATTATTTAGACGATAAAGGGAAGAACCCTTTAAAAATTTATAGAGGTTTCTTGCTTAGTGGGATATAATGGTATGAAAAATGGGAGGGAAGAAAATTGAAAAAGCATCGAATAGCCGGGCTTGCACTGGCCCTAGGTCTTCTAATGATCTCTCCGGCAGCGGCCAGTGAAGGCACGCCAGAGGTAGTGTTGGGAGACGTGCAGGTAACCATCCAGCCGGCGGAGCACCAAGTCGAGGCGACTCAAATAACCGTTTCCTCCTCGGGTCCTGTCGTAACAGATGCCCAGCGAAGGATACTGGAAAAATATTATCAAATACTGCCGGAATTAAAAAAACTAACCCTGCAGACGGCAGGAGAATCCAGCATCGAGGGTGCCTGGGAGTTTCACTTTTATCAAACGCCGCCCCAGGGCAACTCACCTGTTTGGGCAGCCAATGCCCAGTTAATTGTGGCTGCCAATACCGGCGAGCTTGAGATACTGCGTATCTCCCATCCCCAGTGGGCCACAGAAGAACTGCCCCCGGCGGAACTGGCCAAACAGCAGGCAACTCAATTTATCAAGCAGGTGATGGGGGACCAGGCAGACCTGTACCGGGTGGACCCGTCTTTAGGCTACGGAGGATCCAGTAGCAGTGACAGTGAGGGGAATGAACTGCATTGGAGTACAGCGTCGGTAAGATTTGATCCTGTGATTAACGGGATTCCCGTGCTGTACAATGAACTGCAGGTAGATGTGGATGCCGCCGGACGGATAACCGGTTTTTATCGGCACCAAACCGCTCTGCGGGATGCCAGCAGCTTTCCAGACCCGGCCAAAGCCATCAGCCAGCCAGCGGCAGCGGCTATCATGAATCAGTTAATCCAAATGAAGCTGCAATACGTACAGCACCAACCTTTGCAATACCCACCAGTATGGTCGAATAAACCGAGGGAGACCCGCCCGGTTCTTATGTATATACCGAAGTTTGAGAGTGCCCTTGATGCTTTAACCGGCAAACCTGCATGGGGTGAGGAGTATCTAAACAGCCAAGGGGAGAGGGTGAGGCTGACCGGCGCAGGCAAGCAGTTATTTGCTCAGACCCAGGAAGAAGCGGCTAAAATACTGACGGAAGAATTTAACGTAGATATGAGTAAGCTGGAGTTTGAGCGTCTCTTTGAGCGGGAGAACGTACTCCGGGGGGATCAGAAATATAAACACTATCTGTGGCGGACCGCTGATGACGCAGAGGCTGGCATGAACCGTAAGTATGTACAACTCCACACGGTTGCGGCTACCGGTGAAATTTGGCGCTTTAGCGTGCAAGAGGATGTAACGGTGGATCAAGAAGCAAGGGTTTCTCCAAAGCTGCTGCGGCAAAAAGCTGTACAGTTGGTAGAAAAATATTTACCCGCCGGGGCAACGGAAATGGAATTAGTAACCTTTGATTTTGCGGCAGTGCCTGACTGGGTGGACAAGCAGCAATTGAAAAAAGAAGAATTACCGCAGCCCACTACGAGTTTTATGTTTTCTCCCCTGCACCAAGGGATTCCGGTGAGTGACGGAGCTTATGCTGTTTCAATGAATAACATAACCGGTGAGGTGACGGAGTATGCCAAAGGTGGTTTGGCTACAGATGTGACGCTGCCGGATAGCCGGGGGGTTGCTACTGCAGAAGTTGCCAAGGCAGAGTATCTAAAAAACCATCCTCTGCAGCTGATATATCGCTGGCCTGAATGGTTTAGGCAGAGAGCGGCAAACCCGGAATTGGTGTATATGTTGAACTCCGACATCGGTTGGGGCTATATTGATGCATTTACAGGCAAAACAGTCATGATCCAAAATGGCAGCATGTAGAATCTGTAACCTTAACGCCAAGGGATATGCCGGTTTTTGCCATAAAACGACAGTTGTCATAGGCGGTAAGATAAGAGAAAATGCATGTAACAATGCATTTTTTCTTTTTCTAATAGGGAGAGTGGTTACAGATGCAGGAACGAGTGTTGATTGTTGAGGATGAGGCGTCTATCCGACAATTCATCATGATTAATCTTAAACGCAATAATTTTGAGGTGGCAGAAGCCTGCAGTGGTGAAGAGGCCCTGGAAAAAGTCCGGTCTTTCCGGCCCCAGGCAGTTGTTTTAGACATTATGCTGCCGGGTATAGACGGCTTTACCGTTTGCCAGCGGTTGCGGGAGGAATGGCCGGGGGTAGCCGTGATCATGTTAACAGCCAGGGGAGAGGATATGGACAAAGTGATGGGCTTGGAGTTAGGCGCGGATGACTACCTGGTGAAACCCTTTAATCCCCTGGAATTGGTGGCGAGAATTCGTTCCATACTGAGACGAGTGCAGATTGGCCACCCGGAGAAGAGCGAAATCATCCGGTCACCCTTTCGCTTAGAAATGAGATCCCAGAGATTGTTTAAAAATGATCAACCCATTGACCTAACACCCAGGGAATTTGCGCTGCTGAAAATGTTTTTAGAAAAAAATAACCAGGCCCTATGTCGAGACGATATTTTAAATCTTGTCTGGGGAGAAGACTATGTGGGTGATACCAAGACGGTGGATGTCCATATCAGAAGACTTAGGGAAAAAATTGAGGACAACCCTTCCGAGCCGTACTATCTAGAGACTGTCTGGGGCTATGGCTACCGCTGGCGGGAGGGTGAATAGTTTTGCAGGGTATCAGAAAAAGACTGGTTACCAGCTACTTACTGGTAATTTTCTTAACCGTATTTATTTTGGAAGCATTACTGTTAATCGGGATTAGACAGTATTATGTAGACAATGTCAAAGAAATTATGCAGCAACAGGCGGAGGTTACCGCTAACTTTTATCATTTGTATTTAGCGGGCTCTGATTTGGTTAGGGAAGCCCCCTTCCTTTATGATAGTTTTTCCCAGGTAACCACGGCCCAGGTCCAGATCGTTGATCAGCAAGGTGTTTTATTAGTAGCGTCACCGGGGTTAGACAAGGGAGATCAGTTGAACCTGCCGGACGTGCAAAGGGCCTTAACCGGTGAACCAGGGGACTGGCGGGGTGTCTTACCCCTAACCAAGGAACCAATATTAGCCGTTACGCAACCGCTGAAAGCCGGGGAACAAGTGGTAGGGGCGGTAAGGTTGATAACTTCCTTAACCGGGGTCAATGAAGTTATCCAAAGAGTGGCCTTACTGCTGGTGGCCATTGGACTGGCGGTATTGCTGCTAGGAGCAGGTGTCAGTATGTACCTATCCTCCACCATTACCAGGCCGGTTGAGCGCATAACCGGGGTAGCACGGCAGATGGCCAAAGGCCGGTTTCATGAACGGGCAACCAAGGATTATGATGATGAAATTGGCAAGTTGGCGGAGACCTTAAATTACATGGCCGGGGAGATCGTTAGGCAGGACCACCTAAAAAACCAATTTATTGCGTCAATCTCACATGAGTTGCGGACGCCCCTGACCGCTATCAAGGGATGGGCTGTTACACTGGGTGGCAGTTTGGAAAACAAAGCGGAAATGCTGGATGGACTGACCATCATTGAAAAGGAAAGTGACCGGTTAACTTCCCTGGTTGAAGAACTTTTGGATTTTTCCAAGCTAGCGGCCGGGAAGATAACTTTAGCCAAGGATTTGGTTAATGCCGGAGAGCTACTCAGTACCCTAACGAAAATGGTTACACCCAGGGCCTTGCGTCAGGGGATACATCTGGTGGTAAATATTCAGGAGGAGATACCGGCAATACAAGCAGATGCCAATCGGTTAAAACAAGTGCTGATTAACTTGTTAGATAATGCCTTTAAATTTACCCCAACCGGGGGAAGTGTCAGTATCACTGCCTTGTCAAACGATCAGGCCTTGATTATCCGAGTTAGCGACACCGGGGCGGGGATAGCAGCCAATCACTTACCCAGAGTCAAAGAGAGATTTTACAAAGCCGGTGCTCACTCCGGCAGTGGGTTGGGTTTAGCCATTTGTGATGAAATCATCAAACTGCACGGTGGTGAACTTACCCTTGCCAGTGAAGTGGGGCAGGGTACCAGAGCAGAAGTGATGCTTCCCCGGTAACCTTTCTGTAACTATTTTTAACCCTTTGCTAACCCTTTTTGTCTGCTGTTACCTTATACTAAGGGTAGTTCCGGAACCAACACACTGTTGCACGAGGAGACTACGATGAAAATAAAATTAGGTCTGACAGCTATTCTTTTAGCGGCTGCCCTGGTCTGGTCCGGCTGTTCCATGCTGCCATCCCCCGGGGAAGTTATTCAACCACCCAAGCAAGCCGGTGCCCAGGAAGAGAAAGATTTGGCATTAACTAATTATGTACAAAAACTATTACCGGCGGGGGCTAAGTTAGTAGTGCCAGCCTATCCCGCGGGGGCGAAAGCGATCCAACAGGCAGATGTAGACGGTGATGGCAAAGAGGAAGTAGTGGTAACCTACAGCATTGGCTCTAACCCTGCTCAGTTAAAGGTGTCCGTTTTTAAGGAAGACAAAGAGGTCTGGACCTATGATGGACAAGGTTATGGCCTGGACTGTTTTAGTATCACGGATTTGACCGGAGATAAAAAACCGGAGCTCTTGCTAGGCTGGACAGTAGGTGCTTCAGCGGGCAACGGGCTGGATATCTTTACTTGGGATCAAAATACCATGAAGAGATTAACCGGCATTGGTTATCATAAGCTAGAAATAGAAGATATGCCTGGCGCTAACGGTACCGATGGAAAAGTTGAAATTGCCATTTGGCAGAAGGATACAGGAGAGGCCTATGTTATTAAGGTAATGCGTTGGCAGGATAACGATCTGGCCCTGGCCGAGGACGTTTATCCCTACTACTTTAAAAGGGTAGTAGAGTATTACAGTCACAAAGTTAAGGAAATGCCTGGTGCGGCTTTTTACCGGTACTACCTAGCCGATGCCCAAGTAAAAAGCAACCTACCGGAAGAAGCATTGAAGTCCATTGAGGCCGGGGTAGCTCTCAAGCTCGATTACCCGGAGAACTATCAATGGCACATCGTTAAGGGAGAAGCGTTTAATAAGCTGGGTAACTATCAAGAAGCCATCACAGAACTGCAAACAGCTATTCGCATTTTGGAGAAAAACCAGATTGCTTTCGAAAGAACCTATCTGAGCCAAGCTTATCTGGAAATAGCCCGGAGTTATCAAGGGATGAAGGACTATGATAAAAGCAAACAGGCTGCAGAGAAAGCCAAAGAACTTAGCCAAACTACTTTAGTAAAAGAAGCAGCCCAACCACAATTGAGAAGTTTACCGAACAATTAATAGCATAATTTCCAACCAGTAGGCAATGCTGCTGTATAGCAGGGGAGAATGACTTTAGCAATCTTGCGGAGTTATTCTCCCCTTTTTATTGACAAAAGGCAACAGACACATTATAGTATTCGTAATCAGGAACACTAAATTTGAAAAGATTGGTCAGAGGTTAAAAAACGAATAGGGCCTGTCTGGAGACAAAGCTTTTAAAAAATCTAAGGCCCCAGAAAATAGTGTGGTGATAGCATGGATATCAATGAATTACTAGTGCATTTCAATCTAACCAGGCAGGAAGCCACCATCTATACAACACTGTATGCAGAAGGCGAACTGACTGGTTACGAGGTGGCGAAACTAACAGGTATTTCCCGTTCCAATACCTACACCTCCCTGGCGGGGCTGGTGGAAAAAGGGGCAGCCTATGTCATTGAAGGAACCGCTACCCGCTACACGCCGGTTCGGATAGAAGATTTTTGTGACAACAAAATTCGGCAACTGCAGCAGATTAAACAGGATTTACTCAAAGGGATGCCCCGTAAAAGAGAAGAGACGGATGGATACATTACCATCAAGGGCGAGAAACATATTTTAGAAAAGATGAGAAATATGGTCGCTCGGGCTCAGGAACGGGTGTATCTTTCTGTCGCCAGACCAACCCTTTCCTTTATCCTAGCAGAATTAAAGGATGGATTGGCGAGAGGTTTAAAAATTGTCATTATTACCAATCAACCCTTTGAGTTGGCTGGAGCCATCATCTATCATGCTGAAAAGCCACCGCATCAAATCAGATTGATCGTCGATTCCGCCAATGTTTTAACGGGTGATATAGCGGATGGTGATTTTTCAACCTGTTTGTATTCGAAAAAGAAAAACCTGGTGGAACTAATCAAAGAGTCCATAAAAAATGAGATAACGTTGATAGATTTAATGAAAGGAAAGGGATCATGAAAAAGACATTTGTAAATTTAGCACAGCTACAGGAGATTACCCAACAATACCCGACACCATTTCATTTATACGATGAAAAGGGTATTCGGGAAAATGCGCGCAGATTGCAGCGGGCATTTCAATGGAATAAAGGCTTTAAGGAGTATTTTGCGGTCAAAGCTACGCCGAACCCTGCCATCCTGAATATCTTAAAGGAAGAGGGTTGTGGTGCGGACTGTTCATCCTTTACAGAATTAATGTTGGCCCAGGCCGTAGGCTTTACCGGGGATGAAATAATGTTTTCCTCCAATGTAACCCCCGTGGAGGATTTTGCTTACGCCAACAAGCTTAATGCCATGATTAACTTTGATGACATAACGCATATTGATTTCTTTCATCAGATCGCCGACATGCCGGAAACCATTAGTCTGCGTTATAATCCAGGCGGCGAATTTAAAATCAGCAATGCCATTATGGACAACCCCGGTGAGGCCAAATATGGTTTAACCCGCGAACAGTTAACCGAGGGCATTAAAAAGCTGCAGGATTTAGGGGTTAAGCACTTTGGTCTGCATGCATTTCTGGCCAGCAATACCACAACCAATGAATATTACCCGGAACTGGCTAAGATTCTATTTAAAACCGCGGTAGAACTAAAGCAAGAAACCGGTGCCCATATTTCTTTTATCAATCTATCGGGCGGGGTGGGGATACCCTATCGCCCTGAGCAGGAACCGGCGGATATCATGGCCATCGGCGAGGGAGTACGGCAGGCTTATCAAGAAGTGTTGACACCGGCAGGGATGGATGATGTGGCCATCTACACCGAGCTGGGCAGATTTATGCTAGGCCCCTACGGTTGTCTGGTAACAACTGCCTTGCATGAGAAACACATCCACAAGGACTATATTGGTCTGGATGCCTGTGCCGCCAATCTGATGCGGCCGGCCATGTATGGTGCCTATCATCATATTACCGTGATGGGCAAGGAGCATCTTCCCTGTGATCATAAATATGATATTACAGGTGGTCTCTGCGAAAACAATGATAAATTTGCTATCGATCGCCTGTTACCAAAAATTGATCTTGGGGATGTACTGGTTATACATGATACTGGAGCTCACGGCTTTGCCATGGGTTACAATTATAATGGCAAGCTGCGTTCGGCAGAGGTTTTACTGAAAGAAGACGGCAGCACCGAACTGATCCGCCGGGCGGAAACACCCGCAGACTATTTTACTACCCTGAATCATACCGAATACTTCAAAAAATCATTGTTTTAGGAGCCTAAATAGCGTAAAGTGAAGTTGTACAGGCCTCATTCCTAAAGAGGAATTCAGGCCTGTCTTCAACTACAGGGTAAAAGGAGGAGATACCTTGTTTAAGGAACTCCGTCGTAAGAAGAAGCTGATGTCCCAGGAGGATGCCAGTAAAATTATCAAAGAGGCCGCATATGGGACCCTGGCCAGCGTTGGTGAGGATGGCTATCCCTATGCGGTACCGTTAAACTACGCTTATGAAAACGGCACGATTTATTTCCATTCTGCGCCTGAAGGCCATAAAATTGAAAACATCAAACATAACCATAAAGTTAGCTTTTCGGTGGTAACCTATCAGCAAGTGTTACCCGAAAAGTTTGATACTGAATATGATAGTGTGATTGTTTTTGGCAAGGCCTTTGAGATTATCGATGAGCAGGAAAAGAAGCAGGCCCTTACCCTGCTAATAGAAAAATATTCCGGGGATTATCTTGAACAGGGTGCTAGGTACATCGATAGGGCTGTAAAGGGAGTTGGGGTTTTTAAAATAGAAATTGAGCATATGGCGGGGAAATGTGGACGGTAACCAGCGATAGTTATGCTTGTTTCTTCTTTGTTTAAAGTGTATACTTGAAAAAATGAATATTTTGTCCGGGAGCTTGTGGAAGCAAGCTGAGAGTACGACTAGGCCGTCGTAGACCGGTTGAACCTGTTGGGTAATGCCAGCGTAGGGAGTGGAGAGATTAGGAAGGCACTTTGCTTACGCAGAGTGTCTTTTATTTTTTTAGCTAAGAAAGGGTTGGACGAGTATGCAACAGCAAGAAATAATCAATAGGATCCTGGCGTTTATCACAGATCAGGAGGAGTCCGCAGCGGCTTTTAACCAGTTGGCCCTACAACTATTTTCTTACCAATATAAAAATAACCTCCCTTACCAAAGCTTCTGCCTGCAAAAGGGCAAAACCCCGCGGACAGTTAAAGAATGGCAGGATATCCCTGCGGTAACCATTAACGCCTTTAAGGAAGTAACCTTAAGTTGCGCTGATCCCCGGCAGGCGGCAGGGGTTTTTATGACCAGTGGAACAACCCAGGGGGTTCAGGGGAAACACTACCATCCTAGCCTAGCGGTCTACGATCAATCCATGATCCATAATTTTAAACGGCATTTTATGAAGGATACCGAAAAAATTCGTATGGGAATTCTTTTTCCTATGGTAGCAGAGATGCCGCATTCTTCGTTGGCTCATTACTTGGCACTGGCTGTTCAGGAATTTGGGACACCGGAGAGCCATTATTTGGTTGATCGCCAAGGAGTCGAGATAGATCGGTTTATGATGGAACTGGCACAGGCGGAGCAGACCGGGGAACCCTATGGATTATTGGGAGCATCCTTTAGCTTTGTACATCTGTTAGATGAATTGGCCAAAAGGGGCAAACAGTTTTCTTTACCCAAAGGGAGCAGAATTCTGGATACCGGTGGTTTTAAGAATCGCTCCCGAGAAATTGCCTTAGAGGAATTTTATGAGAGGCTCGAATTTTTCCTGGGAGTGCCCAGAAAATCCTGTATCAATATGTATGGTATGACTGAGCTGAGCACCCAGTTTTACGATGACGGTAATGAAATGGTACCCTCTGTTAAGTACGGCCCTCACTGGAGCCGTACCAGGCTAGTCAATCCTTTAACCGGGGTGGAGGTTCCCCGGGGGGAGCAGGGCGTTTTGGTGCATTGTGATCTGGCCAATTTTAATTCCGTTACCACTATTCTCACGGAAGATCTGGGTGTGGAAGTGGCTGGCGGCTTCTTGTTATTGGGGAGAGCCCAAGGTGCCGCGGCGAAGGGGTGTTCCCTTGCGGTTGAAGAATTTATTGAGAGTGGAAGAGGTCGAGTTAAATGAAAGAACGGGCTGGCTATCTCCCCGGTATCAGCGAAGACGATGTGGCCTGGCAGACAATAACCTTTAACAGAAATGAAGAAGTATTGGAAGTGGCAGTACCGGTTTTGGCCCAGGAGCAAATGCAACAGTTGGCGGAGCAAATCAAAAACAATAGCCGCCAAGTGCTAAAAACCCTGGCCATAGGCGAGATTGTGGAAATTCTGGACAAGGCCGTGGCAGTCTTCCTGGATCGGCATTCCCCCTATCGCCGGAAGGCAGAACAGCTTTTACCCATGGTAACCGGCTATGACCCGGAAGTGATCCGTCACGGTTTGACCTCTTTTTTAAAGACCTTTAGGAAACCCCAGTTACTGCGGTTTTTGGCAGAGGATTTGGGAAATATCTCTCTTTTGGATGACTTTCAACCCAGAGCGAAAGGCGGCTTTGCCAAGGCCTTTGGCCCGGACCTAATTGTGCATGTCTGGGCGGGTAACGTTCCGGCCTTGCCGCTTTGGAGCTTGCTGGCCGGGATGCTGGTCAAGTCCGGCAATATTGGCAAGGTTGCCAGTGCCGAGCCCTTATTTGCCGGTTGGTTTGCTAACGTGCTGGCGGAGGTAGAGCCTCGTCTGGCCGGCTGCCTAGCCATTGTTTGGTGGAAAGGTGGCGATGCGGAACAGGAACAAAGCCTGTTGGGACAGGGCGACGTGGTGGTGGGTTATGGCAGTAATACCTCCTTGACATCCCTGCGCAGCAGAATTCCTGTTACAACACGCTTTTTACCCTATGGGCATAAAATGAGTTTCGGTTTGGTCACCAAGGACAGTTTAGATGCACGCAAAGCTTGGCCAACAGCTCATGCTGCGGCCTTAGATGTGATTCGCTATGATCAACAGGGTTGCTATTCCCCGCATTTTTTCTATGTGCAGCGAGGCGGGGCTGTTTCACCCGGGGAGTTTGCTAAATACCTGGCCCATGAACTAGAGTGCTTTGCTCACAGGTACCCGCGCCGGGCCCTTTCCCTGGCAGAAATGTCAGACCAGGCAGCTTGGCGGCAGCAGGAAGAACTGACTCTTTTCAGCACGCCAACCAAGGAAATCTTAGGAGATGATGCCCGAGCGTGGACGGTTGTTTATGAAGAAGGGGCCCAGATTACCCCCAGTTGCCTCAATCGGACGGTCAAGGTTCTGGCAGTGGATCACTGGGAAGAAATCTTGCCTCAGCTTATCCCCTATCGCCCCTTGCTGCAAACCGTGGGCGTGGCCGCTGCCCCCCGGGAGCTCTGGCAAATTGCTGAATTACTCGGCAGCGCCGGTGTGACACGGATTACCTCCCTCGGGAGGATGACCTCTCCGGAAGCAGGTTGGCATCATGATGGACGTTTTAATTTGTTAGATCTGATTACTATGGTGGATATTGAATCTGCGGCGGAAGAGTATGCCGAAAGATTGGCCCCTTATGTTGATTAAAGGTGGTGAATGCTTGAGTTTTTTACAGCTAGACCGTGTTACCTACAGTTATCCCGGCCAAGAGGCCATGATTAAAGAGATTAGCTGGCAAGTTGCCCAAGGGGAATTTCATTGTCTACTGGGGAAAAGTGGCTGTGGCAAGACTACTTTACTAAAGTTGGCGGCCGGTCTCTTGCCAGTGGCCCAAGGAACGGTCTATTTGCAGGGGGAGGCGGTAACCAAGCCCTCGCCCCAGGCGGGCTTTGTTTTCCAAGCACCCACCCTTTTAGAGTGGAAGACCGTGCTGGACAACGTCCTTCTACCGATTTCTCTCAAGAGAACACCCACCTCAGAGGACTCTCGTCGGGCGGAGGATTTATTAGGTCTAATGGGTTTGCCGGCCCATCTACGGCACTACCCCACAGAGTTGTCCGGTGGTCAGCAAAGTCGGGTGGCCATTGCCAGGGCACTTATTGAAAAACCCGCCATGCTCTTTTTAGATGAACCCTTTGCCGCCTTGGATGCTATTACCAGAGAAGAGCTTCAGGACGACTTGCTGAAGCTTTGTC
The DNA here is from genome assembly GCA_946411205.1 of uncultured Desulfotomaculum sp. Classification (GTDB taxonomy): domain Bacteria; phylum Bacillota; class Desulfotomaculia; order Desulfotomaculales; family Desulfotomaculaceae; genus Desulfotomaculum. Next base: position 29,012 of record CAMKDG010000010.1, read on the forward strand.
AGGCGCAAGGGATTACGGTTCTTTTTATTACCCATGATATTGCCGAAGCACTTTATTTAGCGGATCAGGTAGCCGTTATGGTGGAGGGGAGAATCACCTTTACGGCAAGGGTAGACCTTGCTAAACCACGTCATTACACCATGCGATATGGTACCTATTTGAATGAGCTTGGCCGAGAAGTGCGGCAGGCCATCAGTGGAGGTGCAGCATGAAACGGCTGGCAGGGTACCCTCTTATCGTACTGCTGTTGTTACTGCTAACCTGGCAATATTTTGCTGCCACCATGTCCGAATTGGTGCTGCCCGCACCCTCGGTTGTTGCTCTCACCCTATGGGAAGGATTGCTCAGCGGTTACTTTGTACCGCATATCCTTCGTACGAGTGCCGAGGTTTTCTGGGGACTGGTGTTGGGATGTAGCCTGGGTTTTGTTTTTGGTATCTTGATGGGCGAAGTGGAATTTTTCAGAAGGCTTTTCTTACCATATCTCATCGCCAGTCAAGCTGTTCCTAAACTGGCCTTAGCGCCTCTTTTTATTTTGTGGTTTGGCTTTGGCATGACCTCCAAAGTGGTCATCACAGCCTTAATCTGTTTTTTCCCCTTATTGGAAAATACAATCACAGCCGTGCAGTATACCGACCCCCAAAAGCTAGAGTTATTTCGTGTCTTAGGGGCCAGCCGCTGGCAAACCTTGTTTTGTTTAAAAATACCGGGTGGGCTGCCCAGTATTATGGCAGGATTTCGTGTAGCGGTGATCTTGGCTGTGGTTGGCGCGGTTGTTGGGGAATTTATTGGTGGCAGTGAGGGATTAGGGGCGTTGATTATTGCTTCCCAGGGTATGATGGACACGCCGTTAATGTTTGCTGTCTTGATCTTGTTAACCATCTTAGGCATGTTACTCTATCAAGGAGTTACATTCGTTGAAAAATGCATCTTACAACCATATATGAGGGGGAAACGTTAATGAAACGAAAGAGCGTAGGAATCGCTTTGTTACTGGCTATGGTGGTATTCTTAACAGCCTGTGGCACAAAGGAACAGCCGGAAAAAACAACGGCTAAAGCCCCAAAAGAACTGCAAAGTGTTCGGGTAGCCAGTTGGAGTCAACCCATTACTGAGCAAACTAATTTACTGGTTGATCAGGAAAAAGGCTTTTTTAAAGAAAAGGGATTACAGGTAACCTTTGTACCTGGGGCGGGTGGTGGCGATGCCATCAAAAATATCCTGACCGGTCAAGCTGATATCGCTTTCACCGATCCCGGTTCCTTATACTTTGCCTTGGATAAAGGAGAAAAGTTACGGGTTATCTATAATATTTATCCCCAAAACGTCTTTAATGTAGTTTCTTTGAAAGAAAACAAGATCACCCGGCCCGCAGACCTAAAGGGGAAAAAAATTGGGGTCTATAGCTTAGCCAGCGGCACGCGCCAAAACTTATTAGTACTTTTAAATCAGGTGGGTCTGTCCGAGCAAGATGTTACCATTGTTGAAACGGGGCTTTTGAATTTTGCCCCGCTAATGCAAGGGCAGGTGGATGCCACCGCAGCCACCGACACTGGGCTTTCGATCGGTAAACAAAAGGGTCTCGGCGAAATTGATGTGATGGAGGTAAAGGACTACTTAAATATCCCCAGTGATGTGTTTGTGGTAACAGAAAAAACCTATCAGGAAAAGAAAGAGCTAATTAGAGACTTTCTGGCAGGCTATCGCAATAGCAGTCAATGGATGCTGGAGAACCCAGAAGAAGCGGCGGCCTTGGCTGTAAAATATGCCATTGATGGTAAGGAGGCAGGACGTAACCTCGAAATCATCCAGTTAAGAAATGCAGCCAGTGTATCTCCTGCTACCGAGAAGGTGGGTTTAGGCGCTCTCGATGTGTCGATCTTGCAACAAGGGGCGGATACTTATAAAAACCTGGGCCTCATCAAGAACTCATTAGATATGAGCCAAGTGGTTACTCAAGATCTGAGTCCCACCAAGTAAGGGAGGCCTAGTCATGTTAAAATTTCAAGGGAAGGTCGTTTTGGTGACCGGCGCTAGCCGTGGTATTGGCGCTGCCATTGCCCGAGCCTTTGCTGCAGAGGGAGCCTTTGTAATTATTAATTATTTGCAAAACGAACTAGCCGCGGCAAGAACCGTCGCAGCCTGCCAAGAGCTAGGTGGCGATGCCTGGGCCATCAAAGGGGATGTGATGTCAGAGGGCGCTGTTACGGAGATGATCCAACAGGTCTTGGTAGAAGTCGGTAAGATTGATGTCCTAGTCAATAATGCCTTTAAACCCTATGAATTCGATCCTGAAAAGAGAAAACTGGCCTGGCAACTTACCTGGCAGGATTTTCAGGCGCAAATGGAGGGGGCCTTGCGTTCTACCCATGGCCTCTGCCAAGCGGTGCTGCCCCAGATGAAAAAACGAAACCAGGGAAGCATTGTCAACATCGTGAGCAATCTCGTGGCCAGACCCATTATCCCCTATCACGACTACACCACTGCCAAAGCAGCCGTGATTGGCTATAGCCGCAACTTAGCAGCTGAACTAGGGCCCTTCGGCATTCGAGTGAATTGTGTGGCGCCGGGGTTGGTTTATCCCACGGAGTCCAGCCGCCATACCAAGGAAGAAGTGAAAGAAATGATTATTGCCCAAACGCCTCTGCGTAAAATCGCTTCACCGGAAGATGTGGCCGGGCCGGTACTCTTTTTAGCTTCGGAGTGGAGTGGTTTTATGACCGGCCAAACCCTCTATGTAGACGGCGGTTTTATTATGAAATAAAGGGGTTGTGTATAAGGAACCGATGTTGCGAATTGGCCATTAGCTGGTAGCCTTTGGCCATTGGCTTTGGTTCGTTTAAACTTGGTAATTTTGTTCTGTAACGTATAGGTTTCAGTAGGGGCGACCTTTGGTCGTCCGTTGTTTTGCTTAGGCCTATGGCAAAAGAAGGGAGTGCCGCTTACTACACAAAAAGTAGTTTACGCCACTCCCTCTCTCCTATTACCTATGCTTATTCTTTTCTTTCATAAAGTTTCTTGCTTGCTTCATGCCGCCCATGCCGCTAAACATTCTGTTGAGCTTTTCCTGCTCAATCTGACGAGAGTTCAGTCCTTGATAGTTCATCTCGATTTGCAGTTTTTTTAAGCTCTCCAGACGTGCGGCAGAGAGGAGTCCTTTGCTAATAGCCTCCCTGACGGCACAGCCCGGCTCTTCTTGGTGGGTGCAATCGCTAAAGCGGCAGTGTTGCGCCAGTTCCTCGATGTCAGCAAAGGACTTCGCAAGATCAGCACTTTCTAGTTGCAACTCACGCATACCCGGAGTGTCTATGACCACCCCACCCTTGGGTAGAACGATCAGTTGCCGGCGGGTGGTGGCATGCCGCCCCTTGTCAGCCCCATCAATTTCCCGGGTAGCCAGGAAATCCTGATCCAACAGGCGGTTGATCAAGGTGGATTTGCCCACTCCTGAAGAACCAATAAAAGCGATGGTTTTACCATGGCCGAGGTAGTTGCTAACTGCGGTATAGCCGTCATCCTTCATACTTGTGGTCACCAGGACATCCACACCGAGAGCAATGGCAGACACTTCGGCAAGCTTAGCGTCTATATCGGTACAGAGGTCTGCTTTTGTGAGTACCACCACAGGGGTAGCCATACTGTCCCAGGCGATAGATAGATATCTTTCCAACCGCCGGAGATTAAAGTTATGATTGAGCGACATGCAGATAAAAACCGTATCAATGTTGGCTGCCACGATCTGGTTTTCCTGGGACGTGCCTGCGGCCTTCCGCTGGAAAACGCTTTTTCGGCGCAGGATGTGGTGCATGATAGCGTGACCGCCGCTGTCTTCCACACGGTCCACCATGACCCAGTCGCCCACGGCGGGATAGTCGGTACTGTCATTGGCCAGAAAAGCCAGCTTGCCTGAGACCTCTGCCGTTATCTCGCCATTTTCTGTAATTACCGTATATAAATCTCGATGCTGTATGGATACTCTGCCGAGGTGTAATCCTTCAAACATCGTAGCTTCTTGGGCAAAGCGGTCGGTTAGTCCAACATCATATAAATTTGTTTGAGTCATTGCTTATTTGTCCTCCCGTATTGATAATGCTGAGCTTGGGGAGGGCAGAGGGTATTCCTACTCTGCAAGTACCTCCCCGCTTACTACCGACTGAGCTTGATATGTTTTGAACATAAAATTCAACTCCCTTCTTGCTCTTAGTATATCATAGGATTAATTTCAACAGAAATTGACGTGACTGGATGCTTGCTAGTATAGTATTTAAAGAAGTTGAATGGAGGTTGAGGCAATTATGTCTGTACAAGATGTAGTAGAGTTTTTTAAACAGAGAAAAAGAGATATGGAAATACTGACCTTTGAAGATACCAGTACCGTGGCCAAGGCAGCAGATTCTCTGGGGGTAACCCATGGGGAGATTGCCAAGTCGTTGCTATTTAAAGTGAAAGATGACTTTATTATGGTGGTAATGGCGGGGGATAAGCGTTTGGATAATAGGAAGTTTAAAGATGCCTTTCAGACCAAAGCTAAAATGCCCGAAATTGCCGATGTGTTGGCTGTAACCGGACATCCTGTTGGTGGGGTATGCCCCTTTGGGTTAAAACAACCGATACCCATTTATCTGGATCAATCACTGCAAGCCTATGAGCATGTCTTTCCGGCAGCAGGAGACACCAATGCAGCCGTAAAATTAAATGTTGATGAACTACAGGATATTACCGGGGCCATGTGGGTTGATGTAGCGCAGGCTTAACGGCCAATGAATCTATTGGTTTGTTCCAGTATAGTTAGTCCGGCGTTATTTGCTAAGTAGCGGTATTATTTAACCTAGGACTAGTTAAGTAAGTTTATAGGTGTTTTGATAGGGCAGGAACCCGTGTTATTTTTGATACTCCATTGACTTTCCATAAAATAGATTTTAAGATAAAGCCAACAAATGAATTAACATTCATTTGTTGGAGTGGATAGTTAGGAGGGGGAAGAAATGATAAAAACATGGTTTCTGGCTCTAAGGCCTTGGTCCTTTACCGCTGCGGCGATTCCGGTAACATTGGGTACCGTAGTGGCATTACAGCAGGGTCATTTCAATGTCTTTTTATTCATTCTCACTTTGCTGGGTGGCATTTTATTACAAGCAGGGACAAACTTAACCAATACCTATGGTGATTATATTTCCGGTGTTGATACGCCAGAATCTGCCACGACCTGCCCTCAGTTAGTAAACTATATTTTAAAACCAAAACAAATGAAAATGGCAGGTGTTTTTGCTTTTCTTTTGGCGGCCGTGATTGGTAGCTACTTAACCTATCTACGGGGATGGCCAATTTTGGTCCTAGGAAGCATCGGGGTTATTTTCGGATATACCTATACTTTGGGACCAAAACCCTATAAATACATGGGGTTAGGTTCAATTTTGGTTTTCTTTCTGATGGGTCCTTGCATGGTCATAGGGTCTTATTATGTTCAGACAGGTTTTTTTAACTGGTTAGCCCTTTGGGTTTCTCTACCGATCGGTTTTCTTGTCTCCTGTATTCTACATGCGAATGATTTACGAGACGTTAACTTTGATTATAAAGCGGGGATTCATACCTTAGCACTGACATTAGGCAAGAAGAGAGGCTTCTTGTTGCATTATTTCTTGAATATAGGCGCATTCTTGTCACTAGTTCTTTTGCTGGCCACTCAAAAAATACCGCTAACAGCGCTACTTCCTATTTTGCTAATGCCGGGGTTGGTAAAAATAATCAAGCAAACGAGCGCTTCCTGGCACGGTAATAATGAATGTTTAGTAATGCTTGAAGCAACTGCAGCCAAGTTTCATCTGCAGTTTGGCTTGATGTTTATTGGTGGCTTTTTGCTCGACATTATATCGAGGGGGCTATAATGTATAACCGTAGAATTAAGGACCGTCACGCATTTACGACGATTGCTTTAGCAATTGTATTTTGGTATCTTACTTTTTCGGTTCAGTTATTTAACTTTTGGCTCTCCATGGGATTGGCTGCTACCACATTAAGTATCTTAGCCATAATCTGGGGAGGTCTTCCTTACAAAAGAGAGCAACTAAATTTGAGAACCATCGTGATAGGTGTTGGCTCGGCTGGATTGCTCTACTTAATTTTTTTCTTGGGTAACTATTTGTCCCAATTGATGTTTACCTTTGCGAAACCTCAAATATCATCGATATATCACATTCGCACACAGGCAGAAGCGATTGTTATAGCACTAGTTTTACTGTTTATCACCAGTCCGGGCGAAGAGATATTTTGGCGAAACTTTTTGCAGAGATGGTCCATGCAAAGGTTTGGTGATTTTCAAGGTTGGTTTATCGCGGCTTTGATTTACGGAGGTGTACATATAGCCTCTGGCAACTTTATGCTAACGATGGCTGCCTTTATTGCAGGTTTATTTTGGGGATATATCTACTGGAAAGAAAGAAATACCCTAATGGTTACAATTTCTCACGCCTTGTGGACAACGAGTATATTTGTCTTTTTCCCTGTCAGGTAATTTTCACCTAGGTTCCTAGGGTGACCGTAGAGAAAAATAACAGTAGAGAAGGATTGCAATGGAAGATTTTTACGTATTTTTATTTCGAAACCAGGACATGTTGGTAAAACGTGCTGGGGAGAGCGTACGGATGCCAACTTTCCAGGACCTAAAAGAAATTGGTATAGAGCTAAAAAGGAAACATTACCTTGGTGAGCTGAATCAAATTTTATGCTATGCTGCTGAATTTGAAACGGATATTCAAATGCCTGATGGCTTTTCCCTTTGGGGGGTAAGACAACTATTAGGCCAGGTTGATGACAGCCTTTTTCAAGTTGCCGGCAAGGGGTACCAAATTATCTATTGGGACCGAACCAGCCGTTTTTGTGGCAGTTGTGGTTCTCTGAACCAAGATAAACCGGATGAAAGGGCTAAACAATGTCCTAATTGCGGCTTCGTTACCTATCCCCGGATATCTCCGGCTGTTATTGTAGCGGTCATTAAGGACAATCAGATTCTTCTGGCAAGAAACAAAAAATTTGCTAATCATATGTTTAGTGTTATTTCCGGCTTTGTGGATCCCGGAGAAACCTTGGAGGAATGTGTTCGGAGAGAAATTAAGGAGGAAGTGGGCATCGAGGTTAAAAATATACGTTATTTTGGTAGTCAACCGTGGCCCTTTCCAGATTCTTTGATGATTGGTTTTACCGTAGAATATGCCCAAGGTGAGTTGAAAACGGATAATGTAGAAATTGTAGAAGCCAAATGGTTCACGGCAGATAAACTCCCCCACCTTTCTCCCAAAAGCACGATTGCCAGAGAGCTAATTGATTGGTATACTGTTAAGAAATAATATTTTATCCGGGAGCTTGTGGAAGCAAGCTGAGAGTACGACTAACCGTCGTAGACCGGTTGAACCTGTTGGATAATGCCAGCGTAGGGAGTGAAGAGATAACTAGGAGCACTTTGCTTACGCAAGGATGCTCTTTTTATTTTTCATTAGCCAAGTTTTTCTAAGCTGCCAAGACATCAAAAAAGAAGGGACTGGGTTACTATGAAGCTGCAAAATATTGTGAATACGCTGCAAAGGGTGCGGCAAGTCAATCCCCTGGTACACAACATCACCAATGTTGTAGTAACCAATTTTACGGCAAACGGTTTGTTAGCCTTGGGTGCCTCGCCAGTGATGGCCTATGCTCCGGAGGAAGTGGCTGATATGGCCAGTATTGCCGGAGCTTTAGTTTTGAATATTGGAACCTTGCATGAAAAAGAAATAGCAGCCATGCTGTTAGCAGGTAAAAGCGCTAACCAGCATCAGGTGCCGGTAATTTTTGACCCCGTTGGTGCCGGGGCAACGGCTTATCGAACCGCCACGGCCCGCAAAATTGTCAAAGAAGTTAACGTTTCTATTGTCCGAGGAAATGCTGGGGAAGTTGCCAATGTGGTGGGAGAAAATTGGAGTGTACGAGGTGTGGATACCGGAGATGTCCAGGGGGATGTGGTATCCTTAGCCCAATCAGCCGCCAGACAACTTGGTACGGTGGTAGTGGTAACGGGTCAAGAGGATGTAGTCACCGATGGTCAGCGAACCTATCTGGTCCGTAACGGTGATGCCCTGTTAACCAAAGTCACAGGCAGTGGTTGTTTGCTTTCTTCGGTCATTGGAGCCTTTGCGGCAGTGGAGCAGGACCTTCTCTTAGCAGCTACCTCGGCCTTGGTAAGCTATGGCGTGGCAGCCGAAATTGCTTCCGCCAGTAAAGGACAGGCAGGACCCGGAAGCTTTCAAGTGGCTTTCCTGGATCAATTGGCGAAAGTTTCAACCGATGAAATCATTAAATACGGCTCTGTTATAGAAAAAATCTAGCATAAAAGGGGAAAAACCATGAACCAAATAGCTAAGGCTTTAACCATTGCCGGTTCAGATTCCGGCGGCGGGGCCGGCATCCTGGCTGATATAAAGACCTTCCAAGAATTGGAAGTCTTTGGTATGTCTGCCATTACGGCGATTACCGCTCAAAACACCTTGGGTGTGCAAGGGGTTTATCCCATGTCCGTGGAGGCTGTACAGGAACAACTAAAGTCCATTGGTGAAGATATCGGGACCGATGCACTGAAAACCGGGATGCTCTTTAGCAGTGAAATCATTCAGGTGGTGGCTGAACAAATAAAACATTATCAGTGGCGCAATGTTGTCGTGGACCCTGTGATGATCGCCAAAGGCGGAGCTTCTTTGCTGCAAAGGGAGGCGATAGAGGCGCTGAAAAAAGACCTCCTGCCGCTGGCAACGGTCATTACCCCCAATATTCCAGAGGCGGAACTTTTAACCGGCATAACCATCAAAAAGCTTGCGGATCGACAAAGGGCGGCCCAATATTTATGGGATTTGGGTGTTGCCCATGTGGTCATCAAAGGTGGCCACGGTGAAGGCGAACTTGTGGATTTGCTGTTCGATGGGAAGGAGTTTACCGAGTACCGGAGTGAGAGAATCCAGACGAAAAATACCCATGGTACAGGGTGTACCTTTGCCGCCGCGGTCACGGCAGAGCTAGCCAGGGGCAGGGGAGTAAAAGAAGCAGTACAAGTTGCCAAAGAATTTATCCAAGCGGCCGTGGCAAACCAAATAGAAGTGGGCCATGGACATGGACCAACCAACCATTGGGCCTACCGAAGAGAAAAAATGAAGGAACATAGATAGAAGGCGGGTGATGGAAATCATTACAGATGCAAAGATGCGAGAGTTATTAAAAGTATATTTTATACTGGGGAGTACTAACTGCACCAAAGACCCCGTAGAAGTAACCCGCCAAGCCATTGAGGGTGGCATTACTTTATTTCAGTACCGGGAAAAGGGCACCGGGGCTTTACTGGGTGAAGATAAATATAAATTAGCCCAAGCCCTGCAAAAGCTTTGCCAACAACATCAAATCCCCTTTATTGTCAATGATGATGTAGATTTAGCCCTCTCCCTTAATGCCGAGGGTGTGCATATTGGCCAAGAGGATGAATCTGCCGCCGCGGTAAGGGAAAAAATCGGCAATAAAATTCTGGGTGTATCTGTTCATACCAGAGAACAGGCTTATGAGGCGATCCAGCAAGGTGCCGATTACCTTGGTCTAGGTCCTGTTTTTTCCACCACCACCAAGGAAGATGCCAAAGCGGCAGCCGGCACAGCCCTTATTCAAACCCTAAGAAAAGAGGGGCTGACCATTCCTATGGTGGGTATTGGCGGGATCACAGCAGAAAATGCCCCTATGGTTATAGCAGCCGGGGCTGATGGGGTGGCTGTCATCACAGCTATCAGCCTGGCTGATTCAGTTATCCAGAGCACTCAAAAACTCTGCCAAGCAGTTCACGGTTAGAGAGACGGCTCCCGAGAAATCTCACTAAAGGCCCCCACAGCCAAAGAAGATACTGCGTTTCCGTGCTAAGAGTTACAGATAGTGATAAAATAAAGTCGTGAATGGTTGATTTTAATATCGCCAACTTTGAGGTGTTTACATGATCGCGGATCTTTTAGTAACGACAAATTTTATCCAAAAATGGTGCGGTTCGGCTGCTATTTACCAGCGGGGAGTCAGCTATTTTAGGCAGGGGCGGGTTATTGACCTGGAAGCGGAGTCTTTTGGTGCCAGTTGGTATGCCCAAGTGGCTGGCAGTGAGATGTACGGGGTAAGGGTTCATTTTGCAGACCATGACATAGATGCTACCTGTGACTGCCCGGCTTTTGAAACGCATTGGGCCTGCAAACATATTGTTGCCGTGTTGCTTGAAATTGAACAAATACAGCGAAGACAAAGAGGGAGATCAACCCGGGATAGTATAAAACCGGGCAAAAACAAGCTAGATGCACATAAATATCATCAAGCAGAGCAACTGATTGATGCCTTTGTCAAAGGAGCTATCACTGTAGGCGAAGATAAGCAGTTTCGCGCAAAACCCGGATTAACGGTTGAATATAGTATTACTAATTACCTCTCAAGCCGAAGTAAACTATTGAAAATAGAGTTAAAGATAGGGGAAAAAAGACTCTATATTGTTAAAAATATTCGTGAATTCCTGCAGTGCGTAAAAAACCAGGAACCTTTTTATTTTACGAAAAAGTTTACTTATCAACCTGCGGAACACGATTTTTCAACAGAGGATCAAGAGATTATTCAAATCTTACAGGAGATCAGCAAACAGGAAGATTTTTATCATCGTCAGCCAAACGACTACTATTCTGGAATAGAGGGTGGACGGGCACTATCCATTCCGCCAATGGTAGCAGATAGCCTGATCTCCCGCTTAGCAGGTAGAAACGTCACCTTTGAGGAACAAACAGGACTCACTTTTCAACCCCATTGTGAGGAACTACCCTTTGCCTTCCGCTTGGAGAAAGGCAATAAGGCAGATTTTCAAATTGATTTAACTTCTTTACAGCAAACCTCTTATTATGAAGCTTATGGCTGGCTGGTCCAGAAAAATAGGATTTATAAATTATCGCCGGCTCAAAAAGAGTTGCTTGATAATGTTTACCCTTTTTTGAAAGAACCTAGCGATAGTGTTTTACAAGTGGCCCAAAATCAAATGCAGCAGTTTATCTCCCATGTAATACCTGGGTTAAAACAGCTGGGGCGGGTGGCCATAGCGGAGCAAGTGTCCGACCAAATCATCAGCCCAGACTTACATGTCAAGGTATTTGTGGATCAACGAGATGAAAGAATCCTGGCCCAAATAGAATACCATTACGGTCACATGATCATTAACCCATTTCAGCCGGAGTCAGCAGAAAAGTCGGCCAAAGAAATAATCCTGCTGCGGCAGGTGGAAAAAGAACAGGCCATTATGAAAATCTTTGAGAGCACTTCTTTAAAGTATAACGGAAAGGAATGTTACCTAGAAGGAGAAGATCAAATCTACGATTTCCTCTATACTTCTCTGCCAAAACTGCAAGAACAGGCAGAGCTATATTTGACCAGTGCTGTCAAGAGCCTTATTGTGCCCAGACAACAGGCCGCTATGACCAAGATCGATATTACTTCCGAGGGGAATTTATTGGAAGTCAGTTTTGATCTGGAAGGAATTGATCGCCAAGAGATCAAAGAAATTTTACAATCTGTGGTGGAAAAGAAGAAGTATTACCGCTTGACCAGTGGTGCTTTTGTTTCACTGGAGGATGAAGCTTTTCAAATGATGAACCAGTTATTGGGAGAATTAAGCCTTTCGCAAGGGCAATTGGCTGAGGGCATTGTCCGTCTCCCGGTTTATCGAGGGTTGCAGCTTGATGGAATCATCAACGGAGCAAATCGGGATGCTGTAAAGCTCGGTAAGAAATTTCGTCGCTTACTCCAGGATTTGAAAAACCCCGATGCCATTGATTTTGTGCTGCCCTTGGATATAAAGGCAACTCTGCGGGATTATCAACAGGTTGGCTATCAATGGCTAAAAACCATGGCTCATTATGGACTGGGCGGTATCTTAGCCGACGATATGGGTCTGGGTAAAACCCTGCAAGCCATTAGCTTTCTTCTTTCTGAAAAAAGCGATACGCTGGAAGGGAGACGAGCCTCGCTGGTTGTTTGTCCGGCTTCACTGGTGTACAACTGGAAAAGTGAGTTTGCCAAATTTGCGCCGTCCTTAGAGGTCGTCGTGGTATACGGCACACCGGACGAACGGAGCAGATTACTGCGACAAGCGGAACCAGATGTCTTCGTTACCTCGTACCCCTTATTGCGGCAGGATTTGGAGTTGTACGAAGAAAAAGAATTTGACTCTCTCATTTTAGATGAGGCCCAGGCCATCAAGAATCATTTAACCAAAGCAGCCAAAGCAGTAAAACAGATCCGGGCTGGCAAACGATTTGCCTTGAGTGGAACGCCCATTGAAAACTCTCTAGACGAACTTTGGTCCCTTTTCGATGCTATTCAGCCAGGTTTTTTCCAAAGTCAACGTGCCTTTAGCAATCTCACCCGGGAGCAGATTGCCCGGATGGTGAGGCCCTTTATTTTAAGACGGGTAAAACAAGACGTGCTAAGAGAACTGCCGGAGAAAATTGAAACCGTTCATCAGTCGGAATTAACCAAAGAACAAAAGGAGCTGTATCTGGCCTATTTAGAAAAAATACGCCAGGAAACCAAAGACTCCTTACAAAAGGAAGGGTTTGAAAAAAGCCGCATTAAGATTCTGGCAGGGTTAACTCGCCTTAGACAATTATGCTGTCATCCGGCCCTCTTTTTGGAAAACTACAGCGGGCAATCCGGGAAACTGGAGCAACTTTTGGAGATGATTGAAAACGCCTTGGAAAATAAGCGCAGGATATTAGTATTTTCTCAGTTTGCCAGTATGTTGCAGCTTATCCGGGAGAAGCTTGACCACCTAAACAAGAGCTACTTTTACCTTGATGGACAAACCCCGGCTAAAGATCGGGTAGAAATGACCCAGCGATTTAATCAGGGAGAAAACGAACTTTTTCTCCTATCGCTAAAGGCAGGGGGAACCGGACTTAATTTAACCGGTGCCGATACCGTCATTTTATACGATTTGTGGTGGAATCCCGCCATTGAAGAACAGGCGGCAGGGCGAGCCCATCGCATGGGGCAAAAAAATTGTGTTCAGGTGATGAAACTCATTGCCAGGGGAACCATTGAGGAAAAAATATATGAAATGCAACAACTAAAAAAGGAACTAATTGAACAAGTTATCCAGCCCGGAGAAACAAAGCTGTCCAGCCTATCGGAGGAAGATCTCAAAGAAATACTGGGCCTATAAAGATTGCATATATTTTGCAGCCGGCCCCATCCATGAGACCACAGAAAAAGACTTTTGTCAGTGGTCTCATGGATGGGCTCTTTTTATTTTTAGTCCGTTTAAAACAAATTTTGCACGAGACGAAGCGTCTCAAACTGAGGTTTTTCTCCTAATTCTTCCGCCAGCAGCTTTTCCAGTTTCCGATACGTCTCCAGCGCCTTCCTTTTATTGCCCAAGTCCAAATGATGCCGGATCAATTCTTGAATATAGCGTTCTTCGAATGGCTCCATGTCAATCAATTTTTCCAGACTTTCCCTGCGCGCGCCCTTTTTCGAGCAGGTTGCGGGTGTAGAAAAAACATAGCTCTCCAAGCAATGTTTGCAGGCTTCGCGCAACTTCTCCCGAGCGCCTAAGGACCAGGACCAGTCTTCTTGTTCTAGATAGTCCTTATTGGCGTATTGCAGCAAGTTTAAAATGACTTGTTCGTTTGCCGGAGACTGGCAAGTGAGTATTTCTTCGATTTCGTGCACATCACTCTCCGCTCCCAGGCACAGCGTGTAAAATTCACCGGCGTAAAGGATCGGGTTCTCACAATCTAAAGATTTTAAAGTCTTTCTCAATTGGTAAACCGTGCTATGCAACAGAATACTCCCCTTATCCGGAGCCACAGCAGACCACAGATCATTGATAATTTGGCTGCGGTGGATCGGTTGGCGATAATGCAGCAGGTAGGCGCAAAGCTCTTTTACCTTTTTGGTGCGCCATTTAATTAAGTCTCCGTTCGGATCGCGCAAACTGAAATTTCCCAAAAACTGTGCCTGGAAACAGCGTTTCTCAACAGAAGGCGCAGAAACTCTCCCGGTCCATTTTAAAAAGCGGCGGATAGTTTTAGCCAGCCGGTCTTTTTCAATGGGCTTCAAAATATAATCCGCCGCCCGGACGCCAAAAGCTTGCAGCGCGTAGTGCTCATAGGCGGTGACAAAGACAATGTTGGTTTCATCATTCAGAGCTGTCAGTTGCTCAGCCAGGGAAAGGCCGTTTTGGTCCGGCATTTCCACGTCCAGAAAAACGATGTCGGGCTTTTCCTTGATAATAGCTGCCAAGGCCCGGGTTGTATCGGTAAAAGTTCCAATCATGTTGACGCCGCCTATTTCTTGTAATAGATTTTCCAACAAGCACAGCGCCAGAATTTCATCATCTACAGCTATGGCCCGAAGCATGATTCTTCCTTCTTTCAATTGAAGTCATAGGAGGCCGGTATTGCCAACAGGAAAAATTCTTGCAAGTTGAGAAATATTCCTACTTGTTCAATTATAACGAAGGCAGCTGAACAATTTCTGAACAAATCGTTTCAATAAGTTTGTGGCAAGCCCTTTGTTACGAGAAAGAGCGGTTTTTCTCCTTTTCAGCTTCCTCACAGGCGGCTATTTTATCTCTATAAGGCGCAGTGATGACGATGGTTGTGCCTACATTTTCCTCACTGTGAATGACAACAGAAAAGCCCGTGTGTTGTTTAATCCGTTTGCAAAGATTCAACAGGCCCACCCCGTCCCCGGGAAGCGCTTGCTGTTGTCGAATGCGCTCTACTTGCGTCTCGGACATGCCGGAGCCATTGTCCCGGATCTGGAAGATAACATCGTCACCCTCCCGCCGCACGGTTAGGGATACCGTTCCCTCCTGGCGGTTGGCCAGACCGTGACGGACAGCGTTTTCCACAAGGGGCTGCAATAAAAGGGGCGGCAGGTAACAGCGCAAGTTTTTTTCCACAACCAGTTCGAACTGAAACCTCCCGGGAAAACGCGCCTTTTCGATGATGATGTAGGATTGGACCAGGGCCAGTTCCTTTTCCAGCGGTATAAACTGACTGATATTGCTGAAGGAAAAGCTACCTCGCAAAAAATTGGCAAATTCAGTGATGAGCTTGCGCGTCTTTTCGATGTCCATATAACTTAAGGACAAGATGGAATTCAACACATTATAGAGAAAATGCGGGCGGATTTGGGCTTGCAAAAAAGCGGCTTCCATCCGGGAGGCTGTGGTGACGGCTTCTTTCAAGTTGAGCAAGCTGCTCATCCGGCTTTTCAATTCTGTTAAGTCAAAGGGTTTGTGCAGGAAGTCGTTGGCCCCCGATTGAAAGGCTGCTACCATGTCTTCCGGTAAAATGGCCGCTGTCAGCATGAGCACGGGCAATTCGGCAATGCTATAGGATGCTCTGATTTTCCGGCATACTTCATAACCCGACAAGCCCGGCATCATGATGTCCAGAATGATCAAATCCACATCAGCACGCTGTTCCAATAGATCCAACACAGCCTGTCCATTGTCGACGGCGATGAGAAAGTATCCTTCCGGTTCCAACGCTTCTATGAGCACGCGCAAGCTCGTATGGTCGTCATCGGCAATGATGATTTTTTTCCCAGAACCCTTTTCAACCATTTTGGATATCGGGAATGTAACCTGAGCTGTCCGAAAATCTGTCGGTTTCTGGAGGGAGATGTCAATTGAACGGACCTTTTCCGTGGCTGCCACAGGAATGGTAAAGGAAAAGACGGCACCTTTTCCTGGTTCTGATTGGACCCAAATGCGTCCTCCCTGCAGTTCCACCAATTGCCTGGCAATGGCCAATCCCAGGCCGACGCCTCCAGGTTTCTGAGACGAAACGGCCCCTTGCTGGTAAGGCTCAAAAATATTTTCCAATTCTTCCGGCGTGATGCCCGGTCCCACATCTTTGATGGACACCACCACAAAGCCGGCTTGTTCCCGGGCCGAAAGTTCAATTTCATTACCGGCGACGGCATGTTTGGCTGCGTTGTCAATCAGGTTGTTCAGAATTTGCCGGAGTCGGTTTTCGTCAGCCCGTACATAAGGAATGTGGGGCGGAACCAGATTGCGCAGCGTCATGTGACCGGGTAGGACATGGGCAAAAATTTCCGCCACCAGATGGGAGACTGTGTACAGGTCCACATCTTGCGGCTGGATTTTCAACTGCCCTTGTTTAAGTTTGGCAAGATCCGCAATATCCTCCACCAGAAAGGCCAATCGTTTGGAGATCTCCGTAACGAGCGACAGTTTATTAGTTTGCTCCGGGGTCAGCGTGCCGGAGGCAGGATTTGTGAGCATGGATTGAACCAACATCATAACGCCATGTAGCGGCGTGCGAAACTCATGAGATGTTTTGGCCAAAAATTCGTCTTTAAAGCGGTCCGCCTGCATAAGCCGGTCAGATAGTGCCTCATTCTGCTTGTAGATGTTCACAAAGCGATTAGACATGTACAGGGAGAGCAGAAGCATGTAAATAAAGGGTATGAGGGGCGGTAGAATTGAAGGGTTCATTTGATTGTACACATTTAATATACCCACAGCGATGTACAGGATGGTGACCGAAGAAGCAACAATCAGAAAAGAAGCCCCTGCTTCCCCCGTTTGCACGGCTTTCACCTGAATATAGAAAATATGGATGAATACGGTAAGTGGGAAAAGAATATTGAGTTTCAGCACTTCCACTTGCGCGCCCATATTGAAATGAGCAGGACTGCAGATCAAAACCAGCATCAAGCCGCCGATCCCCAGGATGGCATAAAGAATTTTTTGATGAGAAAGACGAGGGAAAAGGAAATAAAAAAACAAAGCTAGGAATATGCCCATAAGGGTGCCAGAAAGCCTTTGTATTCCTAAAAATAAAACATAAGGCAGTTGAGGATAATAGGTGTGCAACAGTTTCTCGCCATGGGTGGCAGTATAAAGAGCAAACATAAAACAGGCTAAGGAAAAAACCAGCAACTCTTTATATTTCCTTAAAAAAAAGTAAAAATTGAAGAAATAAATTCCCATGGTCAGAAAAGATACAAGCATCACCCAGTCATACATACGTTGAAGATCCAGTATTCGGAGGATGCTTTGCTCATCACCCAGATACAAAGAACTGATGATGCCACCGCCCGTGCCATAGTGAAAATTGGCCGTCTGAACGATAACCTCCAGTTCATTGCCTTCAAGCGGAAAAAAAGTAACGTACGGCGTGTTACAAGCTTGATAGGAAGCGTCTTCTTGCGGGGTGCCGCTTTGACCCACCTTTTCTCCATTGATCCACACGGCGTTGGACATGCGAATATTGTTCGTCTTTATACCCATGACCCCGTTCATCTCCGGCAATTGCACGCGCAGGCGATAGGTGGCACTGCCGTAGGGGGGCATCGGGTGCCCGTCTGTTTGATAACGGGTCCATTCGGAAGGAACAGGTACATAGTGGGGAGTGCCTTGGTGCTGCTCAAAGTAGGCAGTATCCGCCAGCTTCCCGGCTACAAACTGCCATTCACCATTTAACAGAAGAGGTCCCGCTGCGTCAAAATCATACGCTCTGGCGTCAAGCACGCCCTTAACGGCTCTTGGCGCATTGGAATTATCCCACTCAAGGGCAAAAAAAAGCAATCCCAGGGCGATGGCAAGGGAAAAAGCTACGCTCAGGAAAGAATAGATCGTTCTTTTTCTCACAGCGAGTCTCCTTATTATTTGCAGGCAAAATAAAGCTGGCCTGTGTTTTATGTATCAGCTTTAAAAACAAAGTTTTTATTTGTTATTTCAATATTTATATGGATTCTTCCTTTTTTTATTTGGAAACAAAAAGTCACAGGCTTACTCCGGTTGTTTTGGATAATAATTACTGGATAAGCTATTCTTTGGAAAATGTATTCCTCCCCCTGAAATAGGAGAAAAAAGTCCTTCTGACAGCAAATTGCTACTCACTATCAGAAGGATTCTTTGCATTTTACAACAGACCGGTCAATGCGCTGTGGTCTGCCGCTATTGTTATGGTTGTTACTTGTTAATCATTTTTGTTTCTGTCAGGAGGTTACGGATGGCTGTGGCTGCCTCAGCATAGGTGAGCATTCCTTTCGGGTCGATAGTCGCATTCGTTTTGCCGTTGAATACTCCGGCATTGACGGTTTTCTTGACGCCCTCGTAGGCCCAGCCACTTATTTCCTGTTTGTCTAGATAGTTCTCGATTCTGTTGTCGCTCTTCTCCTTCAATCCGACTATGTCCATGGCTCTTGCATACATGATCATCGCTTCTTCCCGGGTGATTTTCGCTTTCGGTTTGAAGGTTCCGTCGGGATATCCAGCTATGATTCCATATTCGGCTGTCACCGTAATGGCATCCGCCAGTTCGTTGCCGCTCGCCACATCAGGGAACTCTCCCGCTTTGGCTATTCCCGTTCTGTATATACCGAGGGCTTTGGCAATATATTCCGCAAAATCTCCCCTTGTGATCTGTCCGTCCGGCGTGAAGCTCTCAGGATTTTTTATGACTAGCCTGGAGGCCATGTCATTAACATAAGATTTCGACCAGTGATTCTCCACCGAACTCACCGTTACCGGGTTCCAGATAACTGAATAGGTTGAATTGGTCAGGGAGTTCAGTTTGGCATACCATGTTCCATTCTTTTCAAACACTTCCGTTGGAACGTGGGAGAAGCTTCCGTCGCGGTTAAACACGATGCCTGTGGTGATTTTGCTTGCATCGACTCCTTCTGGGAGGGTGATGATTCGCTCTACGTAAGCATTGAATTTGGTGATCTCCACTGTCTTACCGGCAGTTGTAGCGGTTATCACGAATTCTACCGGATCAACTACCATTTGAGCGTTGTTCCGAGCCTCCAGGGTGGATGCGGCGATTTTGACATCAATCAGGATATCCTTAAGTTCAACCTGCCGGCCAAATTGGGACGATACGCTGTCGATGTTGATTTGCGCCGCAGGCAGGACGTAGCGTACATGATCGGTTGTAATCTCCAGGCTGGCCTCTTGGCCTTCCATGTTCTTAACGATCTGGCCGTTTAAGCGCCCGATTACCACATCCGCTTGGGTTGCCACCGGGATCGTCACAACCGCCTTTCTTCCTTCTTGGTTCAGTCTTTCTGCCAATTGCTGATCGTCCATAGTAACGGTGATGGTTGTTGTGTCACCTACTTTGGTCGTATCGACCGTAGCTATCGTTTGCCCTTTGCCGTTGACAGTGACGTTCACGCCGCTTGTCGGCGGCGTACTCGGCGTGCTGCTGCCGTTGCTGTTGCCGCCACTGGAAGAACCATATGGTGTTACGGAATTGGACGGCGTTGACTGCGTACTATCTCCTGCCGCATTGGTTGCTTTTACGGTAAAGGTGTAGCTTGTTCCGTTGGTCAAACCGACCACGGTAATCGGGCTGCTTGTGCCTGTGGCAGTAATATTGCCGGGACTTGCCGTTACGGTATAGCCTGTGATTGGGTTGCCGCCGTTGCTTGCAGGAGTGCTAAAGCTCACAGTGGCTTGTCCATTTCCCGTTGTGGCCGTTACATTTGTCGGTGCCCCGGACACGGTTCTCGGCGTGGCGCTGTGATTACCGGAAGTAGCGATAACAGCATCATGATTATCAATGGCCCGAACTTCAAAGGTATACGTCTGACCATTAGTAAGGCCCGTAACTTCATGACTGTAGACACCGCCTGCTACTGTTTGCACATATGAACTGTCTTGATACACATAATAGGATACTGATTCAGGCACTTCGCTCCAAGCCAGGTGCACCAAACTGTCGCCAGGCGTTAAAAGAAGGTTCAAGTCTCCTGGCTCGTTGACTGTCAAGGTTGCCGAATCACTAATGATATTGCCAGCATCGTTGCTTACTTCTACGGTGTAGATCCCTGCATCCGAAGTCTGGGCATTGACTATATCCAACGTCGCAGAGGTAGCTCCGGCTATGTTAATCCCATCTTTTTTCCATTGGTAGGTAAGTGGTTCCGAACCTGCCGCTGTCA
>CAMKDG010000011.1 GCA_946411205.1 uncultured Desulfotomaculum sp.
TGGAGACACTGGACCTACTGGACCTGCCGGAGCTACAGGAGACACCGGGCCTATTGGACCGACTGGAGACACTGGACCCACCGGACCTGCCGGAGCTACAGGAGACACCGGGCCTATCGGACCAACTGGAGACACTGGACCAACCGGAGCTACAGGACCTACAGGAGGTTTAATCAATGCCTTTGGAGCTTTGTCCTCGTCAGTAGGAACCCTCGCATTGACGAATACACCCGTTGAAGTGCCGATGCCCAATCAGAGTACTGCCTCGGCTGGTCTTGATTTTACAACAGCGAATAGCATTACAATCACGGAAGATGGAACCTATCGCATTGATATTGGTGCGCTTGGCGCCTTTAGTGTGAATGGAGCCGTTACCATTAGCTTTGGCATTGGTGGCGTTCCACAATCAGTTACATCACAGGCAATGGATGTGCTTGCCGGAGAGCCCATTACCTTTGATCTGATTGACTATTACGAGTTTACTGCAGGAGATCAGTTATCGATTCAAATGAGCTCTTCTGTACCAGGTAATTTCACTTTTCCGGTTGCGGGTTTAGGTGCTGTCTTATCCGTTGAACGGGTCGTTTAAAATATAAGTGGGTATCTGCTAATAGCAAAGGATTGCCGTGGGGAAATCCTCTGTATTTACCGTAAAAGTAGCCCTAAACCGTGAATTTTTCATGGTTTAGGGCTATCAACAACCTGAAACGCACTGGTTTCCCAGTGCGTTAATTATTTTATAATTATCTGGTAGCATAAATCATTTGGCCATACTTAGCGGATACTGGTAACGAGCGCAGGAAAGAATTGCTAGCAGAATTATCAAAGAAATACAGCGCTCCGTTAGTAGGGTCATTGCCATAGAGAGCGTCTTTGGCAGCCTCAATAGCAGTGTCTGTGGCAGGGCGATTGATCCAGCCGTTCCGCACAGGGGAAAATTGATTAGGAGCATAAATCACATCTCGAATGGTGTTTTGGAAAGTATTACTTTTTACTCGATTAAGTACTACCGCAGCGACACCAACCTGAGCTGAAACAGGTTCACCACCAGCCTCGGCAGTAACCAGACGGCTCAGTAAGTCAAGTTCTTCATCGGTAAAAGGAATTACCGGACGTTTAGCACTACGACTAACTTCTGCAGCCATAGGAGTAGTGCTGCGGGTAGCAGCAATGGGTACAATTAACTGCTGGCCCGGATAAATTAATGTGCCGCTTAAGCTGTTGGCTAACATTAAGGATTCTGGACGCAAGCCATTTTTTTCAGCAATTACGTAGAGACTATCCCCCGGTTGTACGGTGTATGTAGAATTGGCGGACTGAACTTGAGTCGCTGCTGGTTTTGTCTCTGCTGGGACATTTTTCTTATCGGGTATAGTTAATACTTGACCAGGGTGAATCAAATCTTGGCTGAGATTATTAGCAGACTTAATTTGATCAATACTCATGTTGGTTTTTTGACTAATGGTATATAGAGAATCTCCTAAGGTCACGGTATATTGGTAAGCATACACTGCTGTGGCGGGCACAAGTAGCCCTAAAAGGCAAACCAATACTATGGCCCGTTTAAAACGGACAAAGAACTTCATATGAACTTTTCCCCCTCTTTTGGCCTTCGAGGTTAGTTGACGGGTTCGGGTTGAAGGGCACCCTACCGCACCTTTTAACACCTCCGTGGAAAGGTTGCGGATTCACCCCGGGTATATTTTATCCCCCGTACTCCGGTTCTGCCGGAGATTCGGCCTTGTCTTTTTAAGTTATGGTCTATTGTACAAGTTTTCCATTACTTCGTCTATCATCAAAATTTGGAAATTAATAAAACATAGTATTTATTTTGCCGGAAATACTAGTTTTAAGATTTATTAAGAGATATAACCAGGGAGTGAAAAAAATTGAAATTGCAGAAGGGTGTTAAAATAGCAGTCATTGGTGCCGGGCAAGTGGGAGCTTCGGCTGCCTTTGCTATCTTGGCCAGTGGTTTAGCCAGTGATTTAGTTTTAGTGGATGTTAATAAAGAAAAGGCTGCCGGTGAGGCTATGGATTTGGGGGATGCAGCCGCCTTTATCAAGCCGCTGGATATTTTCTCTGGCGATTATGAAGATTGCCAAGGTGCCAACATTGTTATATTTACCGCAGGAGCTAACCAAAAACCAGGTGAAACTCGCTTAGATCTGGTGAATAAAAATATTGCTATTTTAAAAGAAAGCCTACCCCACTTACTAAAATACTGTGGCAAATCTATCTTTCTCATGGTGGCTAATCCAGTTGATATTCTTACCTATGCAGCGCTCAAAATATCTGGGTTGCCCCAAAGCCAAGTCTTTGGTTCTGGAACCGTCTTGGATACCTCGCGCTTTCGATCAGAGCTATCACAGTACTGTGGCGTAGAACCCCGCAATGTTCATGCCTATATTGTAGGTGAACACGGTGATTCTCAAGTACCTCTCTGGAGTACTGCCAATGTGGCCGGAATGGGTCTGGAGCAATTCGCTAAGTTACGAGGATTGGAACCTGTGAACAGGCAGGAGGTAGCCCAGAGAGTACGTACCGCGGCCTATGAAATTATTCAGCGCAAAGGAGCTACCTACTATGCCATTGCCTTTGCCATCAAAAGAATTTGCGAAAGTATTTTGCGGGATGAAAATTCTATTCTTTCCGTATCCGGGCTAGTGGATGGTATCTATGGCATACAGGATTGTTGCCTCAGCCTACCGTGTATTGTCAATGGCTCTGGTCGTGAACAGGTCTTGGCTCTCTCTATGTCAGAGGAAGAGAAAGCTGCCCTAAGAAACTCAGCAGCAACCTTAAAGGATGTACTGAAACAAGTTCATCTCTAGGTGCATAGGATAGCCCGGTGAAAGCAGATCATCGGGTCATTTGAATAACCTTCTCAAAAAAATATTGCTTTGGCTAGTAACTAATGGTATATTGTAAAAGTTGATCTAATGCTGCCTGTTGTTTTCTCTTGCAAAATGATAAATTATTGCTATAATAGAATAGCATAATAAATGCGCCTGTAGCTCAGGGGATAGAGCGCCGGCCTCCGGAGCCGGGTGCACAGGTTCGATTCCTGTCAGGCGCACCATATCTGATATATCAAGAAACTCGCAAAGCCTTAAGACGTAAGGTTTGCGGGTTTTTAATTTTTTTAAAAATCAATTTAACAATAAATTAATTCGGTGTGAAAGATATATTAAAAAAGTATTGGATTAATAATAGTCTATTTACGGAGGGTGATTTAGAGCAATCAAATGAAATTATCGGATTTAAAATCTATCTTTCTTTATAGTAGTCTATTTTTACAATACGTGAGGAAGATGGATTAATATTTTTACTTGAAAAAGCTCAAGATAAGATTAATGTGAACCTAAACAGATTTTTTTATTAGGTTTGCTAAAAATAGAAGGGTGGGATTATATGAAGAGAACACAAAAAATCAAAAATTTTCTCGGTGCAGCTATCATTGGTATCTCTGTAGTATCCTTTGGGACCAGTGCCATTGCTAACACGGATATCTCACCAGTGCCAAATCAAACCTATTCTCAAGTAGGACATGCAAAGCACCACTTTAATGACATGATGAAGGAACTTGTTTCCCAAAAGATTATCTCCCAAGAACAAGCCGACAAGTGGGTTGAATATCGCCAATCTAAAGCGGCTGACAGAAAAGCAGAACGGGAAAAAATAAAGAATTTATCAAAAGAAGAACGCCATGAATATTGGAAGCAAGCAAAAATTAAAAGATTAGAAGAAGTAGTTAAGGCAGGCATTATCACGCAGGAACAGGCAAACCAAATAAAAGAGATATGGTCAAAACAATGCAATAAACAGTAAGGAACTGAAAGTAACAGCTCCTTTTACTTCCTCTACTTCATTAAGTTGATTTATGTGCCTCAGAGTGATTAATGTGAGGCTACAGCAATTCAATTTATAGTATAGAAAGAAAAGCATTTTACAATTATTGGTGGATCACTTTAAGAGACATAGTAATGGGATTGCCAGCCCTGTTTTAGCAGCCTCTGAGCTCCCCGTTTTCATTGGGCTCAGAGGCTATTTTTTTACCGTTAAAAAATTGTTACAATAGCTTAAAGGAGCATACTAGTTATAGAAAACGGGGTTTGATATACTTAATAAAAATCTGGTATTAATAGGGAGGGGTCAAGATGCCTAATTTAACAAACCCTGTAGCACCACAGGAGTTATTGGTTGTAGGTGCGGCCTTACAAACTGGAATTTTTGATACGCTAAGACAAGGTTCCTACTCCTTAGAAGAATTGGCAAAAAAACTTGATTTTGATTTGCGGGCTCTCTGGACAGTCAATGAGTCGTTAGTCGCCCTGGGTTACTTACAATTTAATTCGGATAAGTACAGTCTGACTTCGGAAGCAGAGGACATATTGTTTAATGAACAAAGCGACAAGTATGTAGGCTATTCCATTATTCATACCTTTAATGTGATAAAAGCGTGGACGACAATTCCTCAGGTACTGAAAACAGGAGCACCTTTGGAAAGAGAGCGCGATCAACAGGATATAAAAGGGTTTATGGCGGCTATGAAAAAAGGTGCCAAGGAAACCTCTAATGATATTATTACTATTTGTTTGCGTGATTTACCGATTGGTTCCAAGGTACTGGATTTAGGCGGTGGTCCCCTCAATTATGCCCGGCCCTTTGCAGCGGCAGGTGCTGAGGTGACGGTTCAAGATAAACGGGAAGTCTGCGAAGTGATGGAGAAAAATCTTCTTGAGAACGAACGAATTAAGTTTGTTCCAGGTGATTTTACCGAGGGGGTTATTGAAGGACAGTTTGACCTGGCCTTTTTAGGAAATATATGCCATATTTACGGCCAAGAAGAAAATACTCTTTTATTTAAAAGAGTACACCAGGCGTTAAAGCCAAAGGGCCGGATTGCTATACTGGATTTTGTAAGGGGCGTAAGTAAAAGGGCAGAGCTTTTTGCAGTAAATATGTTAGTAAATACGCAAACCGGTGGCACTTGGACCCTTCGACAGTATACCGAATGGTTAAAGCAAGCAGGCTTTGACGATATTCAAATGCATGATATAGCAGGCAGGCAAATTATTCTGGCTAGAGTGATTACATAGTTTTTATGGATTCTAAGCCGATGCTTCCAAAACAAATCCCTTGCGTGTTGAATTCAGCATACAAGGGGTTTACTTTGTTTCTATGGATAATGATTTTTATGTTATCCTTATAATTATGGTGTTGTTGGAAAATATGATAGAAAAATAGTAGCCAGCGGAATATAATGATAGGTAGAACATGCCTAAGAACTGGTTTATTATGGAGGAGATTTATGAAGAAACTATCGATCTATTTTGTGAAGGGACTGTTGATGTTATTACCCTTGCTGGGCACTTTTTATATCCTGGCCTTTATATATTCCCAGGTAGCAGGTATTGGAAATGCTATTCTCTACCCAATCGTGAAGCAAGAGTTGCCTTGGGGTGTTGATTTTATTTTTGTCATTGCAGTAGTATGTTTAATTGGTATGATAGCTAATTGGTGGATATCCAAAAAGATATTAAAATTAATAGAAGGTTTTATCTACCAAATGCCAGGTGTTAAAAATATTTATAATACCATTAAAGATGCTTTAAAATCATTAGCTGGGGACGAGAAAAAATTTGATACAGTTGTGTTAGTGAATCTCAATGAAACGGTTTCTCGATTAGGTTTCCTAACAGTTAAGGAATGCTCTTTTCGGGATAAATTGGGTAGGGAATTAGTGGGAGTCTATTTTCCCCAGACCATGCAAGTATCCGGGGATATGTACTGGGTTCCCAAAGAATTTGTTACGGTTGTTGATACACCGGTGGATCAAGCCCTACGTTTAATTATCTCTGGTGGTGCCACCGGAACGGAAGAAGTTGTTTCTGGTCGAGGGCAGTGGCACGTAGTCTGCAAACGAGGGAAAAAGGCGAATATATAACAGAGAAAAATTAAATAATTCTTAAAATGGCAATTGCCCGGTCTAAACACCGGGCAATTGAAGGTATTTTAAACCCAGTCACATTGTAAAGATTTGACACAATATGACTAATCAATTAAAATCTAATTATTAAGTTTATGTTAAGAAGTAGCGGTAGCATTGGCACCGTTTTTTATTAGGTTAAACTTGTGAAAAAAGTACCATAGTTCTAGGAAAAGGGGGGTAGTTACTATGAGCTGGCAATCAGCAGCATTAAATATAATTGGTGGTATGGGGCTCTTATTGTACGGTATGTATATACTGAGTGAGGGTTTACAAAAGATTGCCGGTAAGCGGCTGAGAGAGGCTTTAACCTCACTTACCAAAAATCGTATTATTGCGATGGGCTTAGGAGCTTTGGTAACCATTTTGTTTCAAAGCAGTACTGCTACCACTGTGGTCTTGGTGGGTTTAACCAGTGCTTCCATTATTAGCTTGCGGCAAACCCTTGCGGTAATCCTAGGGGCAGATATTGGTACCACGGTAACAGCGCAGTTGATCGCGCTGAAAATCACAGAGATTTCCCTGCCTATTGTAGGTATCGGGGCCACCATTATCTTCTTCTCCAAGAAACACAAATATAAACGAATCGGTCAAGTTTTGATCGGTTTTGGTTTGTTGTTTTTAGGTTTAAAAATTATGTCTGATACCATGTATCCTTTACGGGATGACCCCATGTTTAGTAAAATGTTGCTGCAAATGAGCGATAGTCCCCTTATGGCCATGATTGTTGCGGCCGTATTCACTTTTTTGGTTCACAGTAGTGCAGCCACCATCGGTATTATTATGCTTCTTTCCATGCAGCACTTAATTGCCTTAGAACCGGCTATTTATATGCTCTTTGGAGCGAATATCGGGACGGCTTTTACGGCGGTATTGTCCAGCCTGGGGTCTTCACGGGAATCCCAGCGGGTGGCTACAGCCCACCTACTCTTTAAAGTAGTAGGGGTGTTGTTATTCTTACCTTTTGTAACTCCCTTTGCCGAGCTAATGCAGAAAATAACTTCAAATACAGGTTTCCAAGTGGCAAACGTTCACACCTTCTTTAATATAGCCATAGCACTTTTATTTGTACCCTTTGTATCCCATTTTGCTCGCTTACTGGAGCTTATTGTACCTGAAAAGAAAGAACCCGGTAACGCTGTGACACCTAAATACCTGGATGATACTTTGCTTACCAGCCCGGAATTAGCGATTGGGATGGCAACCAAAGAAATTATGCATATTTCAGATCACGTCACGGATATGACAAAGGATATCTATCCTTTGCTGAAATCCTATGATCCCGATCAGGCAGAGAAAATTCATAAGAAGGAAGATCATATTGACCTGCTTTCTACAGCCACCAATAAGTATCTAACTCATTTGTTAAGACAGCAATTGAACAAAGATGAATTTAACCGCACGATGGGTTTAGTGCATATTGTTCGGGATTATGAACATATTGGGGATGTCATAGAAAAGAACCTGCTCTCTAAAGCAGAAAGCAAATATGTTAACAATCTAGACTTCTCCACAGAGGGTCATACGGATATTATGACTATGCATAGAAAGATTATTGAATTGTTGCATGTGGTCAACACCGGCTTTGCCACCAATAGCTGTATGGCGGCAGAGAAAGCTAAAACCATCCAAGAGGATATCATCGATCTCGAATTTCGTCTGCGTATGAGCCACATTGCCCGGATGCAGAAAGGGGCTCAGGAGACGGAGAACACCAGCTTCATTCATATGGATGTGATCAATGCGTATTTAAGAATTAGTGAACATCTTAAGAATATTGCTATGGCCCTGACCGATGAGGTCTCTTGTACCTGGCATGATGAGGCACTTATTCTAACTCCCCCCTCAGAGATGTGGGAAGTTAATGGTAATGGAACGAAAAAGATGTAAGTAGTTAACTAAATAGTGAGCACTTGAAAGGGCACCGGGAGGTGTCCTTCTTATTTGTCTAAAAAGTCATATTTTTTTAATAATTTAAGGCAGGGAAATTAGTGTGCTTAGAATAATAACATAAATATTGGACTCTGATTTAAAGGAGAGTGTTTTGATGAAAGAGTTACCGGATGTAAAAGATCTGTCTATGGATTCCGGAGTTCAGCAGATGTTGGAAAAGGCCCGTGCCGAAGGCATTGAGACCGCTTTTGACCGTGCCATAAAAATGAACCAATGTGGTTTTGGGGCTACTGGTGTTTGTTGTAAGCATTGTTTGGATGGACCCTGTCGTATAGCACCCAACGGTAAAGGTGCCCAGGCAGGGGTCTGTGGTGCCGGAGTGGATACCATTGTTGCCAGAAATTTTCTTGGCAATGTCACCGAGGGAACAGCCAGTCATGCGGAGCATGCCAGAGAAGTTGCCCACGCTATTTTAGAAGTGGTGGCAGGAAAAGCTCCCTATACAATCCAAGGTGTAGAAAAATTAAAGTCTGTGGCCGCTGGATTGGGACTATCCAGCGAAGGAAAAGACACTAACCAATTGGCTAAAGAAGTAGCTGATAAGGCAATGGAAGATTTTCAAAAACAACATGGAACTCTTAATTGGTTAGAACTCCGTGCCCAGGCAAAATCGAAAGAAACCTGGGAAAAACTTGGCCTTTTGCCGGTAAATGCTCACTTGGAAATAGCCAAATCAGTGGCCCGTCAGGTAATGGGCGGTGATGCCGATCCGGCCAATCTTTTGCTGGGAGCAGTTACCATGGGATTGGTAGATGGCTTTGCCGGTTTGCATATGTCTACTGATTTACAGGACATTTTATTTGGCACCCCCACCGCAGTAAAATCCCAGTATCGGCTAGGTGTCATTAAGGAAGACATGGTAAATCTATCAGTACATGGACATATTCCCTTACTCTCTGAAAAAGTAGTGGAATGGGCTGGTAAGTTAACGGATAAAGCGAAGGAAGTAGGGGCAACAGGAATTAATGTTGTTGGTGTATGCTGTAGTGGTAATGAAGTGCTGATGCGCCGGGGCGTTCCGGTGGCTACCAACTATGCCAGTCAAGAATTACCCATTGTTACCGGGGCACTGGAGGCTATGGTGGTGGATATTCAGTGCATTATGCCAGGTATCCAGACGGTGGCTAGTTGTTATCACACGGAAATCATCACTACCTTAGCCTATTCCAAGATCGCTGGGGCGACTCACGTGGAATTCACTGCCGAGCGGGCTGATGAGGCTGCCAAAGAAATTGTCTTACGAGCCATTGCCAATTTCCCCAAACGGGACCCCCGTAAAGTAAATATTCCTACCGAAGTAACCGAAGCCTATGCTGGTTTTTCTGTGGAGCAGATTGTGGAAGCCCTCAGGGCAGTTAATCCGGAAGATCCCCTCAAACCTCTGGTAGATGCGATTGCGAGCGGCCAGATTTTAGGTGCGGTAGCCATTGTTGGCTGTACAAATCCCAGAAAGAAACAAGATTATCATAACGTTGCTTTGGTCAAAGAATTAATTAAGAATAATGTACTGGTGGTTGCCACCGGGTGCTCTGCCCATTCTCTGGGTAAATTCGGCCTCTTAAGTCCGGAGGGCTTACAATACTGCGGTGAAGGACTGCGAAATGTGTTAACCGCTGTGGGTCAAGCCAATGGCTTACCGGGGTTACCGCCGGCACTGCATATGGGTAGCTGTGTAGATAATTCCCGTGTGGCCGATCTCCTGGTGGCACTGGCCAATTACCTAGGGGTAGCCGTGAAGGATCTGCCAGCAGCGGGCTCCTGTCCGGAAACACACCATCCTAAGGCATTATCGATTGGTACTTATTTTATTGCCTGTGGGGTGGATGTACATGTAGGGGTCAATCCCCAAGCCACCGGATCACCCTTAGTGGTCAATGTTTTAACAGCAGATAAAGAAAACTTCCCGGTTACTACCGATGGTCTATTCGGCGGAAAATTAATTTACGAAGAAGATCCAGTTAAGGCTGCTGGTTTACTTATTGAGAGAATTAAGCAAAAAAGAAAGGCGTTGGGTCTAAACTAACATTTGAGCCTGTCGGAAAAAAATATCATTTCCGACAGGCTTAATGGTAAACTGGCTTCCGCCCGCGTCTAAAGACTTGGCGTACCCCTATAGGGCATAACCTTATAGGTCACGGGTAGGTAAACAAGCCAAGTTTTTGAGGAGGTAGACAAATGTCAGGTAAATCCGGTGTGAAGCTGGCAATTTCCGGTAAGGGTGGTGTGGGCAAAACGACTCTCTCGGCTTTGCTGTGTCATCTTTATGCCCGAGAGGGTAAAAAGGTTTTGGCTGTGGATGCTGATCCAGATGCTAATTTGGGTATGGCCTTGGGATTTACGACACAGGAGTTAACCCAGGTAACCACCATCACCCAGGATAAAAGACTCATTAAAGAACGTACCGGCGCAGAACCGGGTACCAGCGGACAGTGGTTTACCTTAAATCCCAAGGTGGATGATATCCCGGAAAAGTATGTGATTGAGAAAGACGGCGTGAAGTTGCTCCAGCTAGGTCTTACCTCCACCGGGGGCAGCGGCTGTTATTGCCCGGAGAATACCTTTGTTAAGATGCTACTTAATCACTTAGTGCTGGGACAGGATGAAACGGTAGTTGTCGATATGGAAGCGGGACTGGAACACATGAGCCGGGGTACGGCCAGAGGGGTGGATGCCTTTATTGTGGTGGTAGAACCAGGTCGCAGAAGTTTCCAAACCGCTCAGGCTACCGTTCAACTAGCTCAGGATTTAGGTGTGGAGAAAGTCTATGCTGTGGCTAACAAGGTAAGAGTAGGACAGGAGGAAAGCATCCGTGAGGCTCTGGGTTCTTTGCCACTACTGGGGGTATTACCCTATGATCTAGAAGCAGTCAATGCCGATCTTGTTGGTAAAACCCTCTTTGAGGTAAGCCCCCTGATGGTTGAACGGGTTAAGGAACTCAAAACTAAAATCGAAGATTATTTGGAATAACCTAACCAAAGGATAACTCCTTTGGTTTTACTTTTTTTGGAAGGTTTCTGGTTAACTCCTGGAGAATACTATTGGGGTAATTAATTTATGTAAGGGTTTGATGCTATGAAAGAAACAATGGAAAAAACCAGGCAGACAGTTCAACTGGGAGGCAAGCCTATCTCCTATCAGATTAGGGAAAGTCGGCGGGCGAAACATGTGCGCTTTACCATTAGCTCCCCCGACAGACTAGAGGTGGTAGTGCCCAGTAATTACCCTCAGGACCAGTTGGAAACCTTACTAAGAAGTAAACAAAATTGGATTTTGGAAAAGCTGGCTTTATTTTCCCGCAGGGTGGAATTGGTACAAAAGAATGCTTTGGCAGAGACACCGGCCATTCGTTTTTTAGGTAAGAGCTATCGTGTGGTTACAGTCTTTCAAACTGGTGCACCACAGATCGAAATAGTGGGAGATAAAATAATCATTATGCTACCCCAGCAGAACCAGGTGAAAATACGAGATGTTTTGGAAAGCTGGCTTCGCCACCAAGCCCGCGAGGTTATTAAGCAACGATTGCAATTCTTCAGCCATAAATTAAATATTAAGTACAGCCAGTTTGCTATTAAAGATCAAAAGACGCGCTGGGGCAGTTGCTCCAGTCAGGGTAATTTAAATTTTAATTATCGTCTGGTTATGGCTCCGCTACCAATCATTGATTATCTAGTGGTACACGAACTTGCTCATTTAAAAGAAATGAATCATTCGAAAAAGTTTTGGTCGCTGGTAGAGAGTGTCTGTCCTGCTTATAAAGAACACCGCCAGTGGCTGAAGGAGCATGGAGCAGAATTAACCCTGCCTTTTTGATTATAACTTTACTTCTGCCAAGGGTTTGTCTTTGTTGTCATATAGAGTGAGGGATACGGCCTGATAATACCCTCCTTTTAATTGATAGGTGGTTTTCAGCAGGGCCAGGGTATCTACGTGGGAAATACCAATTACCCTTTGGAGAGTGATGATCTCTTTTACACCATTGCCATCATAATCCACCAGACTGTAATCAATGATGGGATCAATCCAGGTAGTAATATTTTGAAGTAGGCTTTCTGAATTTTTGTATTCTTCCTTGGCTAACGGAATAGTGGATTTTAATCCCGTTTGATGGTCTTTAAAAACCACGTAATAATCACCAGCGTATTTTACTTCGAACCTCGCATTGTTTTCCTGGCCCGTTTCACTATCAGAAGCGTAATCAAAGGGGTTTTCAATAGTAAAAAGTAGCTGCCAAGCCCCGGTGCCTTCTTGGGGTTTGTAAATGGCTAGTCCCATGGCTCCGGCACTGCCACTGGATTGGCGGTAAACCAAGACTTCATTTTTATGATCCCCGTCTACATCCTCGAACTTTAAATCAGCGAAGGAATAGAGACCTTCCTCCTGGACCGGCAAGTTTATCCTTTCTACATCATCCACCACCACAGACCAAGCGATTGGCATCCCGTTTTTGTCTTGCTCGGCATAAAGAACGACCTTTTCCTTTGCCTCATCACCGAGGATGTTTTTTTCGACGCTTTTTAAAATGTGAGTATTTTCGGTTACCCTATATTTTTCTTTTGTGGACGGCTCTGTTTTCCTAGAGTCTGGACCATTCATAGTGCAGCCACTGAATAAAGATAAAGCTAAGAAAGGGATAAACACTTTTACATAAAAATTTCTCCAATTGAAATTCCCCGGGTAGAACCTCTTCTGATAAAGTTTCTTCATAGCATTTGTCTCCTTATTTTTCTGCTAAAGGATCAGTCATTTTCTAAGACGAAGCAAAACCTAAAGTGTTACACGGTAAAATAGAAAAATATTGCTGGATAACCAGAGATTAAGTGTCCTAAAGACTGGTGGATTGTCGATTTTTATATTAAAATGAAGTTCGTGATGCTTTTAGTTAGTTAAATAATGCACCCAAAATTCAAGCAAAAGGAAGGACAAAAATGGCACAAACAAACTTATCCCAAACAAGCATGGGTCATCGAGAAGGCTTTGGCAGTACCCTCGGAGTTATTGCCGCCACTTTGGGCTCAGCTGTGGGGCTTGGCAACATTTGGAAGTTTCCCTATGTCACTGGGGAAAACGGTGGTGCCGCATTCATTCTTATTTATTTATTGTTTGCAAGTTTAATTGGTTTACCTGTGATGATTTCCGAATTTATCATGGGGCGCCGCAGTAATGCTGCCTCGGTAGGTGCCTTTAAAAGACTGGCTCCTGGTACACCTTGGTTCCTTACTGGTATTTCGGGTGTGATAGTGGCTTTCCTGATTATGAGCTATTATACATCCGTGGCTGGCTGGGTTTATGCCTACATTTTTAAGGCTATGAGTGGTGGTTTGCTAACCACCGATCCTAAGGTATCTGAGCAGGCCTTTACCGGCTTTATATCTGGGGTCTGGTCACCGCTGATCTGGCAATGGATTGTGCTTCTGGTAACCGGTGCGATTATCCTGGCTGGAGTGAAAAAAGGGATCGAACGGATAACTAAAATGCTGTTGCCGGTACTTTTTTTACTACTCATCGTTTGTGTTATCCGGGCCGTAACATTACCCGGTGCCAGCGAGGGGATTGCCTTCTTGTTTAAACCGGACTTCTCTAAAATTACCGGTGCAACCATTCTGGCTGCCATGGGTTTAGCCTTCTTTAAATTATCCGTGGGTATGGGGGTCATGACCACCTACGGAAGTTACATTGGCAAAAACGAAAGCTTATTTAGCACTGGTGTTAAGGTTATGCTGGCGGATACCTGTGTTTCCATGTTAGCCGGTTTAGCTATTTTTCCGGCCGTGTTTGCCTTTGGCTTTACTCCTGACAAAGGTGCTTCCCTGTTATTTATGACGATCCCAATGGTATTTAATTCGATGCCCTTTGGTGGCTTTTTCCTGGCTATTTTCTTTATCCTGGCTTCCATTGCTGCTACCGGTGCCATGATTTCTCTCTTTAATACGCCAGTGGCTTATTTAAACGAGGAACTGGGTTGGTCCAGAAAAAGTGCCACTGTGGTGACAGGTTTGATGATGGCATTAATTGGTAGTACGGCTACCCTGTCGAATAGTATTTTGGCTAACCTTAAGATCTTTGGTATGACGATGTTTGACTTGTTTGGTTATGCTACCGACAACATTATGATGCCTTTGACCGGACTCCTTATCGCCATTTTTGTCGGTTGGCGACTAAGCAAATATGACGTGGCAGATGAACTTTCCAATGGCGGTAGCCTGAATAATCGCACCTTTGTGAAGTTCTATTTAATAGCGGTACGTTTTGTAGCTCCTGCGGCCATTATTATAGTTCTGCTAAGTGGCCTGGGCTTCTTTGAATTTCTAAAATAATGCTGCACAAAGAATAACCCCACCGAAGAATTTAATTTGTACCGGTGGGGTTATTTTTTTGTGACGCATTGTAGGAAGAATTGTAAAAAACCTGCGGTTGATCTTTGCGCACGCTGAAGCAGAACCTGAGCAGCCTTTTCCACGGATGGCTCATGTTCTTCTACCACCTGGGGTAAAAAGGCGAAGGAAAAACCGGCATTTTCTTTTACCCAGTCATCAGGCTCGCGGGATAGTTCATAGAGTCCATCGTAGTTCGTGGTAAAATCATGGTAATTACTGCGGGCCCAGTCTTCGAAGTATTTGTGACCCTTCAAAATAAGACCGGCGGCATGGTGAGGAACACAAAGATCTTGCAAAATATGGGTCGCTGCACCTACGTAAAAGAGAGCTTTCTCTTGCCGGTTTTGCTGCCATTGTTTGATGGCCTGCTTGAAATAGTGACGGCATTCACTGGGGGCATCCGGTCCACACCAAAGACCCGTATTGGTTGTATAGTCATAATAATGGCTAATATTTTTAAATCCTCGATCACACCAGGTTGAACCGGCGTTTAGGGTACCTAGGTAAGATTGATACAGCAAAGCTTCCTTACCAAAACCATCCTTCTTAAGAATACGAATAGACTGTTGATTGCAAAAGTGATGGGTATTTCGGTCCACAGGAGGTTTTAAGAACACTTGAAGTGGTAGTGTTAACGACAACATTACCTTGGCACAGTTCCAGGTAGCTTGAGTAAGAGTCATAATTTCTTCCTTGCCAGTAATATTGAGAGTTCTACTTTTGATTATTTCCAAAAACCGATCACTCTAACAATCAATAATTGGACTATTATCCGGGTGTGGATAGGAAGCTAGCCCCAATTTTACTAAATTTATGGTTAAAATGACTTTTTTAGCAGGAAAATAGAACCTAATGACGAATAGAATAATAGACTATTATAAAACGCCAAATTTCATTCTTGAAAACGGGGGAACCACTCTTTTGGGGTGAACTACCTTTGGTAGCGGGCTATCTTTCAGTCCGAATCCGTCAGCTAACTCCGTCGGCGTAGAAAGCGAGGAAGGATAGTGTCTTTAAGTAGTAGACTGCTTGTACTGGCAACCTCTGTTTGTTTTGCAGTGGGTATGTGGGTTGGTGCCGCTGAGGCAGCCCAAGTTACGGTAAAATCGGGAGATTCTCTGTGGGCCATTGCCCAAAATAATGGCACAACGGTTGAGAAAATTAAAGAGCTTAACCAATTGACCAATGACAATCTACAGTTAGGGCAGGTTTTACAGGTGCCGGATGGTGCTTCCAATCAGTCCGTAAGACCTCCCCAGGCAACCGAAAATGTTTCCCGGGGTATGGTAGACCGAGCTATGGCAGTACTGGATTATGCTAAGAAGTTTACGGGTACAAAATATCGTTCCGGTGGAGAGAGTCCAGCGGGTTTTGATTGCTCCGGTTATGTACGATATGTCTTTAAGAACTTTGGTGTTGATCTGGTGCACACGGCAGCCGGACAATATAATGCAGGAACAGTCATTAATAAAGAAGAACTGAGGGCTGGCGATCTGGTATTTTTTAATACCGGCGGCAATGGCAACATTAACCACTCAGGCATCTACATCGGTGAAAATCAATTTATTCATTCTTCCAGTTCAAAAGGGATCAAAATAGATTCCCTCTCAGATAATTATTGGAGTCCGAAATATCGTGGTGCTAGTCGAATACTGTAGTAAGACCAAACCCCCGGATTTAATCCGGGGGTTTTTTGATGACTCTGTTGCACAATGAATTGATGTTGCGTCGTAGGGGCAACCTGTGGTCGTCCGCTATTTTGATACAGCACGCTAGTTTGCCCCTACTACAAAAAAGAGTGTCGCCAAAAAGTACGACACTCCCTGAGATTAATCTTCGTATTTAAACTCTATGGCTTTTTCTTTGTTGAGGGAGAAATTATCAATGACATCTTCACTTAGCCAAAATTGATAATTCTTGTTATCTACCATACTATCATCCGCATCCAGAGTAATGGTTAATTTTGCACCGGCAATGCGAGTAGCAGTTACATCCAGCTCGCGGTTCCCTTTTAGAATATGAATACCGGTTCCCTTGCTATTAAATTTTTTACCCTTTTGGATGTCCCCATTAAACTGAATGACGACGGTGGTATCGTTAGTAGCCGTTACTTCATTGATGGCTAAAGCAGCTGCTTTGGTGGTGAA
This sequence comes from uncultured Desulfotomaculum sp., assembly GCA_946411205.1. Classification (GTDB taxonomy): domain Bacteria; phylum Bacillota; class Desulfotomaculia; order Desulfotomaculales; family Desulfotomaculaceae; genus Desulfotomaculum. Next base: position 16,467 of record CAMKDG010000011.1, read on the forward strand.
GTACCATTCGCCTTTATTGATACCGGAGAAAGATTTCGCTTTTCTGGTAACCAAAATATCGTTATCAATGGTTAGACAGTATTTGCTATTGGCTAATAGAATCCCTTGGTTATTTAACTTGACAACCAGTTGGTCATCATTTTCTTTAAAGACAATGGCGTATTCCAGTTGGGCGTCCACCCATTGACCATTTTTATATTGTAAAAGTTGAATAGCCTTCGCTAAATCTCCCAGATCATGGCCCTTTGCCAGAACCATGTCTTCCGTAAATTGAACTGTAAATTTATTCGTATTTATATCAATCTTTGCTTTATTAGCGGGACTTAGGCTGCTGATATAGTCTGTGGTTTGCTCTTCTTCATCAAGATCAGTATCCATATCCACGCTATCGATAAAGCGGGAAATCATAACAGCAAATTCTCCTCTGGTAATAGGATTAAAGGGATTTAGATACCCATCCGAGGTGCCCCGTAAGATACCTCTTTTATACATAGTTGCAGCGTAGGTTAGTTCATCCTTCTTTAGTCCTTTAGTGTCCTTAAAGGAAAGCAATTCTGTAAGAGAAACATCTTCATCACCGGCAACCCGGCTAAGCCACATGGCTGCTTCGATACGGGTAGCTGGTTTGTTACCATTCCAACCCATTAACTCCCAGTCAGCCAGGATGCCAGCGTCATAGGCCTGTAGTGGTGCCAAGCCCATCCAACCGGGAAAGATTTGTTTAAGTAAGGCTTCTTTTTCCGTGGAGGTTGCCTCATGATCCACAATCCGCATGATAATAGCGATGGCCTCGTTTTTACTGACTGATTTTTCGGGCATAAATTGCTTGTTTTCATACCCTTTCATAATGCCTTTGCTTTCAAGCTTTAAAATATCATTTTTGGCCCAGTGATTGTTTACATCTTGAAAAACAACGGAGTAGTTCCAGGAGGGTGGGCAAGGCTCTTGATACTGTTTCTTAATTAATTGCTTTTGTAGTCCTGTAGACAGATTTTTTTGCTTATGGGCAGGATCGGCCCAAGCAGCTCCGGCCAATAAAGTAGTTAGCATAGACACAGAGAGCAAAGTTATCACGAATTTAGTTAATTTTTTCATATATTCTCCTTTCAAAGGACAAGTTAGTTGTTAAGCATACCGATTGGGGCGCCACCAATGTCGGTTTGTCTTTTCTATATAATACGGGGGGTGTTTACTTTATCAAGGGGTATGGAAATCGGTTTCTTTCAAGCGTTACAAAAAAGAAGCCTTGGTTGTCTGAATGAATGAAGTCTTGACGATAGGGTTATTTCTTTGCTAGGCTAACTATATACGTATGAAAGAATCACAGGAGGTATACGATGAGAAGAGTAGCAATACTGCTTATTTTGTTGATGATGGTAGTTCTCAATGGCTGTGCAGGGGACAAAACCCCTCAGCGCCAAGAACCCAAAACCCCAACCCAAGAGCAACAGACCGCCGCGGAAAAAGTAAAGGTAACCCTTTATTTTGCCAATCAAAATGCAGATGGTCTCATGCCGGTAGAGAGACAAATTGATAAACCTAATGATATGGTAACCGCCCTTGTTAGCGAGCTAAAAAAGCCGGATAAAAATACCCCCGTGTTGCCGGAGGGGAGCGAGCTGATTTATTATAAAACTGAAGGAGATACTCTGGTTCTAAACTTTAACCAGGCCTTTGCCAATCTGCAGGGCTCTACCGGGGAATTTATTACCATCAACTCTTTGGTGAATACTTTTACAGAGTTAACGCAGTACAAAAATGTGAAACTTTTGGTGGAAGGAAAGACCCTAGAAACCGGCCATGCCATTTACGACAAGCCGATTCCCAGGAATGAAGGAATTATTAAGGAGTAAATTACGATATATTCAAGGGCCTAAGGATTGAGCAAGGAAGTGGTTCAGCATGGTAACCTACCGTACAGTTGCTACAGAGAGTGTCAGTGAACTTATCATCAAAAAGTCCCGTTTTATTGCCTATGTAAAACCTGTGCAGGATGAAGCGGCAGCCGTGGATTTCATCCGACAGATTAGTAAAAGGCACCGGGAAGCAACGCATAATGTTCCAGCCTATCGCATCTCAGAAAATATAGAAAAGTGCAGTGATGATGGGGAACCCGGCGGTACCGCCGGCAGACCTGTGTTGGGTGTGCTAAAAGGGGAAAATCTTTTTTATACCGCGGTGGTGATAACCCGATATTTTGGGGGAATTATGCTAGGTGCGGGGGGCTTGGTACGGGCGTACTCCCAAGCAGCGTCCCAGGGTATTAGTGAAGCGGGTCTGATTACCCGGGTTTTAAACCAGAAACTGCAGGTGGAGTTTGCCATGCCCTTATTTGGCATTATCAAAAAAATTATTGAGCAATCAGGGGCTAAAATACTGGATGTGGCAGTAACCGATAAGGCTATTATCGTCGCCCGCTTGCCGGTGCCCGAGGTAGAGGGATTGACAGCGCAACTTATAGAAGCCTCTGCGGGACAAGCCTTGGTGGAAAAGACAGAACTGGAATTTGTGTAAGAAATTATTGCCAGTGTGGCAGATAGCAAGTAAACTAAAGGAGTACCGTACATTCTTTTACAGGTGCCCCTAGGGGAGAATAGGGAATCGGGTGTAATTCCCGAGCGGTCCCGCCACTGTAAGCGGTGAGTTGATACCCAGGAGAAGCCACTGGCCAAGAGCCGGGAAGGGTTGGTATCCAGCAATGACCCGTAAGTCAGGAGACCTGCCTGTAAAAGCATAAAACTGAGGATGATGGAAAAATTCTCAGCCCTTTTTGGGCTGGGATTTTTTGTTTTTACAAGCATTTCTTTTGGGTTGGCCGTCAGTCATTGGCCTGTAGCTTTTTGGAATCTTATAGCAAGGTGCTTTGTATGTCCTAACAGATGGTCACTTTTTAATAGTCTCTACGTTAAGGAGGAACGAGAAAATGAATCTATTACAACAAACATTGGCTAACATTAATCCCCCCGACCTGCACTGTCAGCAGTTGGCACAGCAAAGGCTAAACAGTCTGACCAAGCCCCTCGGCAGTTTAGGTATCTTAGAAGAAATTGCCTGGCGATTAGCTGGCATGCAGCGTCTCCCTTTACCCAAGTTGCCAAAGGAAAAGGTTTCTCTGGTTTTAGCTGGGGATCATGGGGTGGTGGCAGAGGGAGTTAGTGCATTTCCCCAGGAAGTAACCCCTCAAATGGTGCTGAATTTTCTTCAGGGCGGGGCGGCCATCAACGTACTGGCTCGCCAAGCTGGAGCCAGAGTGGTAATTGCGGATTTTGGCATGGCGTCTCCCCTACCGCAGCAGCAAGGTCTGATGGATTGCCGGATAAAAGCGGGAACCGACAATATTGCACAGGGGCCAGCCATGAGCCGAGAAGAGGCGGTACAGGCTATTGAGGCGGGCATCACGCTGGTTTTACAACAAGTTAAAGACCGTCTGTCCTTGGTCGGGATAGGAGAGATGGGAATTGGCAACACCACCGCCAGTACAGCCATTTTGGCCGCTTTTAGCGGTCTGCCTGTTCTGCAACTCACAGGTCAAGGAACGGGTATTGTAGAAGAAAGACGGCAGCAAAAAGCGGCGATCATTGGCCGGGCTTTAGCTGTTAACCGGCCAGATGCTACAGATCCTTTGGATGTCTTAGCCAAAGTAGGGGGCTTGGAGATTGCGGGTATGGCTGGTATTATCCTAGGCTGTGCCGGGGCAGGAATACCCGTAGTAATCGACGGTTTTATCTCCGGTGCAGCGGCACTGGTGGCTCAATCCCTGGCTCCTCTCTGCCGGGAGTATATGTTTGCCTCTCACCTCTCTCAGGAACCGGGCCATCGAATTATATTGGAAATGTTGGGTTTAAAACCAATATTACATTTGGATATGAGATTGGGTGAAGGTACTGGGGCTGTTCTAACCTTCTCATTTATCGAGGCTGCCAGCCGTATCATTAACGAAATGGCCACCTTTGATGAGGCAGGGGTAAGTCAAGGTTAAAAAAGCAAAGTCGAGGAAGAACAGAGACTCTTCATCGACTTTGCTTTTGAATTTGTATATGGGTGAGTAAATTGCTATTGATTGACCGTTTCTTTGCCCGCCTAGGATTCATGGGCATAGTTTAAAGAAAGGGTGCAACTTAATTTTTGCTTAGAGGTTTGTAGAAATAAGCTTCTTTGTTTTCGACGGCTTTTCGGAGGTTTCCCGTTTTTTTCTAACAAAGGATTTTACACCCTGGTTAATTAGAAAAAAGCCGGAGGAAATTAGGAATCCCAGAATATTTTCCATCCAACATACCACCTTTTATCCTTGCTTGTTATTTAAATTGGCAGAGTTGGCTGTCTGCGTGGAGTTTACCAACAGTTGGCAGTTAGCTAAAACTAACTCTTTATCGCATTAGATAACACATAATATGCCAAAATATTTTCTTTTGTTACACGAAAACAGAAAATGTTTTCCAATAGTAGATGTTTTTACAAAGATACCTTGCCGGAGACTCTTTTGGTGCATTACAATGGACCGCAGGGACATTATGTTTGGAGAGGTGAGTTATGAACAGAAAAGCAACTGTGTTTTTGATGAGTGTTGTGGTACTATCCCTCTTGCTGATTGGACAGGTGGGTTATGCCAACGAAACGGAAAAAGCTAATCCGGAGATTATTGTACGGGGTAAAATACTATCTGTGACTGAGCAGCAAGAAACAAACCCCGATCTTCAGGATTGGATTCAAGGAAAAGAGCAACTGGTGACAGCAAAAATTTTAAGTAAACCCTATCAAGGGCAGGAAGTTAGTTTCTTTCATATTTTGCCCGATCAACCGGGACTGGCTGTGGCGATATCACCGGGCGATGAAGTGGTTTTATCGGTAGAAGTAACAGAAGGCAAGGTTACCAATGCTTTTGTCTCAGACCATGCCAGGGATAAAAAAATCTACTTTTTGGCGGGCTGTTTTGCGGTGATCATGGTGGTTATTGGCGGACTTAAGGGGGCCAAATCGGTACTGTCTCTAACCCTTACCGGAGTAGGGATTTTTGGGGTACTTCTGCCCCTGCTGTTTAAGGGGCACAGCCCAATTTTGGTAACCATTTTAGTGGCAGCGGTAATGACCACGATCACGATGATGTTGGTTCATGGTTACAATAAAAAGACACTGGCGGGTATTATTGGTACCACCAGCGGTGTCCTTGTGGCAGGCTTACTGGCGTTGCTGGTAGGCAAGGCAGCGAAACTGACCGGTTTTAGCAGCGAAGAAATGCAAATGCTCATGTATATTCCTCAGCAAGTGAAATTTGATTATCAGGGCTTGTTATTTGCCGGAATGATTATTGGAGCGTTGGGCGCGGTGATGGATGTAGGAATCTCCATTGCCTCTGCCGTGGAGGAAGTAAAACGTGTAAATCCCGGACTAACGACCCGTCAATTAATCCGGGCCGGGATGAATGTAGGGCGTGATGTGATGGGAACGATGGCGAATACCTTAATCCTGGCCTATACTGGCAGTGCTTTGCCCTTGATCTTAATCTTTATGGCCTATGATATGCCCTTTTTAAAGATTATCAATCTTGATTTAATTTCTACTGAAATTGTACGGGCCCTTACGGGCAGCATCGGCCTTACACTGGCGATACCCATTACCTCTGTGGCTGCGGGATGGTTATTTACCCGTGGAGAATTGGCAAAAGCTCCAGAAAACCAAGAGCAAGAGACGAAAGCCTGAAAAAAGCAAGTGACGCAAAAAATAGTTTTGCGCCACTTGCTTTTTAAACCATAGTCTGAATTTTTTACCGAGCAGGGCGTTGATTTTTCTTGCCAAGGTAGATATAGACTAAGCCTGACAGTACAATCATCACAATACTCATTACCTGAGCGGCTCGCAGGGGGCCGATCATTAAACTATCTGTCCTAAGTCCTTCAATAAAGAAGCGGCCTAGGGAGTACATTGCCAGGTAGAGCATAAACAGTTGCCCCTCCGAGGGCAGTTTTCTGCGTAAGAACATTAATATGCCGAATACCATTAGATTCCAGAGAGATTCGTACAAAAAGGTGGGGTGGCGGTAAGCACCATCAATATACATGGCCCAGGGAAGGTCGGTGGGGTAACCATAAGCCTCCTGGTTAAAAAAGTTGCCCCAGCGGCCAATGGCCTGTCCCAGGATAAAGCTAGGGGCGATGATATCGGCAATCTGCCAAAAACGTAAGTTTCGGACCCGGGTAAAAATATAGCCAGTAATCATGGCGGTCAGAATCCCCCCGTGAATGGCCAGACCGCCATGCCAAATTTTCGGTATTTCGCTAAGGTTCACACTATAATAATCCCAACTCATAATGACATAGTACAACCTGGCTCCCAGCCAAGAGATCGGGGCACAGATCAATACCAGGTCAATGATGTCGTCCCCTTTTACGCCTACACGTTTGGCTTCCCGCAAGGCCACCCAAGTACCCACCAATACTGCCATCATCATAAGAACACCGTACCAGCGAATCGTGATGGGACCCCAGGAGAAAAGATAGGGACTAATTTCCGATAGATACAAAATACTCTTCCTTTCTTTATAAGACATACATGCCAACCAGCTTTGGCATCATTACCCATACTAACCCCTACAGATGATCAGGATGGATGATCTTTCTCTATTTTATCCTGATCTAGCAGTCTCCACAAAGTTTTTTTACGCGATCCCGTCTTTTATCTCATAGAGTACAGATTCTTCCTTGTCTTCCAAGTGCTGTTTATACTATAATTTTGCTGACCCCAAAAACCAATTAAACTATAATTTTGGAGTGCATATGAGAATTCCGAGAATTGTTATAGCAGGGACACATAGTGGTGTGGGTAAAACCACGTTAACCTTGGGTTTACTGACGGCCTTGCGCCGGAGGAATTTGGCAGTACAGCCCTTTAAGGTGGGTCCCGATTATATAGACCCCGGCTTGCATCAAGTGGCAGCGGCACGGATCTCCCACAATTTGGACAGCTGGCTGGGCACACCGGCGGAGGTGCAGCAGCTTTTCCTGAGGCGGGCTAAGGATTGTGATCTCGCCTTGGTGGAAGGTGTGATGGGCTTATTTGATGGAGCCAAAGGACAAGGAGAGATGGGCAGCACCGCCCAGGTGGCTAAGCTCCTGCAAGCTCCGGTGGTGTTAGTTTTTTCCGCCAAAGGGCTAGCCCGCAGTGCAGCGGCTTTGGTGCACGGCTATCAAACCTTTGATCCAATGGTTCAGATTGCCGGTGTTATTGCCAATGGTATTAGTAGCGAGCGGCATCGGGAGTTTATCCGGCAAACGGTGGAAGAAGAACTGGGGCTGCCTCTGTTGGGCGCATTACGAAAAAATAATGAAATAATCATGCCGGAGCGTCAACTTGGATTGCTACCGGCTACAGAAAATATAGCTTTGCAACAAGTTTTGGATCAGTTGGCGTTCGCTATTGAAGAACAAGTTGACCTCGATAAAATTATTCAGTTGGCGCAGATGGCACCGGAACTAGAGCATCGGCTGACAGTTGCGGCAGTCGGCCAATTTACCGGAGTGAATCTGGCAGTGGCCAAGGATGAAGCCTTTCATTTTTACTATCAAGACAGCTTAGATTATCTGACCGAGCAAGGGGTAGCACTACATTTTTTTAGCCCCCTAAGGGATTGTGCGCTTCCTGCCAATTGTCATGGTATCTATATCGGCGGTGGATTTCCAGAGGAATTCTTACCGACGCTGGCCGCCAATCAGGCACTCAAAGCAAACCTTCAGTTAGCCCACCGCAATGGCATCCCGATTTATGCCGAGTGTGGCGGGTTGATGTACCTGTGCCGTAGCATTCACTCTTTATCCGGTGATGAATACGCCGGTGTGGGATTAGTGCCGGGTTCGGTGAAAATGGGCAACCGTTTGGCCGCTCTGGGCTATGTCCGGGCTAAGCTCCGAAAATCCTGCCTGTTGGGGGATGCGGGTTTAGAATTGAAGGGGCATGAATTTCACTGGTCCAGCATCTCTGGTCTACCGGAAGAAGAGACTCTTTATCAAGTAACCGGTGGCAGGGGCGTGAGTGGCCGTCTCGAGGGCTTTGTCAGAGGTAATTTGGCTGCGTCCTATGTTCATTTGCATTTTCGGTATAATCCCCAGGCAATGGGGCGTTTTTTAACGGCTTGTGCTGAATATAAAAAGTCTGGGAGAAGTAACCATGGAGAGTGATAACAAGGTCTGGCGAACGGGCTATACCACTGGCAGTTGTGCCGCGGCTGCTGCCAAGGCAGCGGCCTTGGCTCTCTTAACGGGCAAGGTGGTCAGTGAAGTAAGCATAAATCTACCCGATGGAGGACAACTAAAGCTTGACATAGCCTGGGTAGAAAAGGGCGAAGACGGTTGCCGGGCCGCTGTGGTAAAAGACGCCGGGGATGATCCGGATGTTACCCAGGGGTTGACCATTGTGGCAGAGGTTTCTCTGCAAGTAGGTTCCATATACATAACCGGGGGCCAAGGGGTTGGTACCGTCACTAAGCCCGGTCTGGCGGTGCCAGTGGGAGAAGCTGCCATTAACCCGGTACCCAGACAGATGATTGAGCGAGAGGTTAAAGAAATCCTGGGCCAGGAGAGAGGGGCCAGGGTGGTAATCAGTGCTCCCGGTGGGGAAGCGGTAGCTGGCCGAACGATGAACCCCCGGCTGGGCATTCTGGGCGGTATCTCTATTTTGGGCACCGGAGGCATTGTTCGCCCTATGTCCGAGGAGGCCTATCGACGTTCCTTGGTGCCCCAGATTGATCAGGCCCTGGCACTGGGGTACCGTTCCCTGGTGTTAACTCCCGGACGGCTAGGGGTGAACAAAGCCCGGGAGCTGGGCTTCCCACAGGAAGCCATTATTGAAACCAGCAATTTTATTGGCAGCTTGTTAGAGGAGTGTGCCAAAAGGCCGGTGGAATCTGTCCTTCTGTTGGGTCACCTGGGCAAGCTCGTCAAAGTAGCCGCGGGAATTTTTCATACGCTGGGGAAACTGGCGGACGGCAGGCGGGAAACCATTGCTGCCTATGCTGCCCTGGAGGGAGCACCCCGGCAGGTGATCGAGCAATTAATGAATATGAATACGGCTGAAGAGTCTGTGGAGATATTAAAAAGAACTGGCTATACTCAAGTCTTCTCGCACTTGGCTGCTGCCGCCAGTCGACGGGCTGCTGCTTACAGTGGAGAAAAATTTACAGTGGGTACCCTCATGTATGCCCTCAATGGTGATGTGGTGGGCTATGACCAAGGGGCTTGCCAGATCGGGAGGAAATTGGGATGTCATCTATCATTAAAGTAATCGGTGTGGGGCCCGGCCACCGGGGTTATCTAACCCAGTTGGGGCATGAGGCTATAACCCAGGCGGAGATCCTTATCGGTGCCCAGCGACTGCTGGAAGTCTTTGCCCTGCCTGGCCAGGAGACAATTCCCCTAGGGGCTGATTTACAGCAAGCGGCGGCGATCATTAAGCTTGAGGCCGAGGTAAAAAAGCTTGCTGTCCTGGTGTCCGGGGATACTGGTTTATATAGCTTTGCCACGACGCTTACTCGGTTGCTGCCAGATTATCAGTTTGATTTTATCCCGGGTATCAGCTCGGTACAGCTTTTGTTTGCCAGATTACAGCTGCCCTGGCAGGGTGTAGCGATACTGAGTCGTCACGGGCGGCAGGATAATCGCCTGGCGGGTCTGGTGCAGGGAGGTATGATTGTGGCGGTATTGACCGATGAGATCAATACCCCCCAAACCTTGGCCCAAGAATTGCTGGAACTGGGTTGTGGTGACCTAGCGGTGACGGTAGGCTGTAACCTCTCCTATGAACAGGAAATCCTTTATCGGGGAACCCTGAGTTCCTTGTTTAATAGTCAAGAGAAATATAGTAACTGTGTGGTGGTTATTGGTGTCTAAACTGGATTGGTCCTTTACAACCCCTGGTATACCCGATCACCTGTTTAAAAGGGGCAACAACATTCCCATGACCAAACAAGAGGTGCGGATGATTGTCCTAGGAAAGCTGCGGTTATTTCCCGGCGCGGTGGTTTACGATGTGGGAGCGGGCACCGGCAGTGTTTCAGTGGAATGTGCTTTACAACTGAAACATGGGGTCGTCTATGCTTTAGAGAAGGATGGCAGTGCCGATGAGTTGGTTGAGACCAATGCAAGACGCTTTGGCCTCACCAATGTTAAGCTGGTGCCGGGACTGGCACCGGCAACGATGGAGAAATTACCCCCGGCGGACCGCATTTTTATCGGTGGCAATGCCGGAGCGTTAGCAGGAATTTTAGAGACGGCAGACAAAAAACTAAAGCCAGGTGGCTGGCTGGTGGCCACCTCCGTTACCTTGGAAACAACACCCCAGGTGGTGCGGTTTCTGGAAGAACAGGGCTATGAGCAGGCGGAAGCGATCAGCATTACGGTGGCCCAGGCCAAGGCGTTGGGTAAAGCACACCTTTGGCAGGGGCAAAATCCGGTGACGGTCATCAGCGGTCAGAAACCGCAGAAATAGAGTAGCGAGAGCAGAAAATGAGGTTGTAGCTGGGTATGGTGTTATCCACCGCTCACTCCTACTCCGCGTCGATAACACGAAGGCTTACTCCAGGCGAAATGGGGGTCGCCTCAATTCAACCTCCTGTTTCAGTTCGGCTAGCACGCACGTCCTGTGCGCGCTCCCCCCATTTCGCCTTACGTTCGCCAAGTGTTATTAACGACGCTCCGCAAGTCGTTCGCTATGGATAACACCATACCCTTGCAGTAGTATGTTTTTCAGCTATTATCAAAATAGAAATACGGTGATATAAATGATTTATTTTGTCGGAGCCGGGCCCGGTGACCCGGAACTGTTAACCGTCAAGGCCATGCGTTTACTGCAGCAGGCGGATTTGGTTATTTATGCCGGATCTCTGGTGCCCTTCCAGGTCATGGATTGCTGTCGGGCCGATGCCCAAAAGATTAATAGTGCCCCCCTGGCGCTGGAGGAAATTGTTAAGCTAATGGTGGAATATCACCAGCGGCAGCAATTGGTCGTACGACTGCATACCGGTGACCCTTCTTTGTACGGGGCTATTGGTGAACAAATGAGAGCCTTGGATGAGGTAGGGCTGCCCTATGAAATTGTACCGGGCGTCAGTTCCTTTCTGGCTGCTGCCGCAGCAGTACGGAAAGAATATACCGTCCCCGGTGGTTCCCAAACGGTGATCATTACCCGTTTAGCCGGTCGCACCCCGGTGCCGCCGGAGCAAGCCTTGTCTGCCTTGGCCCAGCACAGAGGCTCTATGGCGATCTTTCTTTCGGTGGGTTTGGCGGAAGAAGTGCAGCAGGAACTGCTGCAGGGTTATCCACCGGCAACCCCGGTGGCCGTGGTGGAGAGAGCTTCCCAGCCGGCCGAGAGAGTGCTTCGAGGTACTTTGGGAGAACTGGCCAAACTGATTGAAGCAGCGGGCATTACCAAAACTGCCTTGATTTTGGTGGGGGATTTCCTCACCGGGGAGGGTACATCGTTACTTTACGACAGGAAGTTTACCCATGAATACCGTGCGGGATCATAGGATCGCAGTTCTGGCCTTGACCACCGGCGGTGCCCGGTTGGCTAGAATGGTAGCTAAAGGTTTGCAAGATACGCAGCTTTATCTTCCTCAGCGACTGCAAGAACCCCCTTTTTCGGCTGACGTCACGTATTTTACAGACTGGCGGCAAGCGGCCCAAGAAGCTTTTCAACGTCACCGGCGGTTGGTTTTTATCATGGCCTGTGGTATTGTGGTACGTACCCTAGCCCCTTGGTTAACTAGTAAAAATACTGATCCCGCCGTGGTGGTATTGGATGAAAAGGGTGAGTTTGCCATTAGTTTGCTATCCGGCCATGTGGGGGGTGCCAACCAGTTGGCTCGACAAGTGGCCCAGGTCTCCGGCGGGACGCCGGTGATTACCACCGCCACGGATGTCAATCAGGCACCGGCAGTAGATCTGTTGGCTCAGGAGGCCAACTGTACTCCCTACCCGATGGCTCGGGTTAAACTCTTTAATCGATGGTTGGCCGAAGGGGAAAGGGTCAGCCTGTATTCCCGTTGGCCCCTGCCAGTGAATTGGCAACAGGGGTTTCAAATGATTGAAGATGCAGGCCAATTACCCACGCTAGGTCCAGTGGTTTACATAACCAACCAATTAGTGCCCGCCACAGAACAACCAAGACTTATCCTGCGGCCTCGCAATCTCGTGGTGGGCTTGGGCTGTCGTAAAGGGGTGACCTTGCAGCAGGTGCTGCAGGCGATAAAAACCGCTTGCAAACTGGGCGGCTACAGCCTATTGTCCTTGGCTAAACTTGCCACGGTGGACTTAAAAATGCAGGAGCCAGCCTTACGGCAGGCAGCGGCCTATTTCAAGGTACCGCTAACTTCGGTAGCTAGGGAGGAAATAGCAAAACTGGACGGACAATTTACCTCGTCAGATTTTGTACGACAAAAGATAGGAGTTGGTGGTGTATGCGAACCGGCGGCGATGATTGCCAGCGGCGGTGGGCAGATCGGAGTATCCAAACAGAAATTGGGACCGGTGACGGTGGCCATTGCCGAGGCAAAGTTGTGGTGGTGGGCTTAGGTCCGGGCAACCGGGATAGTTTTACCCCGGAGGCACTGGCAGCCCTAGAAGCCGCCGAAGTGGTGGCGGGTTATCATACCTATCTGGAGCTAATTCCCGATCTTTTACAAGATAAAGAAATTATTGCCACGGCCATGCGGGGAGAAGTGGAGCGAGCCCGGCAAGCGGTGGAACTGGCCTTGGCAGGCAAAGCTGTGGCGGTGGTCAGCAGCGGCGACCCCGGTATCTATGGCATGGCTGGCATCTTGATTGAAGTGGCGGAGGGAAGGGTGCCGGTTAAGGTAATTCCCGGTATTACCGCTGCCTCAGCAGCTGCCGCCAGTTTGGGTGCCCCCCTGATGAACGACTTTGCCGTCATCAGTCTCAGTGATTTGCTGACTCCCTGGCAGACCCTGCTGAAACGCTTGGAAGCTGCCGCCGCCGGGGATTTTGTGATGGTTCTGTATAATCCTCGCAGTCACGGCCGGCCGGACCATATTAAAACAGCCCGAGAAATTATGCTAAAACATAAATCACCGACCACACCGGTGGGCATCGTGCGGAAGGCTCGCCGGGGGGAGGAAACAAGAACCCTGACAACCCTGCAAAACATGCTGGATTTTGAGATTGATATGTTGAGTACGGTGATTATTGGCAACAGCCAGACCCGTGTGGAAGGTCATTATATGGTTACCCCCAGGGGGTATCGCCTGTGATTCTAGTGCTGGCCGGTACTCAGGAAGGCCGTATGGTGGCAACCTTGTTGCAGCAAGCGGGTTTTTCCGTACAAGTTTCAGCGGTAACTGATTACGGTACGGAACTTTTGGTCCAGCAGGGCATCGAACACATCTCTAGTGGTCCCTTGGATGAGATCGCTTTGCGACAAGTACTCAAACAGGGTATCACTCTGCTGGTGGATGCCACCCATCCCTTTGCCAGCCTAGCTTCTCAAAATGCCATGTCAGCAGCTGCAACCGTCGGAGTTCCTTATGTGCGTTTAGAACGGCTGACCACAGCAATACCTAACCATCCCTTGGTACACGCTGCTGCCACTTTGCAGGATTGCATTCAGAAAGCTTTGGGGCTGGGGAAGGTACTGTTTTCCACCCTGGGCAGTAAAAATCTGTCTACCTTACTGGCCGCTGCCCGCCCTGCCGGGGTTAGGGTGGTAGCACGGGTACTGCCGGAGAGTGAGGTACTCCGCTCCTGCCGGGAATTGGGTCTTACTCCGGCGGACCTGGTGGCCTTGCAGGGACCCTGCAGCAGGGAACTAAATGTTGCCCTATATCGTCAATATCAAGCCCAGGTGGTGTTAACCAAGAACAGTGGTCCCACCGGCGGCGTGGAGGAAAAGATTGTGGCTGCCCTGCAGGTGGGCATACCCATTGTAGTGTGGCAAAGGCCTCAGTTGCAGTACCCGCTGGTGCTGCATCAACCCGCTGAGGTTGTGCAATATTGCCTAAAGAACCTGAAAACCGGGTAAGGTAACAGCACAGGCAACAAAGGAGGATTTCCATGCAACAAGGTGTCATTCTGCTGGGACACGGTAGCCGTCAAGCGGCAGCCAACCATGAGATTTTTCAGCTGGCAGAGCAGGTCAAGGCTAGGGGGGATAACGCCCTCTATGAAACCTGCTTTTTGCAATTCGGAGAACCATCCCTGCCCACAGCCATTCATAAGCTGGTGGCGGCTGGAGCAAAAAGGATTATCATTGTACCCTTGCTGCTGACGGTGGGTACCCACATCCAGTTTGAACTGCCCCGGCTTATTCAAGAGCAGCAAGGACATTATCCCGAAGTTACCTTTGTTTTGGCCCCTCACCTGGGGGCTGATGATAGGATCGCTGAAATTGTCGTGGATCGCATTAAGCAAGGAAGTGAGTCGTGAAATTGAAGAATTGGGACGGGGTGATTTGGAACCCCCGAGAGATAGAAGAAGAAAGTATGCGTCTGGTGGCTGGCTTTTTGCAGGAAGTACATTTACCGCCCGGAGAGAAAGCGGTAGTCAGCCGGATTGTTCATACCGGCGGGGATCCTGAACTGGCCCAACTAGTACGATTCCATCCCCAGGCAGTGGAGAGCGGGTTGACGGCCCTTAAACAAGGAGCTCATATTTTTACCGACGTTACCATGTTGGAAGCAGGCATTAACCGCCGTCGATTGACCGAATTAGGTGGCGCGGTACATTGTGCCGTCCACACCTCCGAAGTGGCAGCAGAAGCTACAGCCAGAGGTATCACCCGCTCGGCGGTGGCCATGGAAAACTTTGGCCAGCAGCTACAAGGACAGGTGGTGGCCATTGGCAACGCTCCCACAGCTCTTTTTGCTCTGTTGGAGATGATCGCCGAGGGTTTACGGCCTGCCCTGGTGGTGGGGATGCCCGTAGGCTTTGTGGGAGCAGCTCGCTCCAAGGAACTCCTGCTGCTGCAACAGGCTGTACCCTGTATTACGGTGTTGGGCACCAGAGGCGGCAGTCCACTGGCAGCGGCGACGATTAACGCATTGCTGTATTATAAGGAACCTACTGGCTAACTCTTTTTTGGCCCATAGGCCTAAAAAATCTATTTTGAATAGTTTGGCAGATACGGAAATTTACATTAGCAATACTACAGATCAAGAGTCTTTTAAAAGCTTATGGCCTATGGCTTACGGCCTAAGGCCAATAAGTCTACTAAACCCAGGCCAAACAAAGCCAACAGCCAAGGGCCAATGGCCAACGGCCCAAACTAGGAGGTGTCCCCTCTGACTCTAGCCAAAACCATTATGCTTCAAGGAACCTCTTCCCATGTGGGGAAGAGTCTCTTATGCACCGCCCTTTGCCGCATTTTTTGGCAAGCAGGCTGCCGGGTGGCACCCTTTAAAGCCCAAAACATGGCCCTCAACAGCTATGTCACCCTAGATGGGGGTGAAATCGGCAGAGCCCAGGGGGCTCAGGCCGAAGCGGCGGGAGTGGTGGCCACTGTAAAAATGAATCCGGTTTTGCTAAAACCAAAGCAGGATTTGAATGCCCAGGTGGTGGTGTTGGGTAAGCCGCTGGCTGACATGAGTGCCCGAGACTACCGCGCCAAATTTCTGCCAGGGGCAGTGGACCTGGTGGGGCAATGCATCGATGAGCTGCGCCAAGAATACCAGGTGCTGGTTATTGAAGGAGCAGGCAGCCCCGCAGAAGTTAATTTAAAGGATCGGGACATTGTAAACATGCGCACGGCTTTCCTAGCCGAGGCACCGGTACTTCTGGTGGCAGATATCGACCGGGGCGGCGTTTTTGCGGCCCTGATAGGAACCCTGGAACTGCTGGAACCCCATGAGCGCAGTCAGGTGGCCGGATTCATTATTAACAAATTCCGAGGGGACCTACAACTTTTAAAACCGGGCTTAGACTTTTTAGAGCAACGTACTGGCAAGCCCGTTTTAGGGGTTATCCCTTACCTCCACGAACATGGTATTGAACAGGAAGATTCCGTATCCCTGTCCGCCATGCCTCGGAACTGGACAACCAGCGAACTGGATATCGCGGTTATCCAACTGCCACGAATTTCTAATTTTACGGATTTTGACCTGCTGGCTGAAGTGCCGGGTGTGGCATTACGTTATGTGGGAGTTGGAGATACCCTGGGGCAGCCCGATGCGCTGATTCTTCCCGGGACCAAAAATACCCTGCAGGATTTACTTTTTTTAAGAGAGAAAGGGTTGGACGAGCAAATCTTAGCACTTGCCCACAAGGGGATTCCGGTAGTAGGGATCTGCGGCGGCTACCAGATGCTGGGGAAAATGCTCTATGACCCTTGGGGTAGCGAAGCGACTGGAGAACAAATGCCGGGTCTTGGCCTATTGGATATAGAAACGACCTTCCAAAGAGAAAAGCAAACCCACCGTTGCACAGCAACCCTCTCCCCGGCACAGCTAAGCTGGTGCCAGGTAACGGACCAACCAATAGCCGGTTATGAGATCCACACCGGTGAGGTTAGGCTGGGTATGGGGGTAAAACCACTGCTAGAAATCACTCGTAGATCTGGCGAAAGGGTTTCTGTTACCGATGGTGCGGCGACCAAGGATGGTCAAATTTTTGGTACTCATATGCATGGGTTGTTTGATAATGCAGCAGTGCTGCTGGGTTGGGTCAATTATCTGCGGCAGCGCAAAGGATTACCGCTGCTAGTTGATAAACAACTACCTACCAACAGAGAGGATAAATACGACCAACTGGCAACGGTAGTTAAACAGCATCTTGATATGGGAAAACTATACCAAATCATGGGGCTGGGAGATAGCCGGGCATGAGCGTGCTGGTTGTGGCAGCCTTGCTGCTAGATCTCCTGGTAGGGGACCCACGCTGGCTTCCCCATCCGGTGGTAGTAATAGGCGGCTTTATTCAAAAGGGTGAAAAGCTCGTTAGACGATTTGTTTCCCAGTCAATGGACAGAGGCTTACGTCTTGGTGGCATAGCGTTGGTGGCTGGGATTTGTTTCAGTACCTACTTTTGTACCTGGGGATTCATTTGGCTGGCGGCTAAAGTTCATGTTTACGTAGGCTGGGCAGTTCATCTATGGCTTTTGTCCACTACCCTGGCCGTTAAAAGTCTGCACCAACATGCTCGGGCGGTGGCGGTGCCCCTAGCCCTGGGGGATTTATCCGCTGCCCGCAGGGCAGTAGCCATGATTGTGGGGCGGGATACCGAGTGCTTACAGGAACGGGGCATTACCCGAGCCACGGTGGAAACAGTGGCTGAAAATACCGTGGACGGCATCATCTCACCACTTTTTTATGCCTTTATTGGCGGAGCCCCTTTAGCCATGACATATAAAGCCATCAATACCTTGGACAGTATGATTGGCCACCGGAATGAGAAATATCTGTATTTAGGCTGGGCGGCAGCTCGCTTGGATGACTTGGCCAATTACCTACCGGCCAGACTGGCTGGATTAGGCTATATCTTAGCGGCCAGCGGTACACCCGGTGGGATGCGGGGCACTAGACAAACGATTCAACAGGATGCTCCCAAGCACCCCAGCCCCAACAGTGGTATCCCGGAGGCCGCTGTGGCCGGTGCCTTAGGTGTTGAGTTAGGCGGTACCAACTATTATCAGGGGCAGGCTTCTCACCGGGCATCGATGGGCCAGGAGAAGTATCCCTTGGAGTATCGGCACATTGAACAGGCCTTGGCACTTACGCGCAAGGTGACGGCTTTGGCATTGGTGCTGGGGGTGGCAGTAGGATGGGCTGTTGACTTTGGTCGTTAGCCATTAGCCTTTGGCTTTGCTACCGTAATACGATTCTCTTTAACAAAGAGCTGTAATAAATACTAATGCCGGCATTGTAGCTATAAACCAGGAAATTCAACTAACACAGCCAATGGCTAAAGGCCAATAACCAATAGCCATCTATCAACAAAGGTTACTTCTACCTGAAACAACACCTACTTTAGGAGGCGCTCTCTCTTGCTAAACTCCTTCCGTCTGGCCCTGAGCTTCCTAACCATTCTACCGGTTTATAAAAAAATGGCAAGCACCGAGGAATTAGCCCGATCCGTGTCGTATTATCCACTGATAGGTTTATTGTTGGGTTTGCTGTCTGCCGGTATTAATTTTATGTTGCACCGGCTCGGCTTAACGATGGCAGCGGACGTGTTGGCCATCGTGACCATGATTGTACTCACAGGGGGGCTCCATCTGGATGGTTTAATGGATACTGCAGATGGCCTACTCAGTGGTAAGAATCGCGAAAGAAAATTGGAAATAATGAAGGATAGCCGTGTAGGAGCAATGGGAGTATTGGCATTAAGCATGGTCTTGTTGCTAAAGCTGGCCTTCCTTTATGAGCTAAAGCTTGACCTCAAGGTAACAACCTTTGTTTTAGCACCAGTTGCCGGAAGATGGGCGATGGTGTATGCCATTACCCGGTTTCCCTATGCCAGGGCCGGTGGTGGATTGGGCAGCGTATTAAAACAAGCCGGTCCCAGGCAAATCGTGGTGGCCAGTTTAACACTGGTGGTAACCTGTATTGGTTTGTTCGGCCTGCAAGGTTTCGTTATAATGGGTGCAATCTTAGTAGCTGCAATGATGATTACCAGAACCATATACAAGTGTTTAGGTGGCATGACCGGAGATACATACGGAGCCACCGGGGAGTTGATAGAAATTTGGAGTATTTTTGTCATCCTGATGGGGCAGCAAGCCGGGATACTATAGTATTGCGCGGTAAAGCCGCGGCCCCCGGTACCTGCGGAGAATTAGTGCAGGGTACTATTAAAGGAGAACCTTACCTCATTAGCTGCCCCATAGATTTATGGAGTGAAGTTGAGGTTGAGGTGAGGGAACCAGCCCTATATCGGGATGGGTTGGGTAAGTCATGTCGGGCAGCACAACTGGCGTTAGAATATTTAGGGTTACCCTATTCCGCTGTATCCATTAAGAGAATTACTGTTTTGCCTGAAAGCAAAGGGATGGGCAGCAGTACAGCGGACATTGCTGCTACCTGCCAGGCAACGGCCCGGGCCTTTAACCGGGAATTGTCCTCGGAAGTTATTGCAGCCATCGCTACTAAAATCGAGCCCAGTGATGGTCAAATGTATCCGGGTATTACCATCTGTAATCATTTGACGGGAGAACCCAAAAAATACCTTGGGGAAGCCCCCCCCCTTAAACTGGTGGTGGCTGATCCTGGGGGTTCGGTGGATACAATTTTATTTAACTGCCGGCAGGATTTGGCCAGTAAGAACTTTCAAAAAGAGCCTATGGTCAGACAAGCCATTGAACTGGTAACCCGGGGTATCCTAACCGAGGATTGGGAAATGATGGGGCGAGGGGCTACCATTAGTGCCCAAGCCAATCAAGTGCTGCTGCCAAAGCCCTATTTGGCCCAGTGGCGTCAGTGGGCAGCTGAAGTGCGTGCTTTGGGAGTGCTGGTGGCCCATAGCGGTACTGTTATGGGCATGATTTTGCACCCAAGTGGGACCAACGCCGAGGAGGTTGCAGACTATATCGGTGGTAAAAAACCGACTTGGCGGGTTTGGCACACCTCAATGATCAGTGGTGGTCTCCGGTAAGGAGTGAAACAATGCAACGGCACGGTGGGAATGTCTGGCTGGCCCAGCAAACCTATGGGATCATGACCAATGAATTAATCGATTTTAGTGCGAATATTAATCCCCTGGGTCCTTCCCCCAAGGCAATGGAGGCCTTGGAAAGGGCAAAGGCGTATATCAGGCATTACCCCGAGCCACAGGCAGAAACCCTGCGCTTGGAGTTGGCCAGCCTGTGGAATTTGCCTGAGGATATGATCATTGTGGGTAACGGAGCGGCAGAACTTATCTACGCCTTGGGGCGAGTCCTGAGACCCCGGCGTGTGCTGCTACCGGTACCAACCTTTAGTGAATACGCAGAAAGTTTTACAGAGCAAGAACGAATTGCTATTTATCTAAAACGAGATAATTATTTTTCTTTGCAGCCCGAAAAACTGTACCCCCTGTTAGAACCCGGGGACTTATTGGTTATTTGCAATCCTAATAACCCCACGGGACAACTGATCAGCCGGGTCGAATTGCGTGGTCTGCTAGAGCAGGCTAAAGAAAAGGCAACCTGGGTCTTGTTAGACGAGGCCTTTATGGATTTTGTGCAACCCCAGCAATCCTTACTGGAGGAATTATCTCTTTATCCTAACCTGATTATTGTTAGATCGCTGACTAAAATATATGCCCTGCCAGGATTGCGGCTAGGCTATTTGGCTGCACCACCGCAAATGATTAAAAAATTATACCAGACACTGCCTCCCTGGCGGGTCAATGTCTTGGCCCAAGCGGCCGGTTTGGCTTCTTTACAGGATCAGGCATACTTCAACCAAACCCTCGCCTTGGTAAACCGGCAGAAAGAGTTTCTGAGGAAGGCCTTGGAGGCCATGCCAGGTTTAACCCCCTTACCTGCGGCAGCTAACTTCCTATTGGTGGATTGCCGAGATTCTGGCTTCACGGCTGCGGCAATCAAGGAGTACCTTGCCCCCCGGGGGATACTACTGCGACTTTGCCATAATTTTGAGGGGTTAGATGAATATTATTTCAGAGTTGCTGTACGTACAGCAGGGGAGAACCTTTGTCTATTGCAAAACCTGCAGCAGTTCTTAAGGGACTGGCCATAACATACAATCAAAGAGGAACATCCTCTCTCAGCAGGGGTATTCCTCTTTTTCTATTCCAAAGAAACTTATTATCATGGAGTGGTTATTGTTTGTAAGCTATCTGGATGAGAAATGGGTAAACATTTAATGAAAATGTCATAGAAATGACTTGTTGCCTTTACATTTAAGTTTTAAAATGAATCTAATAATATACGCGATTTAGTTTGTGGAGGTTTTGCCAGTGTTTAAATTACTATTTGGAAATTCTCGGGATAAAGATTGTGTACGGGAGAATCTGGCACCCATTTTGAAAACGTTGTCCTATAACTTTTTCTCAGCTACCTATAATCAACTTTCTGCCTTTAAGATTCAGAACAGGGTCTCGGTGATTAGTTCAGAAACCGTTGGTCTGGCGTCTGCCTCTGAGGAAATGTCTGCATCCATCCAAGAGCTTACCAGTACCACCCAACATAGTCATGGGGAACACCTAAAGGTAGAAGCAGCCGTTACTACAGGTCAAAAATCACTGAATCAGGCAGTGGGTATGCTGGAAGAGGCCGGTCAGGCCATGAATGTATTAGCCAATACGGTGCGGCAGTTAGAAATGCGAGTAAAGGCCATTAACGAAGCTGTGGAAGTAATTACTGAGATTACGGAACAAACCAATTTGTTGGCTTTGAATGCTTCAATTGAGGCTGCCAGGGCCGGTGAAAGTGGCCGTGGCTTTGCTGTGGTGGCGGAGGAAATTCGCAAACTGGCAGATCGCACCAAAGATTCTGCAGTACAAATTAAAGATGTGGTGGGACATCTGCAAACGGGTATGACGGATACTTTGGCCACCATGGAAGCCAGCACCCGCTCAGTGGAGGCCGGTATTGACTCTGCGCGAACCGTTACCAAGCCCTTTGAAGAAATTGAGACAGCTACCAGTACCGTTAGCCAGCTATTAGAACAGCTAAGCGGTGCTGCAGAAGAACAAACCGCAGTAACCGAGGAGATTTCTGCCAATGCCGAAAAAATTGCCGAAGCCACCAAGTTTTCTGATGAAATAGCGCAGGATGCGCAATATCAAAAGGATTTCACCTATCAAATTACAACAACGATTTGGGATGATCTGAAACAAAAAGTTGGCTTGCAAGAAGCTGGTTTGCCAGGCTTTCTGGCCGAGAGAGTGGTGGATCATGCCATATGGATTAATAAAGTGGTCAGCGTTCTTAAGGGAGAGAGTTCCGAGGGGGAGCAGCTGGCGGATCATCACCAATGTAAACTGGGGCAATGGTATTATGGAGAAGGAGTAGCCGCTATGAAAAGCTATCCTTCCCAGGTAATTCAGATATTTCAAACTATTGAGGAACCCCATCGAAAGGTTCATCAGAGTGGATTGGAGGCGATTCGTTTTCATCGCCAAGGGGATAATCATAAGACCTTTCTGGCAGTGAATGAACTTACCCTGGCCTCCAAGGATATTATTCGCTTATTTATGCAGTTAATTGATCAGGTTATTCAATATCAAGGTACTCCTGCTAACTAATGAGTGTCGAATTGTATACTGCGTTGTCGAATTTTTGAATATAGAAAGAAAGAACGGATGTGTTAAAATAAGGTAACATAATGCATTTGGATTGATGGTGTAAAGATGGGAAAAGTTAATCTATCGTCACCTATGAAAATATTTCTAGTCTCCTTTATATCGATGACGCTGGCTATGGCTACCTTGGGATATGCTACTTATCAGGCTTGCTATAAGGTGCTGGCCGATGATATTGGGCGACGAGCTCAGGCCACAGCACAGGTGGCAGCCCACCTGGTAGAGGTTAATCCTAAGCTGGTGCAAGAAATGATGTCTTTGGATATTCTAAGCGCAAGAAATCATCAGGCCGCCCTAGAGTTCAAGAGGGAAATGGCACCACTGATAAGGCATAACGATGTAAATTTCATCTATGTGGAGGTCAAGCTCCAGGGCAACCAAGTTAGGTATTTTGTCAATCCCACCGAGGAAGAAACCTTTGGGGAGCCCCCGGGGACACCGTTGGAATATATGTATATCCTCACCAGTGAGGATGAAAGCCAATACAACAACCGAGATCGTTATGATGTGGGTGATCCCCTGCGAGAACGGGCCTATACCGAAAAAATTCCGATGTTTGGCGCCCCTTTTCATAGCAAATGGGGCTATCTAATGACCGGTTATACCCCTTTATTTTATCAGGGGCATTTTATTGGCCTATTAGGGGTGGATATTGGCGGGAAGGAGTTTTTAGCTGCGGTTGCTTCCGTGCGCAATATTATTGTGGTTAGTTTCGGAATTATCGTTTTGTTAGGCGGTTTTTTCCTTTATTGGGCGTCCTTACTTTTGAGTAAACCCATGTTTATCGATGGCCTGACGAAGCTTTTTAACCATCAATACATGAAAGCTCGCTTGCAGGAAGAAATTGGCAGAGCTAAAAGATATGACCGTCCGCTAAGCGTACTTATGCTGGACTTGGATTTCTTTAAACAAATTAATGATTGCTACGGACATCATTCAGGAGATCAAGTGTTGCGGCGGGTAGCTCAGTTGATTCAGGGCGGACTAAGGGAAGGAGATATTGCCTGCCGTTATGGCGGGGAAGAAATAGCCGTAATCTTGCCGGAAACTGCTTTGTGGGAAGCCACGGGAGTGGCGGAAAGATTGCGCCGCACCATAGAGGAGGCCAAATTGTCAGTGGATTTGACCAGTTCACCGTTACAGGTTACCGTAAGTATTGGTATAGCTGAGTTGACCGGTGAGGATACTTCGGAGCTGTTGCTCAATAAAGCAGATGGGGCATTGTACCTGGCCAAAAACAAGGGACGCAATCGTTGTGATTGTTGTGCCTAAGGGATCCCTGGGTAAAAATAACCCGGGGATTTGTTATTTCGCAGCATATTCGGATATTATAAACATAGAACATTGGCGGCAGACGAATAATATGGTAAAGTTTAGGTGCCAGAGAGATTGGATAGGGGAGTGTGGAGTTTGGCAGTGAAAGATAAGGAAACCTTAAAAATAATGATCCTTACAGAGTTGCCGGAGGACCGTCCGGTGAAACTAGTGGATTTGGCATTAAAAGTAAAACAACGGCCGCAAGTGCTGCTGTCTGTATTGCAATCTTTGGTGTCCAACCGACTGCTCAAAGTAGCTAAGTTACACACAGATGAAGCAGGACCAACAATTTGGCTAGCTCGCAATGAAGTACCGGAGGCAGCACTGGGCAATGCAGGTGAAGGGGACTGGAGCTATAGTCCTCAGTTGGTGGCAGTGAGGCAAAAACAATTGGCAGCCATCTTAGGAGACGATGCCAGGGGCAGGATTTTAAGACTCCTAAGTGACGGGCAGCCTAGAAATAGTACCCAGATCAAATTAGCCTTGGGTGATGAAGAACTACCGGCACTTGGCAATATAGAACAACTTGTAGAATTACCGGAGGGCAGTTTTACTCTTCGCACCAGTGCGGCGGGTCGATCAGAAATGGAACGTCGTTGGCAGGAACAGAAACTCATAGAAGAAAAGCAGTCACAGCAGGAACGGATTTTACGGGAGCTTTTTAAGTCTGGTCAAGCGTTAAGCAAAGAGGCCATGGAACAAGCCTTGGGTGGCCCAATTTTACCGAAGGTGAAGTATCCGGTGTTAAGGCTGACCAACGGAGAGTACGCCCAGGCAGATAGTCCGGCAGCTTGGCAGGATGTAGCTACCTATCTTAGCCGCAGTGGTCCTCTAATGATGGAGGATTTTATTCGAAAATTCCGTATCCACAGTACCTTGGTGGCCAACCTGCGCTCTGATCGAGAAGTTCCTCCTTTTATAATTTTGCCTGATGGCAAGATCACCACTGCTCAGACTCCGGAAGGAGCAAGGGAACTAGCATACCGTAAGGCAGGACAAGGACTTAAGGAACGGTTGACAGAAATTTTTAGCCAGCAGCCTTTTTTCAACATTAGTCAGGTTACAGAAAACCCAGAGCAGCGAGAAGTAGCAGTGAAATTAATCAATGAAACCGGTTCCTTTCGAGTTAACATCAACGGGGTAGGTCTTTGGACGTCTCCCTACCCGCACGAACCGAAAAAAATTGCCCAGGAACTTAAACGACTTACCGGCATACATTTGGAAACAAAGGATGGGCAGGAATTGCCGCCCCTCACTTGGCTAACCTCCCACTCCATGACGATTCCCGAAGCAGCCTATAAATTAAAGCTGTCTGAGGAGGATGTTCATAATCTCTGTGAATTGGAGGCTTTGGCATCTTTCCGATTGGCCGGGGGTACTAGGCTTTGGCATGATGAGGTAAAGGATATAAAATATCGCCCGGATTTACATAAGCTTGTGAAGAAGGCTAGCAAACTGACCACGGTGGAAGCTGCGGATCTATTAAATACGACACCAGATCGTATCCGGCGGTTGGTGCGGGAAGGATATCTTAATTCAGCCGGGGAAGTGGAGAAGGAAAATGGTCGGGTTGGCTTGTTGGTACGTCGAGGGGATATCCAAGCCATTGAAGAAAAATTCCAAGGCATCGAACACGAGTGGTCTTTGGCAGCTAAACAGCAACGGAGAGAAGCGGCTCCAACAACTCCGGTTAGAAGAGAGAAGCCACCCGCTGGGAAAAAGCGTCCCCGTCGGGCGGTTTCACCTCCGCCAGCGTCACCGGGACCGGTGGAGTTGGATCCATTCCAACAGCAGGCCGTCAAGGCTGCATTGGCTGGTCAAGATGTATTGGTGGCAGCACCCACCGGCACCGGAAAAACGGTTATTGCTGAACGATTGATTGAAGCAGTGATTGAACGGGGGAAGGCGGCGGTCTACACGTCACCGCTCAAAGCCCTCAGTAATCAAAAGTTTGTGGATTTCCGCAACGTTTTTGGTAATGACATGGTGGGGCTGGTGACCGGGGATATCTCCATTAACCCCTATGCTCCTTTACTGATCATGACTACAGAAATTTTTCGCAACCGCTGCTTCTCTGAACCCGAGGGTTTGGATGACGTGGCTTGTGTAGTCTTTGACGAGATTCATTATCTGGATGACCCGGAACGGGGTACTGCCTGGGAAGAAAGTATTATTTTTGCTCCGTCCCATATAAAGTTTTTGGGATTGTCTGCCACCGTCCCCAATATCCAGGAAATTGCCAGCTGGATGGGAGAAGTAAGGGGGGAAGCCGTAGAGGTTGTGGTGGAGACCCACCGAGCGGTACCCTTAGCCATTAACTGGCTCAACTCAGACGGTGTCATCATGGATGAAGAAGAGGCCCGGGAATACATTGAAGAAGCAGTAAGAAAACGCAGTGAACAGCGACGGGCCGAGCGGGAGGCAGCGAAAGAGGCTGCCAGAGAAGAAGGTATGAATCGGGAAGACAGGAGGTGGAAAAGACGTGGTGGAGCGCGCAGAAGTAGAAAATCCCTCGATCGCTATTGAGTCAGTGCAGGATCACCTACCTGCCCTGTACTTTGTTTTTGGTCGGATTCGCACGGAGGAATTAGCGGCAGAAATTGGCCGGGAATGGGACTTTTTATTCCAGGACGAAAAGGAACAGGTACATAAGGCAATTTTGGATACCGAAAAGGAACACCCGGAAATTTTCCAGCGGGGTCACCGCCGTATCTTGCGTAAGCTACTACAGCAGGGTATTGGCTATCATCATGCTGGGCTGTCACCAGTGCTAAAAAATTTAGTCGAGCGCCTTTATGAAAATCGTTTGCTCTGGGTGTTGTTCTGTACAGAAACCTTTGCGGCGGGAGTTAACTTTCCCGCGGCCACGACCCTCTTTCACTCTTGCCGCAAGTGGGATGGCAAAGAATTTAGAACCCTGATGAATCGGGAATTTTTCCAAATGGCCGGGCGTGCCGGTCGGCGGGGCTTTGACCGGGTGGGTCATGTTTATATTAAAATTGATGATAAATTTCCAGATCAGACGGGCTTTTTCGATGAGGCGGAAGTAGAATCTGTTTACGGTAGGCTAACCATCTCACCGAATACCGTATTGAGCCTGTTAAAATGGAAGACCGATGATGAGATCGACCGATTCTTAACCCAGAACTTCTCCGCCTATCAGGAGAGAAGTGCTGAACGGGAGATAAAAGAGTTGCTGGGAGATTTAGATACCCAGTATCAACGGGTGCAAAGTCATTTTTGTGAACTCAAGGGGGATGCAGCTTGTCCCTTGCAGCGTCGCAAGTTAATTCGGGAACAGAAGCGTTTACGGTCTTCCAAGTATAAAAATCGACCAGGCTCTCTTGACCGAGTCTTTGAGATAAGACAGATATTAGCTGATCAGCATGGTCATCGTTGCTTGCATGAGGTCTGTGCGGATGCTCGGGATGAAATAGATGCCCTAAGCTATCAGCGAGCCGGTTTGGTGGCACAACTGAATGTGATCAAACAGCAGTCTCAAAAATACATTCATGAATATCATTTTGTCAAAGGAATCTTGGAGAATCTAGGGTATATCAATGGCCGGGAGTTTTTCCCCCGGGGTAACTTTGCCTTAGAACTACATGTACAGGAAATTTTTGTGACGGAGCTGGCCTTCTCCGGTTTATTAGAGGACTTACCACTGGAAGTGGTAGCAGGTATACTGGCAGGAGTAGATTATATTCCAGGTCGCCGGGAATTTATACCGGCACCACCTTACGATTTTATACCGGTACATGAGCTGAAAGAGGAGCTACTGGAGGCGGGAGTGCCACCTCACTTTGCAGTATGGGCCCCCACGCCGGGTTTTGTGGCCCACGCTTGGTATACCGGACAGGGATTGGATTATATACTGGAAAATACCAGTCTGCAGGAAGGGGACATTGTCTCCATTATACGGAGGCTGATCGACCTACTACGGCAGATTGATGATGCTGCCCACAGCAACCCGCACCTAAGGGAACGGGTACGGGAAATCCGCCGGGTTATCGACCGAGATGAGGTAGCCGTGGTGTTTTAGGAGTTAGCGCGAGGTTAACGAAAAAGCAGGTAGACCGGTTATTATGCCGGCTTACCTGCTTCTGCATTTTGGCCGTTAGCCGTTGGCCATTGGCTAATTTTTACTCAATGCCAAATTCAACATTTACCACGGCAGTTATTTCTTTCTCAATCGAAGAAGTATCATTCATACCGTAGTCAGAGATTTCGTTAGAATTTACTGGAGTAATCTGGAAAACACCCATTCTGGCTGACCGCAGGGCACCGATCTTGCTGCCTGTGCTGGCGGCCATTTTTTCCGCCCGTTGTTTGGCATCCTTAGTAGCCTCAGCCAGCATGTCTACCTTTAAATTATTTAACTTGGTATAAAGATACTCTGGGGCTTGAGAGTCAAAAATGACATCTTGTTCAATTAACTCGGTGGCAGACCTGGCAATGGCGGCAATTTTTTGCACGTCATTGGATTTAACTTCAATATTTTGTGTTAGCCGGTAACTGGCAATTTGGCCGGTACTGGTTCCGTTGGCATTATATACATACTGAGGCATGGTTGAAATAGAAGAGACGACAATCTGATCCTCGGGAATTCCCTGTTTCACCAAATAAGACTTTACTTTGACCAGATCATTTTTTAAATTGGTATAAGCATCCTGTAGATTAACCGTTTCTTGATAAAAAGAACCGCGCCAGATAGCCAGATCAGAGGTAAGTTGCTTTTTGGCCGAACCAGTTACCGTAATGGCTGATTTGTTAGTGGCATAATGTTCCAGCGGATTGGCCAAGATTAAAGAACAGACTACCAGCGCTGCTGCCAACAGGGCAGCACAAATTACCAAAGACCTTTCCTTATTCAGTTTTTCCATAAAAAAACCTCTCTTTCATGATTCCAAAATCCATGCTAGTAAGACGCTAAAAACTCTTCAAATGTAACAGATATTTGCCAACAATTTAAAAATTTCCCATTCACCAGTTATTTGCCGCATCCCACAGAATCAATCTATGTCCCTCCGTTATTCAAAAGTCACAAAGGGTAAGCCCAGATATGATTGGTTGTCATATAAACCTTTATGAAGTTACTATATAGCTAGTCCACGAATAAAGTGGCAGTCCAAAAGCGAAAGGGGATTTTCATGAAAGCAACAGCAAAATGGTTTTCTGCTCTGATAGTTGGTGCCTTTGCCTTTGCAATGGTTCTAGCTGCTCCCGGTACCGGCTCCGCTGAGGCTTCTAATACGACAGTTTATAACAACTATAAGCCTAACTACAGCACCCAACAGTATGCTAAGCAAAGCGCACCTAGCTCAACTGTTAAGAAAGGCAACACCTCTGTTTACAACAACAAAAACTACATGGGTTCCTATAATAATACCAGCAATAGCAACCCCAAGAACAATGCTACCAACACAAACAATAAAAATAACACCAATACCACTGTTAACATCTCTGAAGAGCAAACTATGTTGAATTTCATTAACAAGGAGCGTACTGCCCAAGGCTTGCAGCCTTTAAGCTATGATGCTGCGCTCGCGAAGGTAGCTCGGGACAAAGCTAAGGATATGATTGACAACAATTATTTTAGCCACCAGTCCCCCACCTATGGTTCTCCCTTTGATCAAATGAAAAGTAACGGTATTTCTTATCGCTATGCCGGTGAGAACTTAGCCGGAGCTCCGGATGTCAATACTGCTCATACCAACCTAATGAATTCAGACGGTCATAGAAAAAACATCCTAAATCCTAACTACACGAAAGTTGGTATCGGTGTTTTAAGTGGTGGCCCTTACGGTAAAATGTACGTACAAGAATTTAACGGCTAGTAAACAAGAGAGACACTTGCATTTGTGCAGGTGTCTCTTTTGCTTTAGGACATATTTCTTTCCTTATTGACAATCTTTAACAGGTGAGAGGCGGCCACGGCTTTGGCATTGATTACATCAGGGCTTTGTCTAACAATGACATCCCTTTGTTCCTGCAGAGTACAACCCTCTTTAGCACAGCGGAATAACTCATCACTAATCAGTCTTCTGCTCTCATCACTCTCAGCAAAAGGAATGGCCGAAGAGAGCACATCCTTCAACAAGTTGCTTTGGATGTTCCGGTCAAGCTCTGCCGGTAATCGTACCTCTAGTCCGCGGTAAATATCAAGTAAGGCAACCAAAAGAAATTGTTCTAGTGAAGGGGTATTTTCTTGGTTCAAACAAACCACCTCCGGTAAGAATTCCGTTATCCCAGTTTATCATAAGCCGGTTGGCCTTAGCCACAAAAAACAGGGAATAATTTAAGAACCCCTAAGCTGTGGTTACAGCTTAGGGGTCTAAAATGGAACCGACTATCCATTTTTAAATTAGTTAGTTAGAGAACTTTTAGATTGAGTGGCAGGAACCGGAAGTTCTTGGGCCTTTTCAGCTTCTGCAGGTAAGATAATCTCTATCTGGGAACCGTAGTCCTTAAAGGTGAAGTTAAAGTTACCAGAGAAAGATTTAAAGGGAATGGGTTGACCCTCAAACTGATCTGCCATGGTAATAAACATGTTCATATTTTGCTTTTCGAGTAGGTTGCTGTCTTTTTCGATGATCATGGTACCTGTTACATGGAGACTTTTAATTAATTGACCCGATTGTTCGAGGTTCTTCATTACTTCTGGTGTAATGCCCATCTGGCCACCGATTAGTTTCATGAATTGGCCTAAATCGGGAACATGACCGTAGAAAGACAGCTTGTGATAGGCTTTATCACCAATCTTCTCTTCCCCTACCAAACGATAGTGGAAGTACTGGTCCAATTCCTTGGGCATTTGCATAAATTTTGATTGTTGCTTCATCATTTCGGTTATGTCGGGGAATGCTCCTGCAGGCATTTTGAGCCAAGCGGCTTGGCCGGTCTGAGGATTTGGCATTTTCATGTATAAACCTTGGCTTACGATATATTGCTCCATTTCTACCGGAGGCACAGGCAGACCTGTCATGGTCATGGAAAACTTCTGGAAGAATCCCTGATCATAGTTTACTTCTTGAGCAAAGGTTGCCTTCATACCGAGATTGGCCGGTATATCTTGGGCGGGTACCGCAGGATTTGCCTGGATGTTCATACTGATATCGCCGTTGGTACGCAGAGTTTTAATTTCAAGTTGGGCAGCCTGACTTTGTTCTGCGATGGCCTTGGCTTCTTTCGCTGTACCAAAAGTTTTTTCTAGCAATGAAGCAGCTTCAGCACCGGTGAGGCCTTCTTCAAGGTTAAATGCAGTATTCACAATACCATCTTTTAATAACCAGGAGTAGGGAACGAAGGACCAGTGGTTTTTAGCAGAGTCAGGGGCAGCTACTCCAGGGGCCGCTTCATTGGGAGTACCCAATACCCGGGAAATAAAGGTAACAGCTTGGGCTTTGGTAAGGGACTGCTCAGGAGTTGCACCGTTGTAGATACCGGCAGCTAAGGCAGCTTTTAAATCAGCGGCATACCAGGCATCCGCGGGCACTTCCGCAGGAAGGGTTACGCTTTTGCCGGGAGTTGGCAATTCAGCAGCCCGAGCTAGCAAGGACACAAATTCAGCTTTAGTTAACTGTTTTTCTGGTTGCTGGACCTTTTCCAAGAGAGATTTTTGCATTTCGCCAGCAAAGGCTGTTGAAGTGAATAAGCTCACTAAGAA